>CADASI010000076.1 GCA_902790525.1 uncultured Eubacteriales bacterium
GAACATCAATACTCATGGCTCACCCTCCTTTCGCTTGGTGCAAGTATATCCCAGCGCCGGCGAAAAGGCAAGAAAAGAAAGATCGGAGGACAATTGCATGGACTGGCATTCTCCATATGTGACATACTGGGCGGAACGCTGGGAGTATGCGATGGCTCATACCGACAACTTCTGCGCAGAGATTCGCAGCAAGGATGCAGTGGATCGGCATGAGGAAGCAAATGTTCCCGCCTTTCAGCGCGGCATGGGACAGAGCAGCGAGCGGGCGGATGCCGCTCTTGCGCGTATCGCCCTGCGCGGATATTTGAAGGAGGAGCACTTTGCGCTGGATATTGGAGCGGGAACCGGCGTGTTCACGATTCCGCTGGCCCAGAAGCTCCGCCGGGTCACCTCCCTTGACATCTCCGAAAACATGCAGCTCTTTACCCGCAGCCGTGCACAGGCGGAGGGGCTCGACAACATCGATTATGTCCTGCAGAACTGGCGAACGCTCGACCTAGATCAAATGCAGATGCGGCAGGCTTACGATCTGGTGCTGTGCAGCATCAATCCCCGGGGTGTTTGCAGTCTTGATACTCTTCAGAAAATGAATCAGGCCTCCCGTGGAGGCTGCTGCCTGCTGAATTTTGCCGGGCGCAGTGAAACGAACGGCCATGGCGCAGCCCTTCAGCACCAGCGCGCGGTCGCACTTGGCGGCGAACTTCTTATCCTTGAACTTCTTCATGAAGCTCTTGACCTCCAGATCGGTGATGCCCTTTGGGCGCATCCGGGCGCAGGCCTGTATAATGCCTGTCAGCTCGTCCACGGTGAACAGGGATTTCTCCAGGTTCGTCACGGGTTCAACGTCCGTGCAGATGCCGTAGCCGTGGCTGAGTATGGCCCGCACCTCGTCGGGGTCCACCCCGGCGGCCAGCAGCGGCGCCTCGGTGTGCCGGAGATGCTCGTCGGGGTACTTTTCGTAGTCGTAGTCGTGCAGAAGCCCGATGGCCTCCCAGTGTTCGACGTCCTCGCCGAAGTGCCTGGCCATAGCCCCCATGGCGTAGGAGACGTTCAGCGCGTGGATCTTCAGGTGCTCCTGGGTAATCATGGTGTCGTTGAGGGCGCGCGCCCTTTCCAGTGTCAGCATGTCGTACTCCTTTCCCGCGTGGGATGTCATTGATCGGAATCAGTGTAACACAGCCCGGAACGTTTTGCAAGCCGTCGCGCGCCGCAAAAAAACGGTTGAAACCCCCGGCGCGATCTGGTATCATAGGAGTGATCGGACCCATTTTACTGCGGAGGCGGCATCCATGGTCAATATCGAACGATCCACTCATCCGGCGCGCGGGGTGGCGGCATGAAGCTCGCGGCGCTGTTTCCGGGCATCGGGTACACCTGCGACAAGCCCCTGATGTACTACGCCGGCAAGCTGGCGGCGCAGGCGGGCTACACCGTGCTGCCCGTGAACTACGGCGGCTTTCCCAGGGACATCAAGGGCGATGCGGAGAAGATGCGGCGGGCCTTCGAGACCGCCTGCGAACAGGCCGACGCGCGGCTTAAAGACGTCGACTGGCGGGCGTATGCCGACGTCGTGTTCATCGGCAAGAGCATCGGCACGGCGGTGGCGGCGCGCTACGCCCAAACGCGCGGCATCCCCGCCCGGCTGGCGCTGCTCACGCCACTTAAAGAGACCTTCGACTTCACCGGCGGCGACGCCGTCGCGTTCCACGGCACCGCCGACCCCTGGGCCGCGACGGCCGGGATCACGTCGGCGTGCGCCAAGCAGGGCATCCCGCTGTGGCTGACCGAGGGGGCCAATCACTCGCTGGAGACGGGGAACGTCGCGGCCGACCTCAGGACCCTCGCGGAGACGATGGAGATACTGCGCCGCTTCCTGTCCTCCGACGCCGCGCCCGTGTGACGGTTCTGTGACAGTGCGCGTGCTACAATGGCTTCGTAAACAATGATTGTCGGGGCCATCCGTTGGATGTCCCCGACCCGCGCAACCGCTCGCTCTGCTCGCCGGTTCGCTAATCATTGTGCATACAAAAAACGTGGCGACAACGCCACATCCGACGATGCGAAGGAGGCATGAACCATGGAAAACAACGAGAACATGAATATCGCTGAAATGAACGAGCAGGAGATGGAAGAGGTCTCCGGCGGCAAGGGCGGCTCCGGCAAGCGGGTCAAGGCCACCGGCGACGTGCACGTGCGCAAGTACCCGGACAGGGATTCCGACGACCTGGGCATACTGTACACCGGCGACACCGCCACCTACATGGGCGACAAGAAGAAGGACTACCGCGGCGTGGTGTGGTACAAGATCGCCTTCCGCAACGGGAAGGGCTGGGTCTCCTCCAAGTACAGCAAGCTCGTGTAAGTCCAACGCAGGAGCGCCGACGCGGCGCCCTTGCGCATCATATCGTCGTGGATCAGATCGCGGGGGGCTGACATGGAAAAGAACTATCAAAAGACCCTGAGGGCCTGCTACCTGGGCTTCATCACCCAGGCCATCGCGGCGAACTTCGCGCCGCTGTTGTTCCTGAAGCTGCACGCCGACTACGGCATCCCGCTGGGCAAAATCGCGCTGATCTCCACCGCGTTCTTCTTCACGCAGCTCATCGTGGACCTGCTGTGCGCCCGGTTCGTGGACGCCATCGGCTACCGCAGGGCCGTCATCGCCTCGGAGGTCACCTCGGCGGCGGGGCTGGCGGGGCTGGCCTTCCTGCCGGGGCTGTGCCGGGACCCGTTTACGGGCGTCATGATCTGCGTGATCGTGTACGCCATCGGCAGCGGGCTGATCGAGGTGGTTGTCAGCCCCATCGTGGAGGCGTGCCCCTTCGAGCACAAGGAGGCCGTGATGAGCCTGCTGCACTCGTTCTACTGCTGGGGCTCGGTGGGCGTGATCGTGCTGTCCACGGCGTTCTTCGCCCTCTTCGGCATCGACCATTGGCGGGTGCTGGCCTGCCTGTGGGCGCTCATACCGCTGTACAACATCTACAACTTCGCCACCTGCCCCATCGAGCACCTGGTGGAGGACGGCCGGGGCATGACCATCGGCCAGCTCTTTCACACGCCCCTGTTCTGGATCGCGGTATTGCTGATGGTGTGCTCCGGGGCCTCGGAGCTGGGCATGGCCCAGTGGGCGTCGGCCTTCGCGGAGTCGGCGCTGGGGCTCGACAAGACCGTGGGCGACCTGCTGGGGCCCTGCCTGTTCGCCGTCACCATGGGCGTCTGCCGGGCGCTCTACGGCAAGCTCGGCGACCGGCTGGACCTGACGAAGACCATGCTGGTCTCCGGGGCGCTGTGCCTGGCGTGCTACCTGCTGGCGTCGCTGGCCCGTAACCCGGCGCTGGGCCTGGTGGGCTGCGTGATGTGCGGCTTCTCCGTGGGCATCATGTGGCCGGGCACCATCAGCATCTCCTCCCGCAGCATGCCCCTGGGCGGCACGGCGCTGTTCGCGCTGCTGGCCATGGCCGGGGACCTGGGCGGGGCGTTCGCGCCGGGGCTGGTGGGCTGGGTCACCCAGCGCGCCGGCGATAACCTGCGCGCCGGCATGCTGGCGGGATGCGTCTTCCCCGTGCTGCTGATCGTCGGGCTGGTGGCGATGCGGATCAGGGAACAGGGAACAGGGAACAGGGAACAGGAATAGCGGCTGCCGCGCGACATATGCGTAGGGGCGGCGATGCGCCGCCCGCCCCAAAAGGCTTCCCCTTCAGGGGACCTCGAAAAACCTCATTTTGCCGCATACATTACTTCGGAAAACCCTGTAAAACAAGTTTTCTTTACGAGGCAATGCTTGCGAAAACAGGGTTTTTCGAAGTTGCCTTTAGGGGAAGGTGCCCCGAAGGGGCGGAAGAGGTCGTAACCCCTCGCCATCCACGGACGCCATGAATGGCGTCCCTACGGCGAGTTTCCGGCATTCCACAATTCCTAATTCCTCATTCCTAATTCCTCATTCATCCAAAATCCCATCCCAAAAACCGCCCCGCACAGCACACAGCTATGCGGGGCGGTTTCATGTCGTTCCTACTGCGCCGCTTCCACGGGCACGGGGTCGCTGACCACGACCTTATGGTCGTACCACTTGCCCTTCTTGCCGATGAGGGCGACGTCAAATTCCTCGCCGATGGCGGGCACGGGGATGTCGAAGCCGAAGGCCTCGTCGGTGGTGCCGTCGGGGTAGTCCACCGCGTCCACGGTGGGCTCCAGCAGCGCGGCCCCGTCCTTTTTGGCATCCTCGGCCAGTCCGCAGAACAGGTTCAGTATGCTCTTGGAGGCCAGTGTGACGTGGATGGTCATCTGCCCGTCCTGTACGGTCAGCGTGCCCTTGTCCTCCAAGGCCTCGTTGACGTGGAACATGCTGCTGTCGGTGGTGAAGATGGCGGTATAGACGCCGTCCTCAAGCGGCTCGGCCTGCGTTTCCTCCGCCAGCGCCGCGAGGCAGGAGAGCGCCAGCAGCGCGGCCAGCAGGATTGCGAATACTCTCTTCATGATGGCTCCTCAATCAGCCGATGGCCTCGATGGCGTCGGCGGTGTGGGCGACGTAGAGCGCCTGCACCTCGGGGATGCGGCCCAGGCCCTCGATCTGGCAGTCGATCTGCTCGAACGCGCCGGAGGCGGTGAACATGGAAAGCCAGCTCTCCTCATCCTCGGGGTCGGCCATGTCGTTGTTGGCGTGGTCGCCGGCCACGACCATCAGGGGACGCAGCACGACCTTGGTGAACCCGGCGGCCTTCACGGCCTCGATCACGGCGTCGCAGGCGGTCTCCTCGGGCTCGCCCTCGACGGTGCCGATGAACACGTTCTTGTAGCCCAGCGCTTCCATCTGCGCCTGCATCTGGCTGTAGGTGACCTTGGCGGTGTGGGAGGTGCCATGGCCCATCAGCACCAGGGCGACGTCCTCGGGCACGTTCGCGGCGGCGACGACAGCCTTGGCGACGGCCTCCTTGTCGGCGTTGACCTCGCCGGCGTCCGCGCCGACCTCGCCCAGCAGCGGCTCGGCGACCACGACGGCCTCAAACTTGTCGGTGTAGGCGGCCAGGGTGTCGCACAGCTCGTCGTACTCGGCGCCGTGCATCAGGTGGGTGGGCTGCACGACCAGCTTCTTGACGCCGTTGGCCACGGCGCGGTCCAGCGCCTGCGCCACGTTGTCGATCTTCTCGCCGTCGCGGGCCTGCACGTGGTTGATGATGATCTGGGCGGTGAAGCCGCGGCGCACGGACCAGTCCGGATACGCGGCGATCAGGGCCTTCTCGATGCCGCCGATGTCCTCGGCGCGGCTGTCATTGAAGGAGGTGCCGAAGGACACGACCAGCAGCTCGTTTTCGCCGATGTCGTCGGCGTTGAGCGGATCGTCGGCGGAGGCGTCGCCGGTGTCGCGGCCGAAGTAGTCGGGATCGGCCTCTTCACCCTCGACCAGCTCCTTCTGGGCGTCGGTCAGGGCGTCCCAGCCGGCCTTGGCGGCCTCGATCTGGGCGTCGGTGTCCTCGGTGCGCTCCTGGACGTAGATGGCGTCGATCAGTTCGGCGACCGCGTCGGCGGCGGCCTTGTCGGCGTCCTCGGCGAACGCGGCGACGCCCATCGCGGCGACCATCGCCAGCGCGATCAGCAGGGAAATCAGCTTCTTCATGGTACAGTTCCTCCTGAGTGATATTTATTGAAGCCCTTGCGGGGAGGATCTCCCCCCGGGCAGCAATACGAGAGAGCTTTGCCGTGCCACAAGACACAGAGCAAAGCTCTCCCGCCGTCTTTCATGCTGTCAGGGTCTCGTGACATGGAGGCGCAGCGCGCCTTCTGCATACACCCGGGCAGGTCTCCTGGCTTGCGGATCATCACGGCGCCGACGCCTTCCCGTTTCCAGTGGCATGCTGTCGGCCCGTTCCCCGATCACAGTGACGAGTTCGCGCGGGATTCGCACCCGCTTCCCTTTTCATCGGACGCATTGCGCCCGACACCCGGTGTCTATTCGGTTCTCATCTATACTTTATCACATATGCGCCGCGATTGCAAGCGTCCGCGGCGAAAATGTCGCATTTTTCACGCGCCGGGCGATTGTTGCCAAATTCAAGATGTTTTGTAATGATATCTTCCTCAACCTTCCAAACTTTTTACGGATTTTGACACTTTCATATCATAGGTGTGGTTTATAATGTTTAGTATCCATGGAAAGAGGATGATGATACGATGACACAAAAGACCATCAGGCGCATGGCAGCGCTGCTGCTGACGATGCTGCTGCTCATCCCCGTCGGCATCGCCGAACCCGGCGAGGATACCGACCTGGGCGGCTACAATCCCTTTGCCTCCGGCGACACCGATTCGGCGGCTGCCACTGACGGCGCGGCGGCCTCCACGAACCTGTTTGAATCCGACGGGGCAAGCGCCACCGGTGCGGTCGCCGAGCCGGTGATCGGCACCAGCCAGAACGCCGATCCCCTGGCGAACAACGCCGCCTCCGTGGTGAACGATCCCTTCGGCGTGGGCGGCAGCGTGACCACCGCCGCGCCGGTAGTGAACGATCCCTTCGGCGTGGGCACCGCCGCCACCCCCGCGCCCGTGCAGCCCACCGAGACCATCGGCGGCTACAATCCCTTTGACGCCACCGCCGCCCCCGCCGCGGTACAGACCAACACGGTGATGTACGTCGCCGCCGCCAGCGCCAGGCTCTATAAGAAGGCGGACGAGAAGTCCCGCCGCATGGGCGTTCTGAACTTCGGCGACCAGGTGACCGTCACCGCCACGCAGGGCGATTGGGCCCAGGTGTCCTCCGCCAAGGGCACGAAGGCCTTCTGCAAACTGTCGGATTTGTCCGCCGCCAACCCCAACGTGATGAACAAGGCCATGTACGCCCAGCTTGCGCGGGTGCCGGTGTACAGGAAGCCCGCCAAGCGCTCCGGCCGGGTGAAGAACCTCAAGAAGGGCGATACCATCACCGCGGTGGCCATCACCTCCGACGGCCTGTGGTACCGCGTGACGGACGGCGCGAAGTACGGCTTCGTGCCCACCGTGTACCTGGACGACGCGCCCCAGGCCACGGGCACCCCGGTGTGGTGCGCCAGCGGCTCCACCGCGGTCATGGTCAACCCCGATAGCTGGATCGAGATCGGCAAGCTGTCCTTCGGGCAGGAGGTGTTCCTGGTGGGCTACACCAGCAACAACACCGTGGCCAAGATCCGCACGTCCAAGGGCTATGTGGCCTACTGCGATGCCAGCGCCCTGTCCACCGCGAACCCCGCCACGCTGACCACCCCGGTGTACGCGCAGGTCTCCGGCAAGATCCTGAGCAGCTCCACCGCCGACAACGCCCGGCACTACCACATCAACAAAAACAACCGGCTCACGCTGCTGGGCATCGACAACAGCCAGTTCTGGGCGCTGGTGAAGCAAGGCCGCCGGAAGCTGTACGTGCCCTACATCTTCGTGGGCACCTCCCGTCCCGGCAAGAACTACAAGGTGGTCGTCACCAACCAGGACGCCCCCATGTACCAGGGCCCGCAGGCCAATTCCGCCGTGCTGGCCACGCTGCCCATGGGCACGCGGCTTTATCTCACCGGCATCGGCGCAAGCGGCGCGAAGGTCACTACCGTCAGCGACGGGGTCACCCAAGCCGTCAACGGTTACGTGCCGCTGCAATACTTGAGGAGCGAATAAACAATTCCCTTTCCATATCAAATATCAGCAACCGAGCGGCTGCTGATATTTGTTTTTTGTGGGAGACTGTGCTATAATACAGAAAAAAACGAGGTGCGCCATGTCCGAGCATTACTACACCGAAAACCCCCGATCCGCCCACGACGAGCGGCAGATCGAGGTCAAAGCCCTCGGGCGGACCCTGCGCTTCACCACGGACGCGGGAGTGTTCTCCCGGGACGGGCTGGACCGGGGCACGGAGGTCCTGTTGAACGCGCTGCCGGAGCTTGAGGGCCGGGTGCTGGACCTGGGCTGCGGCTGGGGCGCGGTGGGCGTGTCCCTGGGGGCGAAGGACCCGGGGCTTGAGATCGTCATGACGGATTTAAACGCCCGGGCGGTAGAGCTGGCGCGGCGCAACCTCCTCCAGAACGGCGTGCGCGCCGAGGTGTTGCAGGGCGACGGCTTCGCGCCGGTGACGGGCACGTTCGACGCCATCGTCACCAATCCCCCCATCCGGGCGGGCAAGGCGGTGATCTACGGCCTGTTCGACCGGGCGCGGGACTTCCTGAATCCCGGCGGCAGCCTGTACGTGGTCATCCGCAAGCAGCAGGGCGCGCCCTCGGCGCTCAGGCACCTCCAGGAACAGTACAAGACCGCCGGGGTCGTGGAACGCGGCGGCGGGTTCTGGGTCATACGGGCGTCAATGGAATAGCTTCGGCCGGAACCGCACGATGTAGATCGCCGCAAAACGCGCCAGCGCCACGTCGTAGAGCGCCAGCGTGACGTTGCCCATCACAAGCGTGAGCAGCGTCATGGCCAGCGTGGCGTCCATGTAGTCGGCCATGATCTCATCCAGCCTCAGCACGAAGAATATCAGCGCGTACATCGCCCCGACGGCGACGTTCCACAACAGCAGCTTCACGAGCCGGCGCAGCCACGGACGGCGCGCGAACCGGACGTCGATGTCCCACTTCACTATGGGATAGTAGCCCAGGAACACAAACAGCAGCGCGGCCTCCTTGTCCGGGCACAGCATCAGCCCCAGCAGGCTGATCGCGCCCCAGGCGCACCAGGCGAGGGTCCGGCCGCAGTCGAACACCAGCGGGATCAGCGCAAGGCCCGCCAGCGCCGGGCAGCAGAACGTCGCCAGCGGGATCACCCCGCCCAGCAGCATCACCGCCGCGCCCAGCGCCACCATCATGCCGCTGACGGCCATCCTCCGGCTGTTTGCGCGCATGGAAGCACCCCCTTCTATGTCATCATTCGACGCGGCAAGCGCGTTTTCCTGCAAAAACACATAGCGAAGGAATGATCATTCTATGAGCGAAGTCGTCATCATCACCGGCGGCACCAGCGGCATCGGCCTGGCCACCGCAAAGCTGTTGCGCGCGAAGGGCTACAAGGTCTACGATTTCAGCCGCCGCCCCCACGCCGACACCCCCGACCACCTGAGCGTGGACGTCACCGACGAAAGCGCCGTGCGCGCCGCGGTGGAGGCGCTCTACGCCCGGGAGGGGCGCATCGACATACTGATCAACAACGCCGGCTTCGGCATCTCCGGGGCGATGGAGTTCACCGAATCCGCGGACGCCCACAAGCTGATGGAGGTCAACCTGTTCGGCATGGACAACATGATCCGCGCCGTGCTGCCCCACATGCGCGCGGCGGGGCGGGGCCGCATCGTGAACATCTCCTCCGTGGCGGGGGTGTTCGCCATACCCTTCCAGGCGTGGTACTCCATCTCCAAGGCCGCGGTGCGCTCGTTGACGCTGGCCCTGGCCAACGAGGTCGCCCCATACGGCGTGCAGGTCACCAGCGTGCTGCCCGGGGACATCAAAACCGGCTTCACCGCCGCCCGCGTAAAGAGCACCGAGGGCGACGACGCCTACGGCGGCAGGATCGCCCGGTCCGTCGAGCGCATGGAGCGCGACGAGCAGGGCGGCATGTCCCCCGACGCCGCCGCGCGGACCGTCGCCCGCGTCGCCACCAAAAAGGGCGGCGTCAAGCCCTACTACACCATCGGTTTAAGCTACAAGTGCCTGGTGTTTCTGGACAACCTGCTGCCCTGCGGGGCCGTGCGGCGGCTGTTGTACCTGCTGTATGCGAAATGATGAGGTGAATGACATGCCCAAGATCACCCTCGAGGTCTGCTGCGGCAGCGTGGAGGACGTATTGCAGGCCGCCCGGGGCGGCGCGGATCGCGTGGAGCTCAATTCCTGCCTGTTCCACGGCGGGCTGACGCCCTCCATCGGGGAGCTGATCACCGCCAAGGCGCTGTGCGACCTGCCGGTGATGACCATGGTGCGCCCCCGGCAGGGCGGCTTCTGCTACACCGACGCGGAGTACAGAACCGCGCTGGCCGACGCCGAACAGCTGCTCGCGCACGGCGCGGACGGGCTGGTGTTCGGCTTTCTGAACCCGGACGGCACGCTGGACGTCGCGCGCACGCGGGAGCTCTGCCGCCTGGCGGGCGACAGGACCAAGGTGTTTCACCGGGCCATCGACGTGGCCCCCGACTGGCGCAAGATGCTGGGGCAGCTGATCGAGCTGGGCGTGGACCGCGTGCTGACCAGCGGCCAGGCCCCGGACGTGTTCTACGGCGTCGACGTCATACGCGAAATGATGGACTTCGCCAAGGGCGCGATACAGATACTCCCCGGCGCGGGAGTCAACTTGAAGAACGTGGACGCCATCATCGAGCGCACCGGCTGCGGCCAGATCCACGTCGCCCGGTTCACACAGGCCGTCGATCCCTCCACCGCCAATAACCGCGATATCTACTACGGCGGCGCGCTCTATCCCCCCGAGGACCGGTACGATGTGATTGACGGGGGGTATATCGCAAGGATACGGGAACGGATATAATTAGGAATTAGGAGTTAGGAATTAGGAGTTAGGAATTAGGAGTTAGGAATTAGGAGTTAGGAATCAGGAGTTAGGAATTAGGAGTTAGGAATCAGGAGTTAGGAATCAGGAGTTAGGAATTAGGAGTTAGGAATTAGGAATTGGGGTTACGACCTCTTCCGCCCCTTCGGCGCGGGGGGCGCATACAGACAAGGTTCCATCAGTCGGCAGCAGCGCACCGTGCTCTATGACCAAAAGAAATCCGTCAGGATTTCCACCTGAATTCCTAATTCCCAATTCCTAATTCCTAACTAACCAGAAGGAGGTCACAATGCTCGCAGAAATCATGCGCACCGGCGCGGCCTCGATGGGCCTCCCCATGACGGCGGAACAGGCGGCGCAGTTTGCAGCGTATCACAGCATGCTCGCAGCGGCCAACGCGCGGATGAACCTGACCCGCGTGCCGGAGGACCCCCGAGAGGCGGCGGACCGCAACTACCTGGACAGCATCGCGCCGCTGGCCCAGGGCTTTCCGGCGGCGGGGCGGGCCATCGACGTGGGCTCCGGCGCGGGGTTTCCGGGCATACCGCTGTCGATCATGCTGCCCGGGGTGCGCTTCACGCTGATGGACGCCCTGCAAAAGCGGGTGGCATTCCTGCAATCGGTGATCGACGCGCTCCGTCTGAACGCCGAGGCGGTCCACTGTCGCTCGGAGGACGCCGCCCGCAGGCCCGAATACCGGGAGCGCTTCGACGTGGCCGTGGCCCGGGCCGTCGCCCCGATGAACGTGCTGTGCGAGCTCCTGCTGCCCTTCGTGCGGGTCGGCGGACGCATGCTGGCCATGAAGGGCCCGAATCTCGACGACGAGCTCCGGGACGCCGAATACGCCCTCTCAACACTCGGCGGCGCGGTTGAACGGGTGATCGACCTGCCCATCCCCGGCCGGGACTGGAGCCACCGCGGGGCGTGGATCGTGAAGGTCTCCCCCACCCCGGATCAGTACCCCCGCCGGGCGGGCCTGCCGGAAAAGCGCCCGCTGCGCTGACCCGGCCGGCGATCCGTGAACGGAACACGGGCAATCCAACATCATGAAATCAGGAAGAAACAACAGGGGTTGCGACCTCTTTCATCAGCGCTTCGGGCTGATGGAAGAGGTCGCAACCCCTTATTCCTATCGTAAATGAGATTATTACCAGAGATTCACCGCGCCGCTCTGGTCGCCGTCGACCCAGTAGGCGGCGTTTTCGTCGACCTTGACGTAGACCCTGTCCACCTTGCCGGTCTTGGCGAGGATCTCCTCCGCGGTGATCTCGCCGCCCAGCGGGGACTGTATGATGATCACGGGCTTGGCGGCCTTCGCGGGCTTTTCGGCCTTCGCGGGCTTTTCGGCCTTCGCGGGCTTTTCGGCCTTCGCGGGCTTCTCAGCCTTTGCGGGCTTCTCGGCCTTCGCGGGCTTCTCAGCCTTGGCGGACTTCCTGGGCTTCGCGGGCTTCTTCGCCGGGGCGGGCGCGGCGACGGGCGCTGCGGTTTCCGCGACCGGAGCTTTCGCGGCGGCGGCCAGCGTGGCGGCGGCGGCTTCGACGGCCTCCACGGCCTCCTCGACGGCCTGCGTCAGGTCCACGTTGAACACTTCCTTGATCTTGTCGACGACCTTCTGGCTCGGCTTGATCTTGCCGATCTCATACGCGCCGACGGTGGACACGCCGATGGCCAGCGCCTTGGCGAGCTTCGGCTGGGAGAGGCCCAGGGACTTGCGCAATTCCTTGATGGTCATGGTAAAAAAACTCCTTTTCATATGTTTATGAGGCTATTATACAGGAGAAACGGCGGGGCGTCAAGCGACGGGCGCTTTCCGGGTGGAGCGCGCCCAGGCCGGACGATTTTTCCCCCAGGGCTCACGCATGAATGAAGAGATCATTTCAAAAAGGTGACATTCGTTCGTAGGGACGCGCCACGGCGCGTCCGCGGACGCCCCATGGGGCGTCCCGCCTTTATCCGGAACATATGCTATTATTAAATATGTCACTGCCTGCGGTTTTGCCGCGCGTGACGTGTGAAAAAAGCGGATCGGAGTGTGAGAACATGAACGTGGCCGAAATCCTCAAGGAACGGATGGCTTTTTCATTCGAGGTGTTCCCGCCGAAGACGGACGTCGGCATGCAGAAACTGTGCGGCGAGGGCGGCGTGCTCGACCATCTGTATGCGATGAATCCCGACTATATCTCCTGCACCTACGGTGCGGGCGGCACCAACGTGGGCAAGAACCTGGAGGTGCTGGACAAGATCAGGCAGGACGGCAAGGCCATTCCCGTGAGCCACTTCACCTGCGTGGCCAACACGAAGGAGGGCATCCGGGAGCAGCTCCAGACCTACCTGGACCACGGCATCGACCACATGCTGGCGCTGCGCGGCGACATTCCCTTCGGCTGGACCGGCACCGGCGGCGACCTGCACTACGCCACGGAGCTGGTGAAGTTCGTGCGCAAGTCCTTCGGCGACAGGTTCACCATCGCGGTGGCGGGCTCGCCCGAGGGCCACATCGCGTGCCGCTCCATCGAGGCGGACATCTCCTTTTTGAAGCAGAAGCAGGACGAGGGCGCCGATTACATCATGACCCAGCTCTGCTGGGATATGGACCAGTTCCGCTGGTGGATGGACGCCATTCGCAACGCGGGCGTGTGGCTGCCGGTGGACGTGGGCATCATGCCCGTGCTGGACGCCGCCGCCACCATCAACATGGCGCTGTCCCGAAACGGCTGCGTCATGCCCAGGGCGCTTTCGGAGATCATCTCGAAGCACTGGATCTTCCCGAACCCCTTCGCCCCCGGCGAGTCCGAGGAATCCATCGCCGCCAAGAAGGCCGCCTTCAAGGAGGCCGGCCTGGCCTACACCATCGGCCTGATCGACGAGTACCGGACCTGCGGCATCGACGGCATCCACCTCTACGCCCTCAACAAGTACGAGGACGTCACCCGCCTGGTGAAGGAATCGGGCATCGTGGACCTGATCTGACGGCACGGCAAAGGCCCTGCATTTCCAAGGAAATGCAGGGCCTTTTGATCTGATTTTGGAGCCTCCGCCCGATGAGGTGATTAAGCCTCGGCGGGAGCGCCAACGGGGCAGACGCCCGCGCAGGCACCGCAGGAAACGCAGGTGTCAGCGTCGATCACATACTTGCCGTCGCCTTCGCTGATGGCGGAAACGGGACACTCCTCGGCGCAGGCGCCGCAGGCCACACATTCGTCACTGATCACATATGCCATGATGAATACCTCCATGTTTTAATGATGACATCATTATACACTACTTCCCGCAAAAGTGCAAGTGGATATTCAAAAAAATGACGGCCTTGATGGGACGGCGGAAATATGGTAAAATGAGGGTGCGGACTATCCTGGCGTTTCGGAGGGCTGTGCATGCGCAAATCCACGATGATACTGGGCTCGGTTTTCCTGATCCTGGCGATGCTGACGGCGCTGTTCTTGACGGGCGGCACCCTCAGCGCCAGGCTGGACGTGATGACGGCCTCCGCCGCGGACTATCCGAAGGCCTACGCCTCGATCGTGGGCGTGCTCTCCACCGGCGCGCCGCAGGTGTTCTCCAACGCGCTGCCGGAGGACCCCGCGGACTGCCGCCTGGAGGACGTGACGATCACCCTGTCGAACCGGGGGCTGTTCCCGGCGGAGTGGATCAGCGTCAACGTCGAGGGCGGCGTGGGCGACGTGGCGGTGTACTCCATCACCGGCGAGGGCAGCACCGTCGCGGGGCGCAGCACAGGCACCGTCAACGTCAAGCTGGTGTCGCTGTCCACGCTGCCCGTGGAGCGCGCCTACCACATCCAGTACTACGTCTACGGCATGAAGCGGTCCGTCACCGTGCGGGAGAGCACGGCTCATGCATGAATGAAGAGATCATTTCAAAAAAAGTGACATTCGTTCGTAGGGACGCGCCACGGCGCGTCCGCGGACGCCCCATGGGGCGTCCCTACGTTGGGTTCGCGGTATCGGGAACAGTGTTCTGTCATATGCATGCGTGAGCCGTGTGCGGGAGAGCCCCGGCGATTGACAGGAAAATGCCGGAAGACTATAATGATAACCATACGAAGGAGTGAACGATATGGACGCAAAGACGACGGTTCGCAGGGCGTTTGAAAACGGGCTGGTGGTGCCGGCCTTCAACGTACCCTATCCCCCGATGCTCAAGCCCATCGCGCAGGCGATCGCGGACGAGGACAGCGTGGCGATGATACAGGTCGCGCGGCTGGAGTGGGAAAAGTTTCAGTCGGTGAGCCTGGAGCACATCGCGGAGGAGTACGCCAAATACGCCGTGGAAGGCCACACGCTTCTGCACCTGGACCACGTGCCGGTGATCGACGAGGACCACCTGGCGGTGGACTATCTCGCGCTGATCAGGCGCGCCATCAAGGCCGGCTATCAGTCGGTGATGGTGGACGCCTCGCGGCTGGACCTTCAGGGCAACATCGCCGCGACGAAGGCCGTGGCGGACATCGCCCACGCCGCGGGCATCCCCGTGGAGGCGGAGCTGGGCGCGGTGATGGGCCACGAGACCAGCCAGGCCACGATCCCCTACGACGAGATCTTTGAAAAGAAGCTGGGCTTCACCGAGGTGGCCGACGCCCGCCAATTCGTCGAGGGCAGCGGCTGCGACTGGCTGTCCGTGGCGGTGGGCAGCGTCCACGGGGCGATTGCCGACAACCTCAAGGACCAGAAGAAGCCCGCCGCGCGGCTGGACATCGACCGCATCGCCGAGCTTCGCGCCGCGCTCGATATCCCGCTGGTGCTGCACGGCGGCTCCGGCATCGAAAACGAATACATCACCCGGGGCATCAGGGCCGGCATCGCCAAGATCAACGTGGGCACCGAGCTTCGCCAGCCCTATGAGCGGGCCATGCGCGAGCGCAACGACACCGAATACGCCCGCGAGCAGGTCTATTTAAGGTGCCGCGAACTCATCCGCGACTTCCTGCATACCGCGGGAGACGCGAAGATTCTGGGATAGAGTGCAGATAACAGAGTGCAGAGTGCAGTTTTGGTTCAAATCCCTTCGGGATTTGTTCTGATTGAAACTCTGATAACAAAGATCGAACGATAATCCGTAACCCTATAATCAAAAGAAATCCGCAGGATTTCCACCAAAACTGTACTCTGTACTCTGCACTCTGTACTCTCCGAAAAAGGAGAACCTATGCTAAAGACCTTAGATTTGAACGGCAAGCGCGCATTAATCACCGGCGCGGGCGGGGGCATCGGGCGGGCGATCGCGCTTCGGCTGGCGGAGTCGGGCATGAAGCTGGCGCTGTCGGGCCGGGACGCGGGCAAGCTCATGCGCACCGCGGCGCTGACGGGCCGCCCGCTTGACATGCTGGTGCTGCCGGCGGACCTGACGACGCAGAAGGGCGTCGACGACGTGATGCACATACTGGAGGGCCACTTCAAGGGCCTGGACGTGCTGGTCAACAACGCGGGCATGGCCCTGAGCAAGCCCTTCGAGGAGACGCCGATCGAGGCCTACGACCGCATCATGGCCATCAACGCCCGCACGCCCTTCATACTGTGCCAGCGCTGCCTGCCGCTTCTGCGAAAGTCGGAGTGCCCGACCATCATCAACATCGGCTCGGTGGTGTCCCACAAGGGCTACGCGCTGCAATCGGCCTACGCGGCGTCGAAGCACGCGCTGCTGGGCATGTCGAAGGCGCTGGCCAAGGAGGTCGCCCCGGAGGGCATCCGGGTGCACGTGATCTCCCCCGGCGGGGTGTTCACCGACATGGTGCGCATCGCCCGGCCGGACCTCACGGAGGAGGGCATGATCGTCCCGGAGGAGATCGCCGAGCTGGCGGCCTTCCTGATCGAGCACCGCCACTGCGGCGTGATCGACGAGATACAGATTCACCGAACGGGCAAGGAACCGTTCCTGTAAAGGAGGCAGAGCGATGGATCCCATCTATGTCACCGGCCACCGCAACCCGGACACCGACTCCATCGTGTCCGCAATGGCCTACGCCCAGATGCGCAACGCCCTGGGGGACCGCAACTACGTCGCGGCGCGGCTGGGACGGCTGTCGGACGAGACGCAGCTGGTGCTGGACCGCTTCGGCTTCGAGCCGCCGGTGCTGATCCACACCCTCAAAAACCAGGTCAGCGACCTGAACTTCGACACGCCGCCGGTGCTGAACAAGGCCGTCACGGTGGACCACGCCTGGAAGCTGATGCACGAGGACGAGAACACCCTCGCGCTGCCGGTGGTCAACGACGACGGCACGCTCTACGGCATGCTGTCCACCAACACCATCGCCGTGCACGACATGCAGTCGATACTGCACTCCGAGATCGACGACATCCCCGTGTTCAACCTCGTCAGCGCGCTGGAGGGCAACATCGTGCTGGACCGGGCGGAGCCCACGCTGTCCATCACCGGGCGCGTGACCATCGCCCTGCCCGCCAACGGCGAGGAGTCCATACGCATGACCCGCCACACGGTGCTGATCTGCGGCAACCAGCCCGACGTGATCCTCGCGGCGCTGAAGGCCAAGGTGGCCTGCATCGTGGTGTGCCAGGCGGGGCTTCCCGAGGACGCCCACGCGCTGCACAGCGAGACGCTGGTGATCTCCACCCCCCACGAGCCCTACCGCGCCGCCCGCATGATCTTCCAGTCCATGCCCGTCAGCCGCGTCTGCCGCACCACGGACCTGTGTCCGGCCAGGCTGTCGGACTACGTGGACGACGTGTTGAAGATGGCGCTGGACAACCGCCACCGGGTGTTCCCCGTGGTGGACGACGACATGAAGGTCGTGGGCACCCTGAGCCGCATCCACCTGATCAACCCCCGGCGCAAGCGGGTGGTGCTGGTGGACCACAACGAGCTGTCCCAGTCCGTGCCGGGGCTGGAGCAGGCCGAGATCCTGGCCATCATCGACCACCACCGCCTGGCCGACGTGCAGACCCCGAACCCCATCTACATGCACAACGAGCCCGTGGGCTCCACCGCCACCATCGTCGCGGGCATGTACATGGAGCGCGGCCTCATGCCCACCATGAGCATGGCCGGTATCATCACCTGCGCCATCGTGTCCGACACGCTGATGTTCAAGTCCCCCACCTGCACCCCGCGGGACATACAGACCGCCCAGCGCATGGCCAGCATCGCACACGTCTCCATCGAGGAGCTGGGGCGCATGATCTTCTCCGCCTCCACCTCCGACGACAAGTCCGCCGAGAACATACTCTTCCAGGACTACAAGGAGTTCATGCTCTCCGGCCACACCCTGGGCGTCGGCCAGGTGGTCACGCTGGACTCCGACCGCGTCATGCGCCGCAAGGAGGACTTCTTGGCCGCCATGCGCGCGCGGATGGCCGAGCGCGGCTACGATATGATGCTGTTCATGATCACCGACATGCTCCAGGAGGGCAGCCACCTGCTGTTCCTCGGGGACGCCGACGTGATCGCCCAGGCCTTCAACGTCCATCCCGAGGCCAACTACGCCTTCCTGCCGGGCATCGTCTCCCGGAAGAAGCAGGTCATACCGTCCCTGTCGGTGTTCTGGGGCTGATCCGACCGCAGAGGGCGCTCACCGCGGCGCCCTCCCCCTCCCCCCTCCCAAACAATTTACAACCCGGGGCCCGCCGATCATTCAAAAATCCCTTGACAAAACCCCAAAAAGGATGTATAATTCTTTTTGTTGTCGGGTGATGATCCCCGGCAGCCTCAATTCAATATCTGGGTGTAGCGCAGTTTGGTAGCGTGCTTGAATGGGGTTCAAGAGGCCGAGAGTTCAAATCTCTCCACCCAGACCACAAAAAGTCCGAAAACGCAATGTTTTCGGACTTTCTGTTGTCTCGTTACTGTGCGGCGTCCTCGTTTTTCAGGTCGATCTTCTCCTGATCGTCGATCAGGTCATAGCCCACCCAGGTGGTACAGGTGGAGCCGGCGAACTGGTAGCGGATCTGGGCGCGTCCCTTGCGGCGGTCCAGGCGGATGATCTCGCCCTCGATGCCGCCCAGCGCGTCCTCGACCAGGCGCACGCGGTCGCCCTCCTGGTAGGCCTTGAGGATGCCGATGGTGCCGCCGCAGTTGTACAGCATGCGGGCGAAGCGGTCGTCGTCGCCGACGAGGGTGTAGTTCGAGCCCTCGTCGCCCAGCAGCCGTATGACGAAATCCAGCCGGAAGGCGGCGCGGGGGTAGGGAATCGGTTCCTCGGTGTAGACGAAGATGTACCCGGGCAGCAGGGTGCGGATGTCCTCATAGGCGGTGCCCTTGACCCACTTGCGCTGCACGATCCTGGGGTTGATGGCCATCCAGCCGAACTCGCGGCGGATGCGCTCCGCCAGCTCCTCGCACTTGACGGTCTCGCAGAACAGGCAATAGGCGACCATCGTCAGCCCTCCTTAAAGCGGCAGCGCCTGCCAGTCCAGCAGCGCGCAGCGCTCGTCGAGATGTCGGGACAGAAGGCCCTCGTCCGCGTACTCCGCCTCGCCGCTCTGGTTGTCGTAGGGATCGGCGCGCAGGTGGCGCTTGGGCGGGTCGAAGGGGGCCTGGAAGGCCCGGGCGGCGGGCAGGCGGAAGGGGTCCATGTTGCCGAAGTAGAAGTCCCATCGGGCCGTGTCCCCGTTGTGCCAGGCGGCGTTGCCGAAGGAGGCGTCCACCGGCAGCCAGCCCCAGGGCGCGCAGTAGAACTGGGCCCAGTCGTGGCAGCCCACGTCGTGGGGGGCGCAGTACAGCCCGCTCTGCCAGCGGGCCGGCACGCCCAGGCAGCGGCACAGCGCGATGAAGCTCAGCGCGAATATGCCGCAGTCCCCCTTCATGGCGCTCAGCATGTGCTCCGGCAGGTTGGCGTAGCTGAAATAGCTGCGCACGAAGCTGTAGATGGGCCGCGTGGTCAGAAAGTCGTACACCCGGCGGGCCAGCAGAAGCGGGTTGGTCTCCTCCCCGGCGATCTCCCGCGCCACCGATCGGATCAGCGGCGTGAAGGATATGTGGGGCGGCTGCTCGCCCAGACAATCCTCCCCCTCCGGCACGCCGCCCGCCGCCCGCGCGGGGTCCAGGTCGTGATAAGCCATGTGCACGTCAAAGGTGTATTCGGCGAAGAACACGTCGTCCTCGGCCAGCGGCTTGCGGAACGCTATCGTGCGCTGGTCGGCGTTTGACACATAGCCGCTCCCCGGCCCGCAGTCCATGAGCCGGAAGTTGCGCACGCAGTCGTATTCCACCGGCAGCGGCAGGTGCACCAGTATCTCCGCGCCGATGCGGCGGTACTCCGGCTTCACCCGAAGCTCGTGCCGCACGTGCCAGCGCCGGGCCGCGCCGCCGTTTTGCTTAATCTCCCGGGCGACGGCGTCCAGCGCGGCGAAGTTCGCCTGCTTGTAAGTGAGGCGGTCGGGGTCCTTCACCCGGGGCGCGAGCTCGGGGCGGGTCTTGATCAGGGTCTCCAGGAACAGCCGGTGAAAGCGCATCTCCCCGTTCAGGTAGATGAAATCCACCTTGCCCGCGTCGATAAAGTCCTCCAGCTCCGCCGCCGTGAAGCCCTCCAGCGCGTCCCGGAGCATCTCAAGCGCCGCGGCGGTATCGTGGGGATACGCCTCCGGGATGCGCTCGATCATGCGCCGCTCGAGCCGAAGCCGCGTCCTGAGGTCGCGGGGCAGGCGCTCGTCCGCGATGCGCAAATCCAGCATGCGCCGAAGCCGCGCGTAATCCCCGTACCCCTTGACCTTTAGCAAATCCTCCGGCAGCGGAATACTCAAAACCTTCAAATCCTCGTAAAACATTCCCTCACTCCACACTCCACACTCAAAGAATCTCACGATCTGCCAGCGGATGATGGCAGGCGCACAGGTGCCCCGGGGCCATCTCCACCAGGTCGGGCTTCTCCTGCCCGCACCGCGCGTCGGCGTAGGGGCAGCGGGGATGGAACCGGCAGCCGGAGGGGGGATTGACGGGGCTGGACACCTCGCCGACCAGCAGGGCGCGGGCCTCGTCCCGGAGCGTGGGGTCGGGCTGGGGCACGGCGTCCAGCAGGAAGCGCGTGTAGGGGTGCCGGGGCCGCGTGTAGAGCTGCTCGGTGGGCGACAGCTCGCAGAACTGGCCCAGGAACATCACCGCCACCCGGTCGGACAGGTAGCGCACCACGTTGAGGTCGTGGGAGATGAACAGGTAGGTCAGCGACCGCTGCTGTTGCAGGTCGCCCAGCAGGTTCAGTATCTGCGCCTGTATGGACACGTCCAGCGCGCTGACGGGCTCGTCGCAGATGACGAGCTCCGGGTTCAGCGCCAGGGCGCGGGCGATGCCGATGCGCTGCCGCTGCCCGCCGGAAAACTGGTGGGGATAGCGGCTGAACAGCTCCGGCCGGATGCCCACCTGGTCCATCAGCGCCCGGACCATCTCCACCCGCTCCGCGCGGCTTTTGCCCACGCGATGGGCGTTCATGGGCTCCATGATGATGTCCCCCACCCGCATGCGGGGATCGAGGGAGGCGTAGGGGTCCTGGAAGATCATCTGCATGCCCCGGCGAAGCGTCCGAAGCGCCTGTCCCTTCACCCGGGACAGGTCCTCCCCGCGAAACCACACCGCGCCGGAGGTGGGCGTGAGCAGGTCGATCAGCAGCTTGCCCAGGGTGGACTTGCCGCAGCCGGACTCTCCCACCAGCCCCAGGGTCTCCCCCTTGCGGATGGCGAAGGACACGTCCGAGACCGCGTGCACCACGCCCTTCTTCACCGGAAACTCCTTCACAAGGCGCTCGGCGCGCAGCAGCTCATCCATCGTTCTCACCTCCCCGGGGCGCAAAGCAGCGGCAGAGGTGCCCGCCGCCCAGGTCCAGAAGCGGGGGCTTCTCCGCCCGGCAGCGCTCCGCGGCAAACTCGCATCGCGGCGCGAAGCGGCACCCCTCGGGCATGGCCCACAGGTTGGGCACGGTGCCCTTGATGTTGTAGAGCCGCTGACCCTTGGGGGTCATGCGGGGCAGCGCGCCCATCAGCCCCCGGGTGTAGGGATGGGCGCAGGACTTGAACAACGTGAACACGTCCGCGCGCTCCACCACCTCCCCGGCGTACATCACGTAGACCTCGTCGCAGATCTCCGCCACCACGCCCAGGTTGTGGGTGATCATCAGTATGGCGGTGCCGTTCTCCCGCTGTAAGTCGCGCATGAGCCGCAATATCTGCGCCTCGATGGACACGTCCAGCGCCGTGGTGGGCTCGTCGGCGATGAGCAGGTCGGGTTTAAGAAGCATCGCCATGGCGATCATCACCCGCTGTCGCATGCCGCCGGAGAGCTGGTGCGGGTACTGGCCGTAGCGCCGCGCCGCCTCGGGGATGCCCACCTTCTGCATGATGGCGACGGCGCGGGCCTTCGCCGTGGCCTTGTCCAGCCCCTCGTGCAGCTGCGCCGCCTCCGCCGCCTGCGCGCCCACCGGGATCACCGGGTTCAGGCTCGTCATGGGCTCCTGGAAGATCATGGAGATGTCGTTGCCCCGTATGGCGCGAAGCGACTTTTCCGACAGGCGCAGCAGGTCCCGCCCCTGAAACAGCGCCTCGCCGGATTCGACCCGGCCGTTCTCCGCCAGCAGGCCCATCACCGACAGCGACGTCACGCTCTTGCCGCAGCCCGATTCGCCCACCAGGCCCACCGTCTTCCCCCGCGGGATCGCCAGGTCCACGCCGTTGACCGCAACGGCACGCTCCTTCCGCATGTCCGAGGCGAAGGACACGACCAGGTCTTTGATTTCGAGGATGTTATCCATTGAACCTCCTTTGGCGGGGGTGCGGGGGCAGTGCCCCCGCGATTGGGGTTTCCAAAGGGGCACTGCCCCTTTGGCGGGGGTGCGGGGGCAGTGCCCCCGCG
>CADASI010000077.1 GCA_902790525.1 uncultured Eubacteriales bacterium
GCGACTGCTATTGCCCCACTAAGCCTGCGGAAAATCGCCTTGAAATGCAGCCAAATCCGCTCGAAACTGCATCTCCCGGCATTTAGAAACACACTCTAGCTTTTTCAGATTCTTTTTCATGATTCTCTCTTCCTCTCTGTCCATATCCATATCAACGCTTGACACATTCGCGATCAGCCCGGCGTCACGATGGTGATGCCGACGACGCCGAAGGGCATGCGGTCGCCGGGGGCGGTCATCCCTTCCACCTCCCCGGCGGTCATGCCGCAGACGAAGCGGAGGTTACCGGTGTTCTCGGCTTTGGCGGCAATGTCGGAAACCGTGTTTTCATCCAGGCCGCCGGTGCCCCAGGTCAGCGCGATGGCGGTAGGAACGGCGTCCTCGCTTTGATCCACGCCGCGCTGGGACAGGGTCTCATAGCTGAAATCGCCCTTGTCGTAGGGGCCCTTGGCGCACTCGAACGCCAGCCGCTGCGCCGGGCCAAAGTCCAGCGCGGCGTCATCCAGCAGGGCGTTCAGCGTCACGTATTCGGTGGCGACCACGGCGTTCGCGACGCCCTCCTTGTAAAACACATAGGCCGCGCCGTCGGTCCTCTCGGCGAGCGCCGCCAGTTCGTCAGCGGTATAGCGCTTGACGAGCTCGGCGTCCTTCCCTTCGTTCTGGACATAGAGCGCCAGCACGGCGTCGATCCCGTCCGCGAGAGCGTGAAGGCCCAGTCCAGCGAGCAGCGAAACGAGCAGCGCCAGGGCCAGAAGCAGTGACAGGGATTTCTTCATGTTGGTTCCTTCCTTCTTGATATGGTGTCGGTAGAACCGCCCTCTTGACAATATGGGTACATGTATATCGACTATCAGAGGGAGAACACGCGATTCCCGTCGATGTAAGTCGCTAGGATGCGCGTCTGGAGCGCAAAGAGACTTCCGCTGGCGAGCACGATGTCAGCGTCCTTTCCTACCTCAAGCGACCCAACCCGATCCCCGACGCCAATGTGATGAGCGGGATTGACGGTAATAGCCCGCAGCGCGTCGAAGGGCGGCATGCCGTTTTCGATGGCCATGGCGGCACAGAAGCGGAGGTGGCTCTGTTGGGTGACGGGGCTGTCGGTGATGATGGATACCCTGCAGCCCGCCGCGTTCAGGATCGCTGGGGTTTGCCAGCTCTTGTGCCGGAGCTCGATCTTGCTGGGCTGGCCGAAGGAGGGTCCGACAGCCAGGGGCACGTCCACTCGGACCAACTCCTCCACGATCAACGCACCGTCGGTCACGTGCTCCAGCGTAAGCTTCACGTCAAACTCCCGGGCGATACGGATGGCGGTGAGAATGTCGTTGGCCTGGTGGGCGTGAGCCTTCAGGGGTATTTCCCTGCGCAGCACGGGCAGCATCGCTTGCAGCTTAATATCAAACGCAGGCTTTTTGGAGGGATCGTTCCCGGCAGCGTCCAGCTTTGCCATATACTCCCTGGCCCTGAACAGCGTCTCCCGCAGCAACGCAGCAGTGTTCATGCGGCTGGAAATGCGCTTGTCCTTGTAGCAGCGTTTTGGATTCTCACCAAAAGCGCACTTCATGGCGGCCTGGGGCAACAGGCACATATCGTCGATGCACCTGCCCACGGGCTTGAATGCCGCGAAGGTGCCGCCCAGCACGTTGCTGCTGCCAGGGCCGGTACACAGTGTGGTCAAACCGCCGTGCACCGCATCCCGCAGCGATTCATCAAAGGGATTGATACCGTCGATGGCCCTCAGATGGGGCGTCACCGGATCATTGGACTCGTTGTAATCCTCGCCCTCGTAGCCGACAGCCCACCCATCCAGACCAATGTGGCCGTGAGCTTCGACAAGTCCGGGGTAGACGTACATCCCGGAGACGTCCACGACCTGTGCCTCGGTCGGGACTTCCAGCCCCGCGCCGATGGCGCTGATTTTGCCGTTTTCGATCAGCAAATCGCCTGTGTAGGGCTCTTCGTGTACCGCGTCGTGAATGAGACCGTTTTGAAGGATCGTAATCATGGATATCGTCTCCTGCATGGGTGAATGCTTAGGGAACAGGTAATCAGTTCTTCCCTGTCGTCGTCGTCTCCGCCCGGTGGATCGCTTCGTCCACGTCCTTAGCCAACTCCATGTCCTGGAACACCGTGTCGCGGGAAAGCGTCATCTCGAAGCCGTCCGTCATGTCGAAGGCGGCCTCTGTCTCTTTGACGCTGACCTGCAGCACGTGTCCGCCGCGCGTCCGGTCCTCGTTGATGAAGTGGAAGTGCCAGCCAACGCTGTTTAGGTCGCCCATGTAATCCGGGCAGTACAGACCGACGATCGTGCCGCGGATGTCCTCGTAGTCGAATTCCGTCTGATCCTCGGCCAGCGCCACGTCCAGCGGCCGATAAGGCTTTTCCTGCTTGTACTCGCTGCGCACCTTGATCGAATCAAACGTGCCTTCGATCTTTACCATGTAGAAGCAGTTCGCGCCGAGCCGGTTCACAACGCCGTTCATCGCCTCCTGCAGCGCCGCCATGTCCGCGATGCCGCTGAGCGCAAGCGTCTCGTCCACATCAAAGAACGTCACGTTGCTGAAGGGCACGGTCTCCGCCTCGGAGGGAGTGGCGATGCTTCCGTCCGCGACGGCCTGGTAGACGGTGCCGTCCAGCACGATCATCTCTCCGTTGACCCCCTCGAACGTGCCAATGCCGGTGTCGCCGTGCCGCTTCAGTTCGCCCACGGTGACGATGCCGTCATAGTAGCCCTGGACCAGGGATTGCAGCAGCGCCACCTGGTAGAGCGTGTCGCCCGCCGGCGCCGCCTGCATCCAGTCCTCGCCCTTCGCCGCTTCCGCCTGGATCTGAAGCCACGCTTCAGTGGCCGCGGCGATGATCGCGTTGCTCGTGCCCGTCGCGCCAGAGACCGCCTCCACGTTGACGCTGTTCTTTTCTACCATTGCGTCCGCAGTCAGTTTCAGCGATTCCACGCCGCGCGCGTCCGCCTCGCTATTGTCGCTGAAGGCCTCCACCGACACGATCTTCCCATTCT
This sequence comes from uncultured Eubacteriales bacterium, assembly GCA_902790525.1. Lineage (GTDB taxonomy): Bacteria > Bacillota > Clostridia > Christensenellales > Aristaeellaceae > UBA2862. The sequence goes on from CADASI010000077.1 coordinate 3,017, forward strand.
CCATCACGAGGGTCACCGTGGCGCTCTCCTCCGCCAGAGCGCAGAAGCCCAGCATCATCACGCACATGATCGCCAGAGCTTGAATCAAACGCTTCATCATTCATTCCTCCATTTCCCTTTCTGTCTTTCCATTCCTGATCCGACCGTAATCGGCCAATGATACTATATCAGTGTTCTCCCACCGCAGTCAAGGGGGTGTTCCGGATTGTCAAACACTAATATTTTAGTGGGTATTAAATGAACGGACTTATAAGGGGCTGTTGCAATAACGACGTGCTCCCTGCAGTGACAACGAAAGAATGCAGCCATCGCTTTTCGCGGATATTCGTAGCGGCAACCTGCCGCCAATTCTGTGGCGAAACAGGAGACCCCTTGGCAATGCGAACGGGGAATCAAATGCCCGTAGCGCACCACCGCCGGTCTACGGTGTCGCGGGAGAGTTGGCGGCTGGTTGCCGCCGCTACAAAAGACATCTGGGACGGTTCTCGTCGTCTTATTTCTCTCTGACAGTTTCTCCATGAACTGACACAGGTGGAGACAGTGAGAACCATCCCCGATGTCTTTCAGTACGAGGTGAATGATCCTAAGGTTTCAGTAACCGCCTGGGATTGTTTTTCAGCATGATCTCAAGATCATCGTCCGTGATTCCCCGCTTCTTCAACATGGGGATGAAGGTTTCAAAAAGGTGGATATATCCATAGCCGCCATTCGTTCGCAGCTGTTCCTTTCTGCAGATGTCCAGCGACAGGGTCAGCTGCGAAAGCTTTCCCATATCCCGGATCTTCTTTACAAAATCAGCGCGGTAATCATCATCCCTTGCGCATTCCTTGCCGATCATATCAAGCCCGATAGTGACGCCGCTTTCCAGAATATTTTTCAGGGCATCCTCTTCCCGGCAGAATTCGATATGCCCGATCAGAATCCTTTCCGGTTTGACTCCGTTTTCGAGCAGATATTTGATCTGGGGATACAGCTGGACCCCTCTGCTCGCATGGGTGGAAACAAGGGAACCGGTCTTTTTTGCCGCAATACAATAGGCTTTCCAGGCCTTTTTTTCCAGAGGTCTTTCTTCAGGTCCGGACCAGGCGATTTCTCCGATCACATCCGCTTTGATCCCCGTATCATCGATGCCTTCCGTCAGATCCCGAACGGCATGCCATCGCCCCTGTCATTTCGAGCCCATTGAATTACTCTACATCCGCGTTTTCAATCTTCTTGAATTGCCACTGCCCGATGGGCAGAGAGGCGCACAGGGTCACGCCTCCGCAACACCCGCCTCGATCAGCGCGCTTAAGGGGTTCTGCACGTTGGCGCTCGCGGTGTCCAGCGCCACGTCGTTTCCCCGCGTCAGCGCCTGCGTCGTCAAATGGATGAGAGCGGACCAAATCGCTCGTTGATCATGGGTACGACTGAGGGATAGCTCCTGGTGAAATCATCAGGCGCTCTCAGCTCCGGGTCCAGGCATGTCGCGCGGCGGCCAAGAATGTCCTCTGCCTGCGCCCGGGAGATCAGAGGTGGAGCTTCCTCTGTAAAGCGAACCAGATAACCGTTGCGCAAACGCTCGAAAACCTCCGGGTGCTGGATCGGGTTGCCGGTGGTTGGCGCCGAGGGAATAATGGCCAGCATGACCATCTGATTGAGGCTCAGATCGCTGACGGACTTGTCAAAGTAAAACCGCGTCGCGTTTGCAATGCCGTAAATACCAAAGCCATAATAGATGATATTGACATACAACTCCAGGATGCGCGTCTTGCCGAGCCTGCGCTCCAGCGCCAGTGCGATCAGAAGCTCTACTGTCTTTCTCAGGTAGTTTCGCGTGAAGCGCAGATACAGATTCTTGGCCAGCTGCTGAGAGATGGTACTGGCTCCGAGGACGATCCTGCCCTCGCATTTATTTGTCCGCCAGGCTTTTCGGATGGCTTCAATGTCAAATCCGGGATGGGTATAGAAGTTGGGATCTTCCTGCCGGACGATCAGTTGGATCAGCCACGGGGGGATCTGACCGATGGGCAGGAAGTCGGGTTGTCTTCTGCGCGATTCATACAGCGCCAGCGGGGGCCGCTTTCGCATCAAAACAAAGGCATAGCCCGCCATCCCGGCACAAGCCAGCAGGGCTGTCGTGACGATGAGCAATACCGCCTTCAGAATGATCAATTTTTTTACCAACCTTTGTCCGGCGCTCCCATGGAGGAGTCCTCTGGCATGCCCGGCAATATGAGGCCACCGTCCACCCGAAGCGTGATCCCTGTGATGTAGGACGCCTTTTCAGACGCGAGGAACGCGACTGCCCTTCCGATATCCTTCGGAGTACCGACCCTGCCCAGCGGTATCCTCGGTCCAAGGAGATCCCAGAAATCCTGGTCCTCCACCAGTTTGGGATTCGTCTTGAAATCCTCGTTGAAGAAATAATCCGTTTTCCGACCGTGGGTCATGGCCAGCAGCTCTTCATCGGTGCGCACCCGAATGGCGCCGGGAGCGACGTTGTTCACCCGTATCCGGTAAGGCGCGAGATCCAGCGCGAAAGCTTCCGCCATGTGGTTCAGGCAGGCCTTGATGCCGCAGTAGATACCCGCGTTCGCGTAAGCCCGCTCGCCGCGCGAGGAGCTGATGTTGACGATGCAGCCCTGGAGGTCATGGTCGATCATATATTTTGCGGCGTAGTGCATCAGCATGACGTAGGCCCGCAAGTCGACGCTGACCAGGTAATCAAAGTTTTTCTCCGTGATGTCCTGCAAGGGCAGCGGAATATTGACGCCGGCATTGTTGACCAGCAGATCAATGCCGCCGATGGCGTCCACGGCCGCTTCGAAGAACTCCCTCGGCGCGTCTTTCTTTGAGAAATCCGCCGGGAAAGCCCAGGAACGTGCGCCACGTTCCTCCAGCAGCTTCGCGGTGGTGCTCAGCGCGTCTTCCAGGTTCTGGGTCTTCGGATAATAGGAAAAAGCGACGTCATAGCCGTTTTCCGCCAGCTCCAGGGCGATGCCGCGGCCCATGCCGATCTCGCCGCCGGATAGAATTGCCTTTTTCCTGTTCATGTGAAACGCCTCCTTCTGCCTTGTCTGTTGTCCTTTCCGGGTCATCTATTCGTGCCAAATGGCCCAAATCGCTCATTGATCATAATGACACCCCGCGGGGGGCTGTCGGTGAAGATGTCGCATGCACGTCGATACAGTCTGCTGCTTCTGTTTCTCAGGTCAAGACGGAGTTCCCCCTACGTCTCCAGCACCGGATGCGTATTTCCAATTATCCCGGTAATCTCATGGTAGCTCTGCACCAGCCGGGCATGGGCCTCCCCCGTCATCCCCGCAGGTCCTTTTATAAGATACTTACCCGAGGGCAGCACCCGGACGTCGCCTCGGGTGGGCTGCCAGCAGTAGGTGGGTATGTAGCCGATACCGCCCACGGAAAAAGCGCCGTCATTGTCCTCACTGATGGTGAATTCGACGATCACGCCGCAATCGGTGTATTGCAGCCTGTGATCGCTCAGGAAATTACCCAGTGAGAAGGCTATGAGAACATCGCGGGATCGCCCGGCCGAATCGGTCATGCGCTTGAGCATCATGGGCTGCACCGCGTGGGAATGGCTGCCCAGTATGATGTCCGCGCCGGCAGCGGCCAGCGCCTCGGCGTATTTCATCTGGTCGGCGTTCGGCTGCTGCACATATTCCGTGCCACAGTGTGGGAAGGCGATGACGACCTCCGCACCGGCATCGCGCAGGCGCTTGATGTCACAAGCAAAGTCGGAATTATAGATGTAAGGCACCCCGTACTCGGTGGCGGCAGGATCCAGCTCCTTATAAATGAGCTCAATTTCATTGGTGAAGTAGGTATAAGCAACAAAGCCGATCCTTATGCCGTTGACCTCGCAGATCTTGGCAGTTTCGCGCTCCTCTCGGCTGCGGTACGCGCCCACATGATCGAAGCCGTACTTTTCCACCCAGGAGATGGTATTTTTCAGGCCGGCGAACAGGCGATCCAGCATATGATTGTTCGCCAGAGTAAGGAAATTGACGCCGCTGTCCTTCAATGCCTCAAGGATGGTCTCCGGGCAGTTGAACTGGGGATAGCCGGAGTAAGGCCACCTGTCGTGTTTGCCCACCGTGCCCTCCAGGTTGGCCATGGTGTAGTCGGCATTCGACAGCGCATCCCTGATATATTCAAACTCGGAGTGAAAATCATAGCCGGAATCCTTGCAGGTCTCCAGTTGACTTGTGCAGACCATGATATCGCCCACCACCCGTATGCGGGCGGACCGAGGTTTTCTCTTTATTTCCACCGTCCAGCCACTGTCGTTGCCCCTGCCGTCGTAGAAGCACTGGTTTGACCAGACAAAATCAAAATCGACCCAGTATTCCGCGCCCGAAGCGTAATCGGCTGCTTTATTGCCCGTCACAGCCCTGATCGCAGCGACCAGGTCCCAGGATTTGTCTATGGGCTTCAATGACCCGTTGGAATAATAGTAGCCGTTGTATTTTGTAGACTCTAATACGCCCAGCGTCGTGCCGCTGCTGCTGTCGATGATATGTACCTTGCTCTTATCCTCCGTGAACCCGACGCCTAAGCAGTAGTGCCCGGAGGTGCGCCGGCCGGTGAAGCCGTTGTCCCCTCTGACGTGCAGCGTCACCGCGCTTCCTTTGCTGAATAGCTGGTCGATCCTGGCCTTGAAGCGTTCCCGGTCGTTGCAGCACAGGTACAGGTCTTCCGCGAGAAAATCATAAGTGTCCGCGCTCCCAAGAAAATAACCCGGGTCGTAGCCCAGCAATCCTCTCCTCATGTCTGTTTGAGCCATTGATTCCGGAAAGGGCACGTTGCGCATTCCGACCCACTGCATCGCATGATTCAATGTAAATAAACCACACCCGTTATCGGCGAGGGAGCCGCCGTTCCTGGAATAAACGATATTGGGATACTCGCCCTGATCGTATATCTGTATTCTGCCATAATCCGCTGGATAGGGCATAAGCATCCTCCGAGTGAGATAATTAGTGATTTTATTATCCCATCTTTTTCAATGAAATTCAAGGGGGTTTCCAGAATGTCAAACCCCGATTCCCCTTGCGGGCTTGTTTTTTTGGGAATACCGGGTTATCATTGAAGGGAACAAAGCATCAAAAAGGCAAAGGCTGAATGATGATTACACAATATGACACCTATCTTCCAATCGGCGGCAACTGTATTCCTGCATATTATCTGAAAAAATATGGCCTTCGGACAGAGGCTTACCCTTTGGATTGGATGGTATTCGACGCGCATACCTTTATCCATCTATTCCAGACGGGATTCTCTGATTTTTTCTCATCCATCGCCGAGGAGAAATCTATCGAGGCAAACACATGTAGATCCATCCGAGACATAGTCAACGGAATCCTTTCCCTTCACCATTTTCCAAAAGATCGGGAGATTGCCGAAATGTTGAAGGTGTTTCACCGCAAGATGCGGCGGCGCTATCTGAGACTGCATAATCGCCTCATGAACAGCAGCTCCCTTCTGATGCTCGGTTACAGGCAGGACACAGAGGAGCAAGTGATAAACACGCTCCTCGAATTCGCCGCAATCTATCCGCATTTGTCGTCCCATCTCATCAATGTAAGCGATACGCCTCGGATGGCTTCTTCTGACCTGCGACAGAAGCATTACGATCTGAACGATCGCCTTACGGTGACATGCTGTTATTTCAACAATAGCTATGACACCGAAAATCAAAAAAAGCTCGGACTATGGGGTAACGAAGCTCTTTGGCATCACGTCCTGGATTAATCATTGACGATTACCGGCTGTCGGCAGAAAAGGGTACCCTGATTAGTTCAGTCGCCACGCTGAACAGTCACGTCCAGAAATCCGAAACAGAAAGAGAACCTATCCTACATACGGCTTTTTCATCGCGTTGAAGCGTCCGGCGAACCGCACGTCTTCCAATGCGGACATCACCCCGATTTGAGCAACTGTAATGCCCGCTTCATTCTCAACCTCAATCACATAATGGTACATGCCGAGGCGGCTGCCCTCGGGACGGTCGTGAAGCGACACGATTTCAAGCCCTGCGTCGCGCAGCGCGACGATGATATCGTCGATTCGGCTGCCCTCGCACGTCGCCACGAACACGGCGTGCGTCAGCCCGTCAACCTCCAATGGTTCGGAGGAGAGTACATAAAAGCGGGTCTTGTTGGCGTCAGTGATCTGCACATTCTCCGCCAGCACCTCCAGCCCGTAGAGCGCGGGGGCCCCCGGCGCGGCGACGGCGGCGATGGATTTGTCACCCATCTCGGCCACATAGCTGGCCGCTGCGGCAGTGCTGGCCATCTCCTCCGTGGCCGCGTCAGGCAGGTTCTCCGACCGCCATTGAGCACTCTGGGTCAGGCCCTGGGCATGGGAGCAGACAGTCTGGATATCCGAGAGCGTTGCGCCGGGCACGCCCATGAGGGTCTGGCTGATGGGCAATATCACCTCGCCCACCACAAAAGCGTCCTCCGCGCCGATCAGTGCGTCCACATAGTTCACCACCGCTCCACCCACGGTGTTCTCCTGCGGGATTACGGCGTAATCAGCCTCGCCCGACAGCAAATCCGCGATGGCGTCATTCACAGTTTCCTTCGGGTTCAACGCTTCGCCGCCCTGGAAGAAGAACTGCGCTGCCTCCTCGGTGTAGGTGCCCGCCGGTCCCAGATAGCTGACCCGCACGATCCTTTCCGCCCGTCCTGCCATCACCATCAGATCCAGCAAGATCATCGTGCATAGGATATATAAAACTGCCCTCTTGTACATGCTCAATCACACCCCTTCATTCTTCTTTCCTGCCACTTTTTATTGCATAGCCAAAGACCTCATGAATCTCCCGATCATAGCCATCGTAGAAGCCCTTTGGCATGCCGAGGACGATTCGGGATCCCCGGTTATAGCTGATCAGCATCTGACTGTCTGTGAAGGTGATTCCCTCGATCTCTCCCTGCAGAGTGACGTCGTCCAGCGTTCGCTCCAGGAGGACCGTCCAAGCCGTCTTGGATACATCCACCTTACAACGATAGACGTGATCCGGCTCGCCGAGGTCGGCAGTTCCGTCGTCTGCGGTCAGGTAGAGCCAGCCATCCCGATAGGCGATGCCCTGAATCCACTGTGGCGGTGCCTGGAGGTGGAACTTGCCAAGGTAATCGCCTGTCTCCAGATCGTACCGGTATAGATACCGTCCGCTCTCGCCGTCTGCCCAGGAGCACAGCCATACTGACTCGCTGTCAGGGTCCACAGCAATGCCGGACACCTCGTTCTGCCCGCTTTCCTCGGCAAAGGACCAAGTCCGAGTCAATTCCAGCGTCTGCGCGTCGTACACGGCGATCTGGATGTTCTTCGCCTCACCGTCCATGAAATATTCGACGCCAGCGTAGATCTCGCCATTGTAAACGTCGATATCCCCGAGATGATTCACCTCGTCCGTAAAACCGGAAAAAGGCTCCTCAGCAGCAGCTATCAGTTTCCAATCGACATCATACTTGGTCAGCGTCGTACTGCCGCTGATGAAGAAGCCATTATCCCAAGCGACGCCTTGGCGCCCATCGACCTCATGGACAGCGGTCAAGTCATAGACGTATCCGGGGCCGGAGATAGTCTCCTCTGGCCTACCCATGACCGTAACCGGAGCAGACTCCGCCAGAGAAGCCGATGTTAACAAAAGAAGGGCCGCCAGCAGCATCGTCAACAACTTTGGACTCATTTCGTTCACCTGCAATTCTGTTTATTTATCGTGCGACCGTTCTGTTCCCTAATGAACATTACGGCAAATGACACTATCAATGTAATCATATTTCAGTTCCTTCTTTCCCTGTAAATAGTTCCTCCTTTTATTATTCCGCTGTACGCGGATTATTGTTGCCTCTGATACACCATGCCGGCACAGCCGATATGGTGTATCGTATTATCCTGAAAAACACACTACATCGTTGGAAAAGGAATACGTGTCTGCAAATGCCATCACCTTTGACGCGATTCAACGGGGCGCCTGCATGTTCAGGAAAGCAACTTACGTAATGGATCGAGGCTAAGGTCGCCAAACGTATCGGTTATGGCTACAGGAACGATGATTATTTCGCCTCATCCATTACCTTTATTATGTGTGTATTATACCATACTGGTATCGCCTGTGTCTACCGTACAGGACAGCACTTTTTTCGGCGCTATAACCGCCAGACAAACAAGCTTTTCTATCGCACTGATACCAGCACACCTCTATCCTCCATAACAAAAAAAGACCAGCCAAGGGGATCCTCTCCCCACAGCGAGTCTGGTTTTGTTCTTCTTGCTTCCCGACACCATCCTTTTTAATCACGTTTGAGGATATACAAACGGAGCAGTATAATAGCACAGCCAAAACAGTGTAACAATCCCAAAAATGCAAAAACAGGGCAGGCTCATCACCCGCCCCACGTCTCGTGCTACCTCTCCCACTTCGTCCAGTCCCGCAGGATAAACCGCATCTGCTCTCCCACGACCACCTTGTCCACCAAGGCCAGGAAAAGGTCGCTATCAACAAGCCCCGCCCCATCTTCTCCTGGCGTGATGGACTGGATCGTCCTCAAATACAGCTTGCACTGCCGCTCCCGGTATGCACGCTCCGCCTTTTCCCGTTCCACCGCATCCAGCTTACCGGTTATCCGGTTCATTTCCGCTTCCAACGCCGCATACTTCTCCGTAAAGTCCTCCACTACCTCCCGCGACGCACGGGTCATCATGGCTTCCACCCGTTCAGTGATACGGGCTTGTTCGGCCTGTAACTTGGCCCTCTTCTGATCGAGCTGGGTTGTGTCCATGAGCTCCGCGAGGACCTGCTCACAGGCAGCCACCACCTCCGACCGCTGAGTGATTCCTCGCTTTGATGTAGCAGCTGTGGCTGCAGTATTTTCTCTCCGCGCCAGCTGTGAAGGGCGAACCACACACTGGACAGACTTTTTCCGCTGCCCCTCTCGCCAAGTGCCGATTATCATGCCACCAGGAAAGGCGACACTTATCGGAACAGAAGAGCTTTTGACGATGGTGCGGCCTCTGTTCCAGCGGAGCGCCGCACTTCTTGCACTTCGCACCCTCTGCGGATGCCTGGGGTCGCAGGTTCTCCACATCCAGCGCTGCTTCGGCGACGAGGTGATTCCTTGAGCAGAATGATTTCACTGTGCCGATTGGCAGGCCAAGCTTATCGGCAACCTCCGCAAGGCTATTCCCTTGTTTACGCAGGGATATGATTTTCGTTTTTTGCTCGTTGGTCATCTTGTCCCCCCCACTCCGAAATGGCAATTAGAGCCTGTTCACACTAACGCATCAACAATCATGGCAAACAAGATGAAACCAGCAAAGACGATGTCGAGCTTGTCGTAACGAGTGAAAACTCGCC
>CADASI010000078.1 GCA_902790525.1 uncultured Eubacteriales bacterium
CAGGATCACGCCGCGATTCAGGTATTCGCCCTTATAGTACATCAGCGACGAGGAGCCGCCGTCGAGGTTACAGGCGTTGACGGCGCCGTACTCCAGCAGCACGCTGATGAGGTCGGCGTAGGTCGCGCCGAGGCTGGACGCCTGCCGCCCGTCGATCACCAGCATCAGCACCGCGCCGTCGGCGCGCTGGCCGATGGCGGTGCGGGGGTTGAGGCCGGAGCTCGCGCCGCGGACCTCCGCGCCCTTGCCGTTGACCACCAGCGCCGGGCCGAAGGACAGCGCGTCGCGCAGGCCCTTCTTCTCGGCCTCGGCGGAGGTCATCTTGCCGATGATCAGCTTGTTGTCCTTATTGAAGCCCACCACGGTGTTGTGGTCCTCGTCGGAGGTGGACTTGTTGAGCAGCTTGCCCTCGGAGATCACCAGCCCGATGGGCTTTCCGCCGTTGCCCACGCCGCCGCTGTCGGAGAAGCCGCCGCCGTTGACCGCGGCCACGGCGTCGTAGCGCTGGGCGATCTCGTAGAGCTCCAGGCCGGGCTTGGAGGAGAAGTTCTCCCGGCACACGCCGGTGATGACCCGCGAGGGGTCCTGCACCACCATCATCCAGCCGTTGTAGGTCGCGCCCTGCACGTCGAAGATCTCGATGCCGTCCTCGGAGAACAGCAGGTTCGCCGGCTTCGGCGTGGCCCGCAGCGCGGCCTCGCTGCCCGGCTCCGGCGTGGGACCGGCGATCACGATCATGTCCGTGTCCGTCTCGTTGTCCAGCGCGCCCACCTCGTTGCGGGCCACGATCTCGGCGATCTCGGCCTTGCTGTAATACAGCCGGGGCACGAACTTGAGGGCGCTGGTTTCCAGCATCGACACCGTCAGAAGGTCGCCCAGCGACTGCGACGGCCCCTTGAACGCCACGTGCCCCGCGCCCAGCGCTGCCACGAGGACCAGCACGACCGCCGTCAAAACCGACAGCCCGACGCGCCCGAGGATCGTCTTCAGCTTTTTCCTTCTGGCCTGCCGCGCCCGCGCCGCGCGCTGCTCGGCGCGGTTCATGGGCCGGGCGGCGGCCTTCGGCTTCCTTTTCACGGGGCCCGCCGTCGCGCCGCGCCTCTGCGCCGGGGCTGTCCGCTTTGTCGGCACGGACCTCTTGTTGCTCTCCTGCATGGGTATTTCCTTCGCCCGCGAGGGGGCTCTTCCTTTATATAGGCATCAATCGTGACATACGGAAATATTATACCATTGATTCGCCAATAGATGGTTGTTTTACTGTTAACAGAGGCGATTGTTACAGAATAACGCAAAATTGACACAAAAATGGGCGTAAATTTGACGTTGAGGTCTTGATTTTGAAATAATTCTGTAATATAATAGAGCCAATCATGAACTTGGAGGCAACCGTTATGACCGCTATGAAACGTATGATTACCGCTGTGCTCGCCTGTATGCTGCTGATGGCGCTTGTGTCGTCGGCCTGGGCGGAGCGCTGTTCCGTCCGCGTCAAGCGGGGCGGCGCGGTGGTCTACGACGCGAGCGGCGACGCGGTGGCGACGCTGCCGCGGGACACCATGCTCACGCTGACCGGCCGGAAGGGCAAGGTCTGCAGGATCAGCTACAAGGGAAAGACCGGCTACATGAAGAAATCCGACCTGGCGAAGGTCGCGGCCGCGCCCGCGGAGGCGTCCGGCGAGGGCGACGACTTCACGCCGATGAACAAGACCGCCTATGTGACCGCGGAGCGCGCGAAGGTGTACAACGCCAAGGGCAAGGGCGTGGGCAAGCTGTCTCTGAACACCGAGGTCACCGTGACCGCCGTGAAGGACGACGTCTGCAGGATCAGCTACAACGGCAAAAAGGGCTATATGAAGCGCGCCGACCTGTCCGCGAAGCCCGTGAAGGCCGCCGCGACGGCACAGTCCCAGGGCGCCCAGACCTCCCAGACGACGCAGAAAGCGCAGAAAGTACAGACCGCGCAGGCGGCGCAGACGACGATGAAGACCGCCTACGTGGTCGCGGAGGACGCCAGGGTGTACAACGCCAAGGGCAAGCGCGTGGGCAAGCTGGCGCTCAACGCCGAGGTCACCGTGCTCGCGGTGAAGGACGACGTCTGCAAGATCAGCGTGGGCGGCAGGAAGGGCTATATGAAGCGGGGCGACCTGTCCTCAAAGAAGGTCCGCCTGCTCAGCTCAACGGCGCAGGCGGAGGCCGACACGGCGTCCGACAGCTCCAGCGCGCGCCCGGCCAAGGGCACCGCCAAGGAGATGGACTGGTGGAAGAGCGACATCCAGACGAAATTCCCCCGGGGCGGCACCGCCACCGTCACCGACGTGGACACCGGCCTCGCGTGGAAGGAGCAGCGCCGGGGCGGCACCAACCATGCTGACGTGCAGCCCGTCACCGCCGCGGACACCGCCGCGCTGAAGCAGGCCTACGGCGGGACCTGGAGCTGGAACCGCCGGGCGATATTCGTCACCATCGACGGCGAAAACTACGCCGCCTCCATGAACGGCATGCCCCACGGCGGCGGGTCCATCACCGACAACGACTTCAACGGCCACCACTGCATCCACTTCACCAATAGCCGCACCCACGGCAGCAATCGCGTGTGCGCGCTGCATCAGGCGGCGATCAAGAAGGCGGCTTCGACTACGCTGAATTGAAATTTGCGAAGCAAATTTCAATTTGGAGGGATTAGGGATTAGGGACTAGGGATTAGGAAATGCCGCTGCCGCCATTTCTGTTGAGAGCCTTGCATTAAAAAGCGCGGCAGCCACTATTTCTAATCCCTAATCCCTAGTTCCTAATCCCTCTCCGTTACCCCGAAAAATGCCCCCACATCAAAGGACTGAACCACACCCATGCGCAGATACTCCTTCTACATCTGGGACTTCGACGGCACGCTGTTTGACAGCTACCCGCACAGCACGCGGGCGCTGTACGTCACGGCGCGGCACTACGGGGCGGAGGTCGGCTACGACGAGGTCAGCCGTGCCATCCGCCACAGCTTCGCGCGGGCGTTTGCGCTGGTGGGGCTGACCGACGAACAGCTCTCGATGTTCCACCGGCTGCGGGGCGACGACGCCTTCCCCCCGCCCATCGTGCCCTTTCCCCACGCGGAGGCGGTGCTGCGGGCGCTCTATGAGGGCGGGGCGCGGCACACGCTGTACACCCACTCCAACCATAAGATGTCGGTGCGCTTCCTGCGGCAGTACGGCCTCGACCGCTGGTTCGACGGCTGGGTGACGCCGGACGACCCCGGCTTCGCCATGAAGCCCGACCCCGGCGCGATACGCTACATCCTGGAACACCGGCACATCGACCCCGCCGACGCCGTGATGGTGGGGGACCGGGAGATCGACATGCGCTGCGCCCGGGACGCCGGGGTGGACGGCATACTGGTGGACCCCGACCGCCTGGTGGCGGAGACCTGCGCCAGGTATCGCGCGGACGACCTGATGAAGATCATATTGTGACGAAGAGGCTGTCTCAAAACGCATAATCATACAGATGTGTGAATGTCGTAGGGGCGGCGATGCGCCGCCCGCCCATGAAGTACGTTGCATTTCGTACCCGGGCGGGCGCCGCATCGGCGCCCCTACGCAGGTTTCATGAATCCATCCCTATTGGTATGGCGTCGCATCACGCCTTCTTCGCATTGTCGCCCATCAGTTCCCTCCTGAGCAGCTTGCCGTTGTAGGTGCGGGGGACGCGGTCGATGGCCACGATGGTCGCCGGCACCTTGTAGCTCTCCAGCCGCCCGGCCAGGAAGGTCCGCAGCGCGGCGAAATCCACGGCGCACCCGGGCTTTGACTGGACGAACAGCTTGGGCACATTGCCCCGCTGGGGGTCGCTGACCGGCACCGCGGCACAGTCCGCGACGCCCTCGAAGCCCATGGCGGCGTCCTCGATCTCCTCCGGGGAGACCTTGTTGCCCCCCACGTTGATCACATAGCCCCGCCGTCCCAGCAGTATGATGTCGCCGTCCGTGTCCAGATAGGCCTCGTCGTTGGAGTAGATCACGCCGTTCGCCATGGCCCGGGCGGTCTCCTCCGCATCCTGCCAGTAGCCGAGCATGTTCATGCTCCCGGCGGAGGCCAGCAGCCCGGCGCGGTCGGCGGAGGTCTCGATCTCCCGGCGGTCGTCGTCCACGAAGAACATGTGGGCGTTGCAGGCGGCCTTGCCGATGCAGTTGGGCTTGGCGTCCGGGCGGTTGAAGTTGTAGAGCGCCGAGCAGCCGCTCTCCGTAGAGCCGTAGAAGTTGTAAAGCCGGCTGTTCGGCAGCAGGCGGCAGATCTCCCGCCGGTCCGCCTCGGGCATGGGCGCGGCCCCGAACTGTATGTAGCGGATGCGGTCCGCGTAGTCTTTAAGCCTGCCCCGGGAGAGCTTGAGCACCGCGGTGAGCGCCGCGGGCACCAGGTCCAGGGAATTCACGCCGTAGTCGTCCAGGTTCTTGAAGAACAGCTTCATGTTCATGACGCTACCCAGCAGCACCACGCTCGAGCCGTTGACCATGTTGCCGTAGTAGCGGCGCAGGCCGTGGGAGTGGTTCATCGGCGAGGGGATCATCTCCACGTTGTCCGCGGCCATCTCCACGCCGTAAATGACGTTCTCCGCCAGCGCGATGTCGTTGCCGTGGGTCAGCACGATGCCCTTCTCCCGGCCGGTGGTGCCGGTGGAGAACAGTATCTCGCCGACGTCGGCGCGCGCGGGCCAGGTCTCCGCCTCAAAGGGCGTTGCTTCGCCTGCCATGCGGGCCAGGTCCTCGTAGTCCCAGCGCCGACTCGCGCCTTCTGCGGGACGGCAGGCGACGATCGCGGCGGCCTGCACCCTGTCCGCGATGGCGTCGATCTTGCCGGGGGCGCAGTTGTGCTCCAGCGGTACGAATATCGCCCCGAGGCGCTGCAGCGCCAGCGCCGCGGCCAGGTAGTCGATGGTCTGGCAGGCCTCGACCACCACCCGGTCCCCGGGGGCGATGCCCGCTGCGGCGAAGGCCCCGGCCAGCCGGGCGATCTTCTCCGCGTATTCGCGGTAGGTGACCCGGCCCCCGTCGTCCGCGAGGCACAGCCGGTCGGGATGCTGCTTGGCGTGGCGGAATACCGCCTCTACGATGGAATCGAACATGGCGCTATGCTCCTTCAGGTGTTGTCGGCGTGCTGGGTATCGTACAGCGCGGCGTAGAGCCTGTCCCACAGCGCGCCGTAGCCCGGGGACGAGGGGCTGACCGGCCGGGCGATGGGGTTCCGGGTGTCGATGGCGATTTTCCCGCCCGGCTGCATCAGCATCAGCCGGGTGCCCAGCACGATGCCCTCCTGGATGTTGTGGGTGATGAATATGAACGTGCAGTTCTCCTGCTGGGAGATGGCCAGCACCTCCTGTTGCAGCGTGTTGCGGGTGATGGCGTCCAGCGCGGCGAAGGGCTCGTCCATCAGTATGATGGCGGGCTTCAGCGCCAGCGCCCGGGCGATGGCCACGCGCTGCTTCATGCCGCCGGAGAGCTGGTAGGGATAGTCCCGCTCGTGTCCGTCCATCTTGACCTTCCTGAGCACGTCGGCGGTGATGGCCTCCAGCCGGGCCTTGTCCCGGATGCCCTGGCGCTTCAATGCGAACTGTATGTTCTTCTCGACCGTCAGCCAGGGAAAGAGCTGGTTGAAGTCCTGAAACACCATGATCCGGTCCGTGCCGGGGCCGGTGATCTCCCGGCCGTTCACCATAATCCTGCCCGTGCAGCGCTCGAACCCGGCGATGCAGCGCAGAAGCGTGGTCTTGCCGCAGCCCGACGGGCCCAGTATGCACAGAAATTCCCCCTGGGCGACCTCAAGGCTCAGATCTTCGATCACCGCGTTCTCCCGGCTGGCGTCGTCGTACACCTTGCAGAGCCCTTCTATCTTCAACAACGCGCTCATAGCTTGCGCATCCCCCATTTGACTACGGTATGCTTTTCGATGGGATTGAGTATGCCGTACTGCACCACCAGGCCGATGATGATGATGACCACCAGGGTCGCGTACATCTCGGCGTTGTTCATATTGGTGCGCATCTGATTGATGTACATGCCGATGCCCGGCGCGGCGGCGATGCCGAAGATCATCTCCGCGCTGATCAGCCCGCGCCACGCCCTGGCCCAGCCCACCTTGAGGCCGGAGAGTATATAGGACATGGCGGCGGGGAAGTAGACGTCAAACAGCATGCCGGCTCCGCTCAGCCCCAGGTTCCTGCCCGCCTCCACGTAGAGCTTGGGCACGGACTTGAAGCCGTCGATCAGGTTCCGGGACATGGGCCAGATGACCGAGTGCACCACCAGGAACACGATCACCCCCGGGTTCACGCCGAATATGATGATCACCACCGGCAAAAGCGCCACGCCCGGCAGCAGGTCGGCCACGGCCACCACCAGGCTGTACACGTTGTGGAACCCGTGGCTGACCATGCACAGCCCGGAGAACACGAAGGCCAACAGTATCCCGAGGACCATGCCCTCCAGCAGCAGCTTCATGGAGTTGAGCAGATAGACCCACAGGGAGACCCCCGCGTAGCCCATCACAAAGTTCTTCACAAACGCCCGGGCGATGGTCTCCAGGCGGGGGAAGATGATCTCCGAGCGCGCGCCGAACACGTGGGCGCGGGCGACGATCTCCCACGCCGCGAGCACCACGGCCACAAAGACCAGCTTCTCCACAATGCCCTTTACGGGCGTCTTCTTCGTCATTCCAAGCCTCCGAATTGAATATAGAAAGCGCGGACGGCCGGCAGGCCGTCCGCGGAACCCTGCGTCAATTCCCCTTCACGTTGTCGAACACCAGATCGGCATAGGCGCCGGGATCGGCCTCGATGAAGGCGTTGTCGTACATGAACCGGGCCATGTCCTCAATGCCCTGGGTCTCGGCGGAGTAGCTGCCCATGCCGAGGTAGCGGATCTCGTCCTCGACAGAGTTGCCGTCGTACTGGCTGGTCAGCGCCGCGGTGGCCTCGATGTTGCCGTTGACGTACTCGATGGCCTCCGTCAGGCCGTCGCACAGCGCCTTGTACAGCTCGGGCCGGTTGTCGTGCAAGTCGATGGCGGCCACGCCCACGATGAAGGAGTTCTCCTTGGGCCAGGCGGCCTTGAGCGCCTCGATCTCGTGCAGGCCCTCGCTCTCCCGCTCGCGGAAGATGTAGGGGCTGGTGGTCAGGTGCAGCGGCAGGCTGCCGGTCATGAGGGCGTTCATGCCGTCGGGGTGCTTCATCGCGACCAGGTTGGCGTCCAGCGCGTGGGCGTCATAGCCGTTGTCGCTCAAGCACTTGGCCAGTATGATGTGCTGAATGGAGCCGATGTTCACCAGCGCGACCTGGTTCTCGCTGCCCACGATGTCCTCCAGCGTGTTGATGCTGTCGTCGTTGGACATCAGGCCGTGCTCCTGGCCGGACAGGTTGGTGAAGATCTTGTAGCCCACGTTCTTGGAGATGCCGGTGATGGCCGGGCCCACGCCCATGAAGCCCACGTCCACGGAGCCGGACATGACGCCGGTGTTGATGTCCGCGCCGGAGCTCATCTGCACCCACTCGACCTCCAGGTCGCCGTCGTAGGCCTTCTCGATGAATCCCTCGTTCATGGCCACCACTACGGGGGCGTAGGCCAGGCCGTACTGGTAGGCGACGGTCAGGTGCGCGCCCTCGGCAAGGGCCGGAACGGCGCAGAGCAGGGCGGCGATCAGCAGGGCGGTCAGCAGCTTCTTCATGATGATTCCTCCTTAATGGAACTTATAGTGGCTGTTCAGTCCGGCGGGCGATCAGGGGATCGCCCCTACGGAACTCGCGCAACTGTAGGGGCGATGCCCTCATCGCCCTTCCGAAACGCTGAGCCGGACTGAACAGTAACACTTACATTAACTCCTCCACCATGGCCCACATGGCCTCGGCGGATTCAAAGTTATCGGGTTGGATGTACTCCATCGTGACGGAGATGTCGAACATCTCCTCTAAGTTGGCGATGATGCTCACCACCGCCAGGGAGTCGAGTATGCCGTCGGTCATCAGGTGCTTTTCGTGGTCGAAGTCGATGAGGGGAAATTCACGCTTGAGCATTTCGAGTATCCGTTCCATAATATCCTCCTTTAATAGCGTTCGTAGATAAAGGCGCTGCCGTAGCCGTGTCCATACATGCCGAATATGATGATGGCAAACAGGCAGCCGTAGGCGAGGGCCCACCGCAGGGGGATGCCGCGCCGGTTCAGCGTCTCGCGGATCGGGATGCGCTCCTGCACCGCGTCAACGACGATCAGTATGACCACGGCGACGATCGACACGAGCGCCCGGTCGATGTTCATGCCGTAGGTCGAGGGCCTGAACACCTTCGCCCACACGATGTGGGGGCGCGCCATCCTGCGCAGTATGCCGAAGGCGGTGCGCAGATCGTCGGCCCGGAAGAACACCCTGCCGAGGCAGCACAGCGCAAAGGTGCGCAGCATCTGCCAGGCCCGCCAGGCGGGGTGCGCGACGTTGATCCCAAGCCGCCGGTTCATGCCGGCGAACACCGGCTCGAATACGGCGCTTGAGATCAGCAGCGCGGCGTGGAACAGGCCCCACACCACGTATTTCCACGCGGCCCCGTGCCAGATGCCGCTGACCAGCCACACCACGAGGATCGGAAAGCAGCTCCCGAAGAGCTCCGCCGCCCGGGTCTTTCCGGCCTTCGCCCACCGGCGCTTGGTGTTCTTGACAAAGGCCGAGGTGGATACCGGGAAGTAGATGTAATCCTTGAACCACTCCTGCAGCGACATGTGCCAGCGCCGCCAGAATTCGCCCATGCTCCGGGAGAAGTAGGGGTGGTTGAAGTTCTTCCTGAGCGTGATGCCCATCATCTCGGCCACGCCCGTGACGATGTCGATGCAGCCGGAGAAGTCCGCGTAGATCTGTATCGAGTAGGTGATCACCGCCGCGATCAGCACGAAGTTCCGGCACCGGCTCCAGTTGCCGAAGGTCGCGTCCACGAACAGCCCCAGCCGGTCGGCGACCACCAGCTTCTTGAAGAAGCCCCACATCATCAGCTGTGCGCCGGAGGCCAGCTTATCGTAGCTGAACGTCACGCCGCCCTCGAGCTGCCGTTTAAACTCGTTGTAGCGGTCGATGGGTCCCTGCACCACGTGGGGGAAGAAGGACAGAAACGCGAAGTAGGCGACGGGCGAGTCCTCCGCGGGGTAGCGCTTCCAGTACACGTCCAGCAGGTAGCCCAGCGCCATGAAGGTGTAGAAGGAGATGCCCAGCGGCAGCAGCAGCCGGAACACCGGAAGCTGCCGGATATGCAGAAGCCCCAGCGCCGCGTTCAGGTTTTCCAGCACGAACGCCGCGTATTTGCACACGGCCAGCAGGCCGATGGCCACGATCATGCCCACCGCGAGCGCCTTCTTCGCCCGGGCCTTGGCCTCGGCGCGCAGCGCCTTGCGCTCCGGCGCTTCGGCGGCCTTGATCCTCTCGTCGTATTCGCGGTAGATGCCGCCGATCCGCTTCGCCGCGAGGAACGTGACCAGCGCGGTCGTCAGCAGGAAGGGCAGCGCCTTCAGCCCGGCGATGGCGTAAAACGCCAGGTTCGCCAGGGCCAGCACGGCGGTCTGCCGCCGGCGTCCCGCCGCATAGTAGACGAGCAGCACGACGCCCACGAAGCCCAGAAACTCTATCGAATGGTAACTCATGTCCACCCCTTGTACGCTCAGCTCAGTGATTCCGGCGCGACGCCGTCGTAGAGGAAATTGCCGTAGAAGGTCTCCCCCTCCGACGTGCGCCACGGCACCACGGTGTAGCGGCATTCGCCCTCCGGCGCGCCGGCCGCGTCCTCATATTCGGTCTCGGCGGTGTCGGCAAGGCGCGTCCAGTCGCCGTCGTCCCCGGCCTTGCGGTAGACCGAATACCCCTCGGCCCCCTGCGCCGCCGTCCAGCGGATCAGCGCGCCGCCGTCCGCCGCCGTGGCTTTGAGGTCCCCGGGCGCCGGCAGCGCCCAGTCCCGGTGCGCCGCGTCCAGCTCGATGTCCAGCAGCCACGGCATCGCGATGTCCGCGTAGCGCGCCCAGGCGTCGTCCCACTCGGCGTAGGCGGCGTCGCCGCGCTTGTCCTTCAGGCCGTCGTAGCGGTCCATGAGCCACTTGCACAGGCCGTCGGTGAACTTGACGGAGCCGTGGATGTTGGTGTGCTTGGTGTTGTAGTAGTCCTGCGTCAGGTCCAGGCCGAAGGCCGCAGCCTGATCGGAGAGGTCGAGCACCTCGTAGCCGCGTTCGCGTATGATGTCGCAGACGGTGTTGATCCTGCCCATGGTCTCCCCGGTCTTTTCCGCCCGGGGCACCGATACGAACAGCACCTCCACGCCCGCCTCGTCGCAGTAGTCCAGCAGGTTCTGCGTGGCCTCGACGAGGTCGTCCGGAACGGGGGTCCGCTGGTCCGTGAGCAGGTACTTTTCGGAGATGTCCTCGTAGCCGTACAGATAGTCCGGATAGGTGCACGCGCCCATCAGGCCGTCCATCTCGGGCAGCGGGCCGTTCTTGAGCCGGTCGTACCAGAGCTCCCTGATCCTCAGCCACGGAAAGCGGAACTCCAGCCGGTCCAGGCGGCTGTAATCCATCAGGTCCGAGAGGTATTCGGTCAGTGCCTGCTTCTCCTCCGACTCGGGCATGTAGTTGAGCAGGTAGTGCGAGGCGCAGGCCTCCAGGTCGTCAGCGTCCACGGAGTTGACGCTCACGATGAACCGGGCGTTCGGCTGGGTCTTGCGCGTCTCCCGGATGAGGTACTCCGTGGCGTAGAACGGCTGGGCCGGGCTGGCGTAGGGATAGACCGTCAGCCCGTAGTTGTGCCACGCCACCAGGGCGTTCCAGAAGGCGTAGCAGTTGGAGGAACCGAGGTAGATCGCGTCCAGCTGGTTCGGCTTCTCCTTGTAAAACCCGCCGATGGTATGATAGCTCCTGTAATCCGGATAATGGGCGAACACCCGCGTCACCGGGTAGAGCAGCAGGGCGAATATCCCCCAGAAGGCAGCCACTCTGACTGCGATGGCTTTTGTTTGCTTCATTTGACGATGGTACTGTATCCTTGTCGATTCACTGCGGTAATGTATTGATACCAATTACCTACCGAAATTATACTCTCACAACGCCGGAAAGTCAACCTCACAGATGTTTCGGCCCACGGCTCACGCATGAATGACAGAACACTGTTCCCGATACCGCGAACCCAACGTAGGGACGCCCCATGGGGCGTCCGCGGACGCGCCGTGGCGCGTCGGTCAGAACTGCTCGTAGATGAACCCCGTCGCGCCGTAGCCGGGGCCGTAGACCCCGAAGATCAGCACGAAGAACAGGCAGCCGAATATGAGGGCCCACCGCAGCGCGATGCTGCGCCGCGACAGCGCCTCGCGCAGGGGCGCGCGCTCCTGGAGGATGTCCACGATAAACAGTATCAGCATGGCGAGCGTTGTGACCAGCAGGTCGGGCACGTTGCCGCTGTACTCGACCAGGTGGTTAATCAGGTCGCCAAAAACCGGCGGCGTCCGGCCGATGGCGCGGAATATGCCCACGGCGGCCGCCAGATCCGGGGCCCGGAAGAACACCCGGCCCACGCAGCAGATGAAGAAGGTGCGCAGGATCTGCCATGCCCGCCAGAGGGGGTTTTCCGCGTTGATCCCGAGGCGGCGGTTCGTGGCGACGAAGGCGGGCTCCAAGAGCGCGCTCGATATCAGCACAGCGGCGTGGAACAGGCCCCACACCACGAACTTCCAGTCCGCGCCGTGCCAGATGCCGGTGACCATCCACACCACGAATATCGGAAAGCAGGTGGCGAAGCGCTCGGCGGCGCGGGGCTTGCCTTTGTCCCGCAGGCGCTTCTTGACGCGGCGCATCAGCCCGGAGGCGGACACGGGGAAGTACACGTAATCCTTGAACCACTCCTGCAGCGAGATGTGCCAGCGCCGCCAGAACTCGCCCATCGAGCGGGACAGGTAGGGGTGGTTGAAGTTCTTCCTGAGGCGGATGCCCAGCATCTCCGAAACGCCGGTCACGATGTCGATGCAGCCGGAGAAGTCGGCGTAGATCTGTATCGAGTACAGCGCCACCGCGCCGATCAGCACGCCGCTGCCCAGGCTCTGCCAGTCGGCGAACGCCTTGTCGACGATCAGGCCCAGCCGGTCGGCGATCACCAGCTTCTTGAAAAAGCCCCACAGCGTCAGCTCCGCGCCGAAGGCGAGTTGCCGCGCGTCGAAGGCCGCGCCGCCCGTGATCTGGTCCCGGAACTCCCGGTAGCGGTCGATGGGCCCCTGCACCACGTGGGGGAAGTAGGCGAGGAAGGCGGCGTAGCGCGTCAGGCTCTGCTCGGCCTCGTACCGGCGCCAGTACACGTCCAGCACGTAGCCCAGCGCCATGAAGGTGTAAAACGATATGCCCACCGGCAGTATCAGGCGGAACACCGGCGTTGGCGGCAGGCGGAAGAGCGCCAGCGCGGCGTTGAGGTTTTGCAGAATAAAGCCCGTGTACTTGCAGACCACCAGCAGCGCGATGGGGATCAGCATCCCCGGGATCAGCGCCCTCCGGGCCCGGGTCTTCGCCGCGGCGCGCAGGGCCTTTTTGGCCTGCTTGTCGGTCTCGGCCCCGATTTGCGCGTCGGTCTCGCGGTACGCGCGGTCCATGGCCCTGGCCGACCAGAAGGAGGCCAGCAGCGTCGTTGCCAAAAACGGCAGGTATTGCGGGCCGGTGATGCCGTAGAACGCCAGGTTCGCCAGCAGGAGCACGGCCGTCTGACGCCTGCGCCCCGCCAGGTAGTAGACGGTCAGCACGACCAGCACAAACGCCAGAAACAGTATGGATTGGTAGCGCATGTTCATTCCTCAGGCTGTTGCGGTATCACAGTGTAATGCTCTGGCCGAACGTGGAGAAGTTGCCGTACAGCAGGTCCGGACCGGACCTGCGCGCGGGCACCACGGTGTAGCGGTACGTCACGCCGCCCTCGAGTCCGTCGTCGACCAGGGCGCACGCCTCCGACGCGGCCACCCGCTCCCAGGCGTCCTTCGCCCCGGCCTTGCGGTAGACGCAGTAGACCTCCGCGCCCTTCACGGCCTTCCAGGTGATTTCCGCCCGGTCCGCCCCGGCGGGGGCGATCGCCACGCCGCGGGGCGCGGCGAGGGCGTAGTCCCGGTTCCCTGTCTCCAGCTCAATGTCCAGCACGTAGGGGGCGATGATCTCCATGTAGCGCGCCAGGCCCGCGTCCCAGCTTGCGTAGGCGGGATCGCCGCGCCTGTCCTCCAGGCCGTAATTGCGGATCAGGTATTCCGAGAGGTAGTCGGTGAACTTGATGGCCCCGTGGATGTTCGTGTGGGTGGGGCCGTAGTAATCCTGCGAGAGGTCCAGCGGGATCGCCGCGACCTGATCGGAGAGGTCCAGCACCTCGTGGCCGTGCTCGCGGATGAGGTCGCAGGCGGTGTTGATGTGCCCCAGCAGGTCCGCGCGCTTTTCATCCCGGGGCACGGCGACAAACAGTATCCGGATGCCCTCCGCGTCGCAGTAGTCCAGCAGCTGCTCGATGCAGGCGACCTGCCTGTCCGTGAGAGGGGTCCGCTTTTGGGTCTTTTTGTACCGGCGGGAGAGGTCGATGCTCTTGGACAGGTAGTTGTCGTAATGGCTCGCGCCCTTCAGGCCGTCCACACGGGGGATGATGCCCTCGTCGAGGTACTCCGTCCAGTACTGCCGCATGCGGATCCACGGCACGTACAGCTCCAGGCGCTCCGACCAGCTGAGTCCCAGCAGCTCGCAGAGGCGGTCTCGCAGCTCCGCCTTGATTTCGGATTCGGGCATGTAGCTCAAAACGTGGTGGACATGGGTGATGTCCATGGCGTCGTAGACCACGGAGTTGATGTTCACGATGAACAGCGCGTCCGGCTGGGTCTTGCGGGCCTCCCGGATCACGTATTCCGTGGCGTACAGCGGCATGCCGGCGCAGGTGTAGGGGAACACCGTCAGGCCGTAGTTCTTCCAGGCGACCAGCGCGTTCCAGAAGGCGTAGCAGGTGCTCGTGCCGATGTACACCCCCTGCAGGCTGTCCGCGGGCTCATCGTAAAAGGCGCGTATGGACTGTACGATCCTGAAATCGGGATGATTGGAAAACACTGCGGTCATCGCGGCGAACAGTAATATGAATATGCCGACAAAGGCAATGATTTTAAGGATGCTTTTCTTCACTTGGCGCCTCGTCAGGGGTCGATCTCTTTCGTTGTTCGACCCAGTATACCACAACGGCGCAGCGATGGCAACCATAAAACCCGCCCGAATATGTAAGGTTTTTCGGAAGGAAAGCCACCGTTTAAACAACAAAAAACATCTATTCTGTTCCAGAAAATGCCACAGCTTTGACAATTCTTGAATGTAGAATGATTTGAGACAAAATTGTGATGGAAAGGCATTTTCCATACCATCTGTGTCATAAGAAAGTCAATAACAAGGCGGCGTGTCGAGCGCCGCGATTGTCAGGAGGTAAATGATATGAAATACATGATTCGCAGATTGATCTGTCTGATGCTGGTGCTGGCGAACCTGAATGCCGTCGCGCTGGCGGAGCCGACGCTGGCCGTGCGCACCGCTGTGTTCGGCGCGGAGGAGGCGCGATCGGCGACCCTCCCCTCCGCCGACCCGGAAAGCGTGTTCACCCTCACCAAAAAGTCGGGCTGGAAGAGCCGGGTGGTGGCCATGAAGTGGTACGACGGCGGCTCCAGCGTGCTCCGGAAGGGCGAATACGGCGCCCTGTACGACATCGAGACCGGCATGCGCCTGAAGATCAAGCGCATGGGCGGCAGCTCCCACGCCGACGTGGAGCCGGCGTCGAAGTCCGACACCGCGAAGCTCAAAAAGATGGGCTACTCCTGGGACCGCCGCCCGGGCATACTCTACTCCGACGGCAAGTTCGTGGCGTGCTCCTTCGCCACCCAGCCCCACGGGGACCAGACGCTCTCCAAAAACGGCTATCACGGGCAGTTCTGCCTGCACATGGTGGGCAGCAAGACCCACGGCTCCGACCATGTGGACGCCGACCATCAGGCGGCCATCAAGAAGGCGTATAGCTGGGCGCATTGACGGGGTTGCGCAAATGATCGGGCGATGAGGGCATCGCCCCTACATGTGAGATGATTATCATCCGTAGGGGCGATGCCCTCATCGCCCGGATGGGTTCAGATGATCTTCCATGCGTCGGCGATGATCTGATCGTGGTCGAAAGCCAGCCCCTCGCCCGCCGGGAGCGCGGGCACGCCGTCAACGACGTCGAACCACCGGGCCTCCGCCGCGTCGTCCCCCGCCGAGGCGTCGATCATGCCGTCGTCCAGCAATACCGCGTAGGCGGCGGAGACCGTCCAGCCCCGGGGGTCGCGCCCCGGCGCGCTGTATATGCCCACCAGCGTGAGGGGCAGGCCGCGGATGCCCGTCTCCTCCTCCAGTTCCCGCGCGGCGGTGACCTCGATGGTCTCGCCCTCCTCCGCGAAGCCCCCCGGCAGCGCCCAGCGCCCCAGGCACGGGTGGCCGCCGCGCCGTATGAGGAGCAGCTTGATCCTCCCGTCGCACTTCGCGAATACGGCCACGTCCGCCGTCAGCGCGGGCTTGGGATAGTTCTTCGCGCGGTATATGGCGATGGCCTCGGCCTCGGTCAGGCCCCGCTTGTCCCTCAGTTCGCTCATGATGATCCTCCCTTCAATGAGTTATGGCAGGGCTATTCCGTCGACCCTGCCGATATTATACCATTTCCCGCGGCATTCGTCCACCGACTGTGACATTTCGCGGGATATTTGCCGGTTATTGCGAAAAGCGGCTTGCAAGTCCCGCCAAAAAGTAATATACTGAAATAGATTATGAATGTTCGGAGGCTTTGAGACATGCTGTTATTCATCGACGCCTGCGTGCGGCGCGAATCCCGCACGCGGCGGCTGGCGGAGCGCTACCTGGCCGGGGTCGGCGGGGAAGTGAAGCGCCTGCGGCTGGAGGAGACGGAATTTCCCAGGGTGGACGAGGCGTTTCTGCGCTGGCGGGACGGCTGCATCGCCCGCGGCGACTACGCCTCGGCGCGGTTTGACCCCGCCAGGGACTTCGCCGCGGCGGACGAGATCGTGATCGCCGCGCCCTACTGGGACCTGTCCTTCCCGGCATCTCTCAAGCAGTTCTTCGAGCAGATCTGCGTGCTGGGGCTGACCTTCCGCTACACCCCGGAGGACGTGCCCGAGGGCCTCTGCCGCGCGCGGCGGCTGACCTACGTCACCACCGCGGGAGGGCCCATCTACTCCACGGCGCCGGGCTTCGGCTACGTGGAGGCGCTGGCCCGGACGTTCTACGGCATCCCGGAGGTGCGCCTGATCAGCGCGGAAAACCTGGACATCGCGGGCGCGAACGTGGAAGGACTGCTGCGCGCCGCCGAGGCGGACATCGACCGACTGTTGAAATCACAGGACAAGGAGGAAACCTGAACATGAAGATCACCAAGAACGTAAACGGCAACATCGCCAACATCGCCCTGGAGGGCCGCCTGGACACCACCACCGCGCCGGAGCTGGAGAAGGAGCTCAAGGGCGTCATCGAGAGCGCCGACGCGCTGACGCTGGATTTCAGCAAGCTCGATTACATCTCCTCCGCCGGACTGCGCGTGCTGCTGTCGGCGCACAAGGCCATGAGCAAGAAGGGCGGCATGAAGGTCGTGAACGTCAACGAGCTGGTGCGCGAGGTGTTCGACGTGACCGGCTTCTCGGACATCCTGACGATCGAGTGACCACCGCGCGCCCCGGCGCGGCATGAGGAGGCCAATGCAATGGTATCGGAAAAATTCATGGTCAACAGCGACGCCGAGCGCATGGCGGCGGCCCGGTACGCCACGGAGAGCTTTGCCTGGCAGGCGAAGCTGGACCGGCGGGACGCGCTGCGGCTCGACCTGCTGGTGGAGGAGACGCTGGGCATGGTGAAGAACATGCTGGACGACTTCTACGGGCAGATCTGGTTCGTCAGCGAAGGCAGGACCTGCGAGATCCACTTTGAGGTCACAGCGGACATGAACATGGACCGCAAGGAGTCGCTGCTGTCGGTGTCCAGCACGGGCAAAAACGCGGCGGCGAAGGGCTTCATGGCCAGGCTGGGCGACGTGATCTCCGCGGCGGTGCACAACCTGGGCGAGACCATCGACGCCTACGGCCGGGAGACCATGCAGTACGGCATCGTGAACACCACCGGCATGATGGTGTCCAACGCCGAGATGGTGCCGATCTGGACGCTGCAAACCTACCGGCATGACCTGGACCAGGCCAAGGACGCGGACGACGCGGCGGACGAGGCCTGGGACGAGCTGGAGAAGTCCATCGTCGCCCGGCTGGCGGACGACATCGTGGTGGGCGTCAAGGGCGACCGCATCGACATGATCATCACCAAGAGATTTTAATGCCGGAGGCGATGGGGGGCGATGGGAGCATCGCCCCCCATTTTACGCCATTCCGGCGTCAACGGAGGGATCGACCCATGAAATTCACCAACGGCTACTGGCTGAACCGGCCGGAATACGACCTGCACTTCGCGCTGGAGAGCTACGACGCCACGATCACAAAAGACGCGCTGCGGATCATCGCGCCGTCGGTGCCGTCGCGCCGCCGCGGGGGCGTGATGAACCACGCGGCGCTGACCGTGACCTTCACATCCCCGATGCCCGACGTGATCCGCGTGAAGCTGGAGCACTGGCGCGGCACGGCGAAGCGTGGCCCATACTTTGAGCTCAACGAGTGCCCGGTGAAGCCGGTGATCACCGAGACCGAAACCGAGTACGTGTTCCAGTCCGGCCGGGCGAAGGCCGTGATCAGCAAGGCGGAGCAGGGCTGGCGGGTCAGCTACCTGGGCGACGACAGGCTGCTGACCGAGTCCGAGCACCACGCCATGGCCCACGCCTACTGCAAGCCCACGGGCAGGGACTACATGATCGACTCGCTGAACCTGGACGTGGGCGAGCGGGTCTACGGCCTGGGCGAGCGCTTCACGGCCTACGTCAAGAACGGCCAGGTGGTGGACATCTGGAACGGCGACGGCGGCACCGCCAGCGAGCTGGCCTACAAGAACGTGCCCTTCTACATGACCAACCGCGGCTATGGCGTGCTGGTGGAGAGTTCGTCGGACGTGAGCTTCGAGGTGGCCTCCGAAAAGGTGGAGCGCGTGCAGTTCAGCCAGCAGGGCCAGGCGATGACCTACGACATCATCTACGGCGGCGACCCCAAGGGCGTCCTGGAGCGATACACCGCGCTGACCGGCCGCCCGGCGCTGCCGCCGGCGTGGTCCTTCGGGCTGTGGCTGTCCACGTCGTTCACCACAAGCTACGACGAGAAGACCGTCACCTCCTTCATCGACGGCATGGCCGAGCGCGATATCCCGCTGTCCGTGTTCCACTTCGACTGCTTCTGGATGAAGGACAACCACCTGACGGACCTCACCTGGGACCCCGACGTGTTCCCGGACCCCGAGGGCCTGCTCAAAAAGCTCAAGGCCCGGGGGCTTCACGTCTGCTGCTGGCTCAACCCCTACATCGCCCAGGAGAGCGCCATGTTCGACGAGGGCGCGGCGCAGGGCTACTTCATTATGAAGGAGAACGGCGACGTCTGGCAGACCGACCTGTGGCAGCCCGGCATGGCGATCCTGGACGTGACCAACCCCGCGGCCCGGGAGTGGTACGCCGGAAAACTCAGGAAGCTGCTGGAGATGGGCGTGGACGCCTTCAAGACCGACTTCGGCGAGCGCATCCCGGTGAAGGGCGTCAAGTATCACGACGGCAGCGACCCGCTTAGGATGCACAACTTCTACACCTACCTGTACAACAAGTTCGTGTTCGAGACGATCGAGGCCTGCCGCGGCAGGGGCGACGCCGTGGTGTTCGCCCGCAGCGCCACCGTGGGCGGCCAGAAGTTCCCGGTGCACTGGAACGGCGACAGCAGCGCCACGTTCATGTCGATGGCCGAGACGCTCCGCAGCGGGCTGTCCATCGGCCACTCCGGCTTCGGCTTCTGGAGCCACGACATCGCCGGCTTCGAGCAGACCGCCACCGCCGACGTGTACAAGCGCTGGGCGGCGTTCGGGCTGCTGTCCTCCCACAGCCGGCTGCACGGGTCGTCCAGCTATCGGGTGCCGTGGCTGTTCGACGAGGAGGCCAGCGCGGTGGTGAAGCGCTTCGCGCGCCTCAAGAACCGGCTGATGCCCTACCTGTACGCCGCCGCCGTGGAGGCGCATGAAAAGGGCGTGCCCGTGCTGCGGCCGATGCTGTTCGAGTTCCCGGACAGCGTGGCCTGCGAGACCTGCGACACCCAGTACATGCTGGGGCCGAGCCTGCTGGTCGCTCCCGTCATGCACAGCGACGGGCATGTGGACTACTACCTGCCCGCGGGCGCGTGGGTCAACCTCCTGTCCGGCGAGACCGTGGAGGGCGATACCTGGCGGCGCGAGACCCACGACTACCTGTCCCTGCCGCTGATGGCCCGGCCCAACAGCGTCATCCCCATGGGCGCCGACGAGACGCGGCCGGATTACGACTACACCGACGGCCTGGAGCTGCACGTGTTCAGGCCGGAGGACGGCACGATCACCGTGAAGGTCCCCGACCTCAGGGGGAATGTGGCCGCAACCTATACATTGCACATCGCGGGCGGACAGGTCACCGTCGATGCGGATACCGACAGGCCGTATAAGGTCATAGTGCACAACTGACGCATCATCCGAAAAACATTCGGCCTGAATCAATGTTAAGGTTGATTTAATCGCCATTATTTGCTATAATAGACAGTGGAGGATTGTATGCCGCAAATAACAGGATGACATGGGGTATCAAGCATGAATACGATTTTACTGATCGCCGAAGAACCTTCGATCCTGGAGTACTTCCCGGAGGTGCTCTCGCCGTACTACAATGTGCGCTGTGCGAACACCGAGGACGAGGGCCTGCGCTATATGAATGAAAACGGCAAGGACGTGGTGGCGGTGCTGATCGAGCTCGCGCTGGCGCGCCGGACCCACTTTACATTCGAGGCGCAGTACAACCAGGCGTCGTCCTTTTCCAGGGTTCCCATGATCGCCATCTCCGACGAGCTGCCTACCCATGTGGACATGGACTGCATCGAGCACGGCTTCTACGACCTGATCACCGCCTTCGCGCCGAGGGAGCTCATCTGCAAGCGGATCAACAACGCCATCCGGGCCAGCGATTCGCTCTCGCTGTCGGAGCTTGAGAAGATGCTCAAAGTGCTGCCCGCCTGCATCTTCATGAAGGACACGGAGTGCCGGTATGTCTTCTCCACCCAGTACTGGAACCACCTGAACACCTGCGGCGACCCGAACTGGACCATCCGCGGCAAGACCGACCTCGACATCCGCAAGGACAAGGCCAACGCCATGAAGGCCATGGAGGCCGACCGGCGCATCCTGGAGACGGGCCAGGGCACCGAGTACATCATCGAGGAAAACCAGGACGGCGTCCGGGACTACCTGCAGCTGATCAAGCGCCCGGTGTTCGACGAGAACGGCAAAATCAGCGGCATCATCGCGCTGATCAACAACGTCACGGACTACCAGCTTCTCAAGCTGGAGCTGGAGAAGCGCGCCAAGACCGACGCCCTGACCGGCCTGCTCAACAAGAGCGCCGCACAGGACCTGATCCGGATGATGCTGTCCAACTACCACACGACGGAGGACCGCTGCGCCCTTTTGATGATCGACATCGACCTGTTCAAGCAGGTCAACGACACCTACGGCCACGCCGAGGGCGACCGGGTGCTGGCGGAGGTGGGCCGCATCATCAACAACAAATGCCGCGCGCTGGACGTGGCGGGACGGATCGGCGGCGACGAGTTCGCCATCTTCATGCGCAACATCGAATCGCCCGAAAACGCCGTCCAGCTCGCGAACCGCCTGTCGAACCAGGTGAAGCGGGCCTTCAAGGGCGAAAAGCTGGAGGGCCGCGTCACGTTGTCCATAGGCGTCGCCGTCTTTCCCGATCACGGCAGGCGCTTTGAAGAGCTGTTCAAGGCCGCCGACGCGGCGCTGTACCACGTCAAGAACCACGGCCGCGCCGCCGTGGCGGTGTACGTCCCCGGCGAGGAGCCGGGCGGACAGCGCGAGCTGTGAGGATACTGACATACCAAAGGCCATGCCGACATGCCGGCATGGCCTTTATTAGGTCCAATCAGGTCTTAATGGAACATTTCCTTCGACATGTTGTCGATCTCGCGGGCGACGGCCTCATACACACCGGGATAGGTGCTGATGGGCAGGCCCTGGGAGGTGCAGGGGATGAAGTACTTGGTGCCGCAGGACTCGCACGCGGCGCGCACCTGCTTGGCGACCTCTTCCTCGGTCCAGCCCTCGTAGTCCACGGTGGCGCTGTCGATGCCGCCCATGAAGGTGATCTGTCCGCCGTACTGCTTGATCAGCGCGGGGATGTCGTTGGTCCGCATGACGCCCTGCCACACGTCGATGCCCATGTCGATCATATCGGGCACCAGCGTGGCGGCGTAGGAGTCGGAGTGGTGGACGATCAGCTTCACGCCGTGATCCTTGTAGTAGTGGTAGATCTTCATGTACGCGGGCTTGATGAACTCGCGGAACATGTCCGGGGACAGGAAGGTGGACTGCTGGCTGCCCCAGTCGTCGTGGTGGAACAGGCCCTCGGGCTTGAGGTACTTGCACACCTCGGCGGCGTAGTCCAGCTCAAACTGGGTGATGGCGTCGATCAGCTCGTGCATCTCGTCCGGGCTCTCGTAGAAGGCCATCAGGCAGTTCTGAATCTCCAGCAGGTAGTGGCACTGCTCGAACACGCCGGGGGCGAAGTAGGTGCAGGCGAACTGCTCGTTGCGATCCACCTTTTCATACATCTCGATGAAGGGCTCCCACTCCTCGGCGTCGTACACCACGCGCGGGATCTTCAGGTATTTCTGCCACTCGTCGATGTCCTTGATGACGATCTTGTCCGGGGTGTGCACCGGGAACGCGCCGGGCGTGCCCTTGGGCCACGACTTGGTGACGCCCCAGGCGTTGACCACGTTCAGCTCGCCGGGCTTGGGGTTGGGGTTGCGCTTGCCGAAGGGGGAACCCATGACAAGCCCCAGCGCCTCATAGCCGTTGACGAAGCGATCCGGATGGCCGCCCTTCATGGTTTCGATCATGTTCTGTCTCTTGGTCAGCATTGACGATAATCCTCCTCGTTTGACTCAACCGATGCTTAGGCGTTGCGGGCGTCGATCTCCTTCTGAGCCTTGTCGACAACATCCTTGGTGATCTTGAAGCCGACGATCAGCAGCACGGCGCCGACGGCGCAGAAGATGGCGGGCACCAGAGCGAAGGCCACGGTCATGCCCTGGCGGGCAGCGCCCTCAAGCGCAATACCCTTCTCCCAATGAACTACACCCAGTGCAACGCCAACAATGGCGCCACGCAGGAACACGGCCACCTTCAGGGGCAGGTTCTGCAGACCCATGATCCAGCCGGCGGCGTTCTTGCCGGTCTTCCAGGTGGTGTAGGTCACGGTGTCGGCGTACAGAGCCGGAGAGGACGCGAAGGCCACGCCATAGAAGAACTGAGCGCAAGCCATAAAAGCAATTACCAAGCCCGCATTTGCATAGAAAACATAGGAAAGGAACAAGAATGCTGCCATTCCAATGAAGGAGATGATGGTGATGGTACGGGCAGGCATGGCCTTGACCCAATAGCGCACAATATAAGCGCCCACCATTGCAGCCAATGCAATGGACAGCGTGTACGCGACAGGTAATACCTCATATCTCATTGCATCCACGAAATAATACGTGGCAGCGGCAGCAGTGACGAACTTCACGCACCACTTGGCCAGGTCAGCCAGCATCAGTATGATGAGCTGGGGATTCTGGAACAGGGACTTGAACATCTCGCCGATGCTGATCTTGTTCTGCTTAGCTGCCTTGGAGTGGTTCTCGTCCTCGATCTCCTCGTAGCCTTCGGTCATCTTGAAGTGTGCATAGTAACCAGCGACCATCAGTAATCCGAGTACAAAAGCGGCGGCAGCAAACTGATTTTTCTCCCCCACAATGCCACCCAGAACAGCAGCAAAAGGCATGCCGAGATAGGACCAAAGAAGGCCGCCGATGTTGTTCCAGGTCGCTCGGGAGGAGGACAGGGTGGCCTTGTCCTCGGGGGTCTTGCCCACGACGGACACCAGCGTGGCGTTGGCCACGTAGCCGATGTTCCAGATCACGTGGGACACGACGGCGGCGATGATGATGATGATGGCGGACAGCCATTCATTCTCGCTGATGCGGATGAACTGGAAGGTGAAGATGAAGGGCACGATCCAGGGGGTCAGTATCAGCCAGGAGCGCAGTATGCCGCCGTAGATCCAGCTCAGGCAGGCGTCGATGATGGAGAATACCGAGTTGATGACAGCTGCTACAGCTGGGGTGAATGCAGCAATATTCGTCAAGAAACGCATGAAAGCGAACGTCTCTACGTTGCTCATCAGCACGAAGCCGGCGTCGCCGACACCGAAGAAGTTCCTCAACGCGCTGCTGAGCGGCTTGTTCTGGGTCTGTGTCTTGTTCTGACTCATGGTTCTATTCCTCCCCTTATTATGATCACTTGTCTGTTTTACAGCAACACCGTGGCATAACGATTGGTCTGTCGTGCAATCCCCCTTCAATATGATGTGTGGTTCCCTCTATCGGCCCGAGGCTGTGCCGGCTTCGGACCGCCGGTCCGGGCTGGTACTCCCGGGCGCGGCACAACCGGGAAAGCGGCGTCGCTTCCCCGGCCATGGGCTGTGTCAGGCC
>CADASI010000079.1 GCA_902790525.1 uncultured Eubacteriales bacterium
CCTTGTGCCGATTATACCGTGAAGCCTTACCTATGTGCTGACACAAACCCTTACCGATGTCCTGAAACTTTCCATTACCGATGTGCTGAAACTGGACACCCTCATCGCCCGGGACCCCGTTGCCCGGCGTTCCTACGATAACCCGCGCGGCAGCGGCTATTCCTGTTCCCTGTTCCCTGTTCCCTGTTCCCCAATTCCTCATTTATGCTTCCTCTCGTACTTCGCCCGCAACGCATCCATCTTCCCCCGATAATGCGCGATCATGAACGTCACCAGCAATATGATCGACAGTATGAGCTGCGGCACCAGCGTTTCGAGGTAGGGATAGATGCCGAAGATCTGTATCACGTCGTTCTCCGGGATGCCGGGC
Source organism: uncultured Eubacteriales bacterium (assembly GCA_902790525.1). GTDB lineage: Bacteria > Bacillota > Clostridia > Christensenellales > Aristaeellaceae > UBA2862. The sequence goes on from CADASI010000079.1 coordinate 371, forward strand.
ACGCGCAGCGACAGGTCGAACACATTGCCCTCGGCCAGCTCCTTGATGCCGCTTCCGAGGAAGGACACGCACATCACGGCCATCAGTATCGACGTGGCGGTGAAGAACACCTTGATGGGCAGTTTAATGGACAATTTGGTGATGGCCAGGTACACGAACACCAGCAGCACGCAGCCCGCACCGAAGCCCGCCCACACCATGCCGGGATTGCCCTCGGCGAGCATCGGCTGGTAGAACAGCACCACCTCCGCGCCCTCGCGGAACACCGACAGAAACGCCGTGAACGCCAGCGCGAAGGCGCTGCCCTGCTCCACCGAGGACTGCACCTTGCCGTCGATGTAGCGGCTCCAGCTCGCGGCCTCGGCCTTGGAGATCATCCAGTTGCTGACGTAGAACAGCACGCACACGGCGATCAGCGCGGTGATGCCCTCGATGACCTCCTGCGCCAGCCCCGCGCCCACGAACGCCCGCTTGGCCCAGGCCAGCACCGCCGCGGCGGCGAAGCTCGCCGCGATGCCGGCGACCGCGCCGATGTACACGTTCTTGAGGCTTCTGCCGTTGCCGGACTTGGTCAGGTAGGCGATGATGGCGGCAATGACCAGTATGGCCTCCAGGCCCTCGCGCACGATGATGCCGAACGCGGCCAGGAAGGTGAGCAGCCGCGGGTCGGAGGGCTTTTCCTCGACGACCTCCGCCTCGACGACCGCCGGGGCCTCCGCCGCCTTGGCTTCGGCCTCCTGCTCGTCGATGCGCTTCGCCAGCTTCAGTATGCTGTTCTTGGCCTTGTCGGTGGTGGTGCGGTACTTGTTCTTCTGATACTTCTCCTCCGCGGTGCTCACCAGCCCGTTCAGGCTCGCGAACTGCTTCTCCATGCCCAGCCGATCGGACAGCGACAGGTCCGTGTAGATCTTGTGGGACAGACCGGATTCCTCGTACACGCTGTAATAGGCCGTCTCCAGGTTGTCCGCCGCGGCGGTGAAGTCCTTGTCCAGATAGCCCATGTAGGCCGTGTCCAGCAGCTCCTTCACCAGCGTCGCGGCCTCGTACCAATTCTCGTACTTCGCGGCGGCGTTGGGATCGGCGGAATACTCGGGATACGGATCGGCGTCGACCATTTCGCCGCCCTTGTACCACTTCATCTCGCTCTGCGCACCGCCCTGCTGGCTCGCCAGCTTGTTGGCGTCCTCGCGGATCATGCCCTTGAGCTTCGTAAGCGCGCTCCGCACGGACACCTTGGTGTCCTGCTCGGCGTTGTCCTTTTTCACCGCGGCCTTGCAGTTGGAAAACTGCATCTCCACTGCGTTTTTGCGGTTGCCGGAGACGTAGCTCATGGTCTGCCGCTCGAAGCCCGTGGTCTCGTACACCCGGAAATAGGCGTTGGAGACGTTTTGATAGGCGGGTAGTCCTCGAAGGCCGTGTCCAGGAATTTGTCGATCTGGTCGGCGGCGTCCGCCCAGCGGGTGTCTGCCTCCGCGATCGCGCCCAGGCCCTGCGTCAGCAGCAGCATCGCCATCAGGCCGGCCAGCGCGAGCCGGGCGATTCTGGTCCTCATCATGTCATTACTTCCTTTCCGCGTTGAGGCCGTCACGCCAGAACGTTAAATATATTTAACAATGATTAGTCTTCTCTAATCGCAGGACTATTTTAGCATAAACTAACTTCCTTTGCAATCCTGATATTGACTTCTTGCTATCCTGATATTGACTTTTTCGGGCCGCCCTCTTGAAAAGATGGTTATAGTATGCTAACATATATTAGTGGTGTATAACTATGTGGGGCGCGCGATGCCCATGGGGGCGATCTGATGAGTTGGCGGAAGGATTCCGGCGACGCGCTTGTACTGTCGGCGAAGGCGTACATCGAGGCGCACAGTCTGGAGAAATTCTCGCTCAAAAGGATGTCCGAGGCGCTGTACATCAACGGCAGCTATCTGCTACGCCAGTTCAAATCCCACACCGGGCAGACGCTGCTGGAGTACCACAACACCATAAGATGCGACAAGGCCAGGGTCCTGCTGCGCGATACGGAGATGAGCGTATCGGAGATCGGCGCGGCCGTGGGCTTCGTGTCCTCCGCCCATTTTTCACATGTCTTCAAAAAGATCACCGGCTGTACGCCGACCGCGTACCGTGAAAACCAAAAGTCATAATTTCATATTGCGGGAAAGCCCCGGGATGTGGTAAAATAAGACTGTACACAAACCGGGAGGATACCCGCGCCCACCGGCGTGGAAACACGGGACGAGGTTGAGCCAATGAACGTCATATTCGCTTTCACGCAATTTTCCGTGATCGTGCTGATCTACTGGGTCATATCGGAGTTTTTCACCGTCCTGTTCCGCTTTACCGGCGTGCCCGACGAGAAGGCGCGCTTCCAGGTGGTGTCCCTGCTGACGGGCAGCGGCTACACGACGCGGGAGAGCGAGCTGTTCGTCTCCACCAAGCCCCGGCGCAGGCTGGCGCGGATCATCATGCTGTTCGGGTACGTGTTCAACATCACGTTCATCTCCGCGCTGATCAACGTCTTCCTCACGCTCAAGGCGTCGGATCGCACCCTTCACCACATCGTCGGGCAGATCATCCCCCTCATCGCCGCCGCCATCATCTTCCTGTTCATCCGCATCCCGAGGATCCATACCTGGGGTGAGAACCTACTGGAGCTGCTGGCCGGCAGGCTGGTGAACCGGGGCCGCGACAACAGCGCCTTCCTGCTGGACTACATCGGGGAGGACAGCATCGTCCAGGTGGTGCTGAAGCAGGTGCCACAGAAGTTCGTCGGCAAGCGCCTGGCCGACACGGGCATCAAGTCCGAGCACAACATACTGGTCATGCTGGTCGACCGCGACAAGACCACCCCGGCCACGGCGGACACCGTGTTCCAGGTCGGGGACAAGCTGACCGTCTTCGGCAATTACGCCACCGTCTGCCGCGTGTTCGAGGCGCAGGAGCGCATCGGCGAGGAGTGACCGCCGCGGCCAGAACCGATAAAGAAAGGATCGTTTGAATCATGAAGCTGTTCATATCCGCCGACATCGAGGGAACCACCGGCATCACCCTGTGGGACGAGACAAACCACGGCCACGCGCGCTACCCCTACTTCCAGGAGCAGATGACCCGGGAGGTGGCCGCCGCCTGTCTGGGCGCCATGGACGCGGGCTGCGACGACATACTGATCAAGGACGCCCACGACAGCGCCTGCAACCTGATCCCCTCCATGCTGCCCGAGGAGGCGCGCGTCTTCCGCGGCTGGGGCTGCGACATCATGAGCATGATGGCCGGGCTGGAGCCGGGCTATGACGGCGTGATCTTCACCGGCTACCACTCCGGCGCCGGGATGGACACCAACCCCCTCTCCCACACCATGAACACCCGGAACAACTACGTGCGCATCAACGATATGATCGCCCCCGAGCTGATGATCAACAGCCTCACGGCGGCTTATCTGGGGGTGCCCGTGCGCCTCGTCACCGGGGATAAGGGCCTGTGTGAATGGATGAACGCCGTCAACCCGAACATCGAGACCGTCGCGGTCAGCGAGGGCCGGGGCCGGGGCTCCATCTCCATCCACCCCAACAAGGCCGTGCGCCTGATCCGGGAGGCGGCCTGCCGCGCGATGCGGAAGGACGCCGCGGCGTGCATGTTTCCGCTGCCGGAGCACTTTAAGGTGGAGATATCCTTCAAGGACCACTACCGCGCCCGCTGCGCCTATCCGGGCCTTGTGCAGACCGGCCCCGCCACGGTGGCCTACGAGGCCGACGACTGGATGGAAGTGCTGAGGATGATGGACTTTGTGTTATAAACACCCCAAAGAAAAACCCCGCCGCGGCGGGGTTTTTTCATTGGGTCTGGTCCTCATCCGATGGAGGCGTACTCGAAGTTCACGTGGCCGATGGGGTTGGCGATCACGCCCTTGACCTCGGGCTTCACGAGGAACTGGGTCTCCATGGAGTAGATCGGCATACCGGGCATCTGATCCACCAGGTACGCCTCGGCCTCGATCAGGGCGGCCTCGCGCTCGGCCGGGTCGGTCATGGCCAGCGTCTTGTTGAACATCTCGTCGTACACCGGGTCGTCCCAGCCGTTCTCATAGGCGTTGGAGCCGGTGATCCAGATCTTGAGGTTCGCGGAGGGATCGGCGTAGTCGCAGGTGTAGCCGTTGCGGTCCACGGAGAAGTCGCCCGCGTCCAGCTCGTCCCAGTAGACGGAGGACTCGCGGCTCTGGATCTCGTAGTTCACGCCGAGGTTGTTCTTCCACATGTCGCCCAGCACCTGCGCCAGTATGCCCTGCTGGGTGCTGTTCTGCACCTTGATGGTGATGGTCGGGAAGCCCTCCCCGTCGGGGTAGCCGGCCTCGGCCATCAGGGCCTTGGCGGCCTCGACATCCTCGGTGAACATGTCGCCGGCGATGTCGCGGTAGCTCTTGGCGCTGTCGGTCAGCGAGGGCTGCGCGTAGGGCACGAAGCCGTACACGGGCTTCTCCACCACGCCCATGGCCTGCAGCAGCACGGTGCGGTCGATGGCCTTCGCGAAGGCCTGGCGGACGCGCTTGTCGGAGAACTCGGGCAGCTTGGTGTTGAAGTCGCAGTACTGTATGCCGATGCGGGGCAGCTGGGACAGCTCCTCGGTGCCGGCGTAGTCGCTGATGCCCTGCTGGTCCAGGTTGATGGACACGTTGATGTCGCCGTTCTTATAGGCCAGCAGCTCGGTGGCGGTCTCGGGGATGATGGCGTACTGCACGCCGTCCAGCTTCACCTCGTCCGCCGCGTAGTAGTTGGGATTCTTGACCATCACGATCTTGTCCAGGGAGGCGTACTCCTTGAGCATGAAGGGGCCGTTGCAGACGTAGGTGGAGACGTCCCACGCCCAGTTGTCGTTGGCCTCGACGACGGCCTTGCACACCGGCAGGAAGGAGGTCGTGGAGGTCAGCATCAAAAACCACGGGGTGACGTTCGCCAGCTCGACCACGAAGGTGCGCTCGTCGGTCGCCTTGATGCCCACGTCCTCCCTGGCGCACTCGCCCTTGTAGTAGGCCTCGCCGTTCTTCACGATCCACAGGTCGCTGGTCGCCTTGGACAGCACCTCGGGGTCCAGCACGCGCAGCCACGAATACTCAAAGTCGTAGGCGGTGAGATCGGAGCCGTCGGACCACTTCAGGCCCTCGCGCAGCGTGAAGGTGTAGGTCAGCTGGTCGTCGGAGATCTCGACGCTCTCGGCGATGGCGGGCACGACGGTCGTGCCGTCCGCGTCCAGCTTGTACAGGCCCTTGAACAGGTTCTGCAAGACCTGGGAGGAGCGGGAGTAGGAGTTGAGCGTAGGGTCCATCTGCTGGGGATCGTCGGAGATGGCCGTGATCACCATATTGCCTTCGGCCGACGCGGCGACGGTCAGCACGGAAAGCGCCAGCGCCAGGACGAGCAGCACGGAAAAGAGTTTCTTCATTAACGGGTGCCTCCTTCATGAAAATCATCGTCGGGTCAAACCGACGTCAACATATTAATAATAATACAACTGCAATCCCCCTGTCAAGCAGAATTTGAATGCAACCCGCGATAATCATTCTTAAAATCGTTTTTGATAAGTTTCAACCATGTTAAAAATGCATTTTCAGCCATTTATCATTGCATTTTCAATGCCACAGGGTGTAAAATAGGGTGTATAATCGCGCAAGCGACATATGGGGTTGATAGGATGCTTAAATACATCATCAAGCGCCTGCTGGCGGGGGTTTTGACGATGGTCGTGCTGATCACCGTCGCCTTCTTCATGATGCACGCCATGCCGGGCGGTCCCTTCGCGCCGTCGGAGGAGAAAAACGTCCCCGTAGAGGTGCTGGAGCGCATCGCCGCCAGCTACGGCCTGGACCAGCCGGTGTGGAAGCAGTACCTGAACTACTGGAACAACCTGCTGCACGGCGATCTGGGCATCAGCTACAAGACGGTGGGCACCGTCAATGAAAAGATCACGGGCCACTTCCCCTATTCGGCGCGGGTGGGCGGCCTCGCGGTGCTGTTCTCGCTCTTGATCGGCATCCCGATGGGCCTGATCGCCGCGCTCTACCGCGGCAAGGCGGCGGACCTTACGACTCTGGCGCTGGCCACCATCGGCATCTCGGTGCCGGTGTTCGTGCTGTCGCTTTTGCTGAGCTACCTGTTCTCCTCAAAGCTCAACTGGCTGCCGACCTACGGGCTCGACACCTGGCAATGCTACATACTGCCGGTCATCTGCCTGTCGTTCAATCCCATCGCCTACATCGCCCGGCAGACGCGCTCCTCGATGCTCGAGGCGCTGGAGCAGGACTACATCCGGACCGCCCGCGCCAAGGGCGTGCGCGAGCTGATGGTCGTCGCCAAGCACGCCCTGAAGAACGCGCTCACGCCGGTCATCACCTACCTCGGGCCGCTGATCGCCGGGCTTCTGACGGGATCCTTCGTGGTGGAGAGCCGCTTCGCCATACCGGGGCTGGGGTATTACTTCGTCAGGAGCATCTCGGACCGCGACTACACCATGATCATGGGCATCGTGATATTCTTCGGCCTGTTCGTGGTGATCTGCAACCTGGTCAGCGACATACTGCTGGCCATCGTCGACCCGCGGGTCAAGCTGGCCAACGACTGACAAGGAGGGATTCACGATGAGCACCCGGGTCCCAGACCCCGATACCTATGCATCCCTCCCGGAGGAGATGTTCGTCATCGGCGCCGACGACACTGGCGCCGAGGAGATCGCCCGGCCCAGCACCACCTACTGGCACGACGTGTGGCAGCACTTCCGCCGGGACAGGCTGGCCGTGATCGGCCTTGTCGTGATACTGCTGATCACGCTTCTGTGCATCGTCATGCCGATGGTCTCCCCCTACACCTACGACGGCTCCGACTACCTGCACATGAACGCCGGGCCGAGCCTCCAGCACCCGTGCGGCACGGACCAGCTGGGGCGCGACCAGTTCATACGCATCATGTACGGCGCGCGCATCTCGCTGACCATCGGCTTCGTGGCCGCGGCCATCAACTTCGCCATCGGCGTGATCTACGGCGGCCTGGCGGGCTACCTGGGCGGCCGGACGGACATGATACTCATGCGCATCGTCGACATACTCTCCAGCCTGCCGAGCCTTCTGTACATCGTGCTCATCATGCTGATCTTCGGGTCGAACATGGGCTCGGTGATCCTGGCGCTGTGCTTTACGAGCTGGATCGGCACGGCCCGCGTGGTGCGCAGCGAGGTCATGTACTTAAAGCACTCCGAATACGTGCTGGCCAGCCGCCTCGCCGGGGCGAGCACCTGGCATCTGCTCATCCACCACCTGATCCCCAACGCCATGGGGCCCATCATCGTCTCCACCGCGTTTCTGATCCCCGGGGCCATATTCTCCGAGGCGTTCCTGTCCTTCCTCGGCATCGGCATACAGGCGCCGCAGGCGTCCTGGGGCTCCCTGGCCAACGCCGCCATCCCCGTGATGCAGATGTACCCGCATCTGATGCTCTTCCCCGTCATCGCGATCTGCATCACGATGTTCTCCTTCAATTTCATCGGCGATGGCCTGCGCGACGCCCTGGACCCGCGTCTGAAAAAGTGAGGAGGGCCGCTTGAATGAATCTGCTGGAAGTCAAAAACCTCAATACGTCCTTTCACATCGGCGTGGGCGTCGTCCAGGCCGTCAGGGGCATATCCTTTGACGTGGCGGAGGGCGAGTCGGTCGGCATCGTCGGCGAGTCCGGCTCCGGCAAGAGCGTCACCATGCTGTCGGTGATGGGCCTGCTGCCGGAGTACGCGGACATCTCCGCCGATTCGATACGCTTCGACGGCCGGGAGATCACGAAGCTCAGCAAAAAGGCCGCGCGCGCCATGCACGGCAGCGAGATCGGCATGATCTTCCAGGACCCCATGACCAGCCTCAACCCGCTGTTCACCGTGGAGAGCCAGCTCACGGAGCCGCTCAGGATCCACCGCCACATGAACAAGGCGCAGGCCCGCCAGCGGGCGCTGGAGCTTCTGCGCCAGGTGGAGATCCCCAACCCGGAGGCGCGCTTGAAGCAGTACCCCCACGAGCTGTCGGGCGGCCTGCGCCAGCGCGTGATGATCGCCATCGCCCTCGCCTGCGAACCGAAGATGATCATCGCCGACGAGCCCACCACCGCCCTGGACGTGACCATACAGGCCCAGATACTGGACCTGCTCCAGCATCTGAAACAGAAGACGAAGGCCTCGATCATCATGATCACCCACGATCTGGGGGTCATCGCCAGCATGTGCACCCGCATATTCGTGATGTACGGCGGCGTGATCTGCGAGCAGGGCAGCGCGCGCGAGATATTCTACGACGCGAAGCATCCCTACACCTGGGGCCTGCTCAACTCCATCCCCAAGGTCACCGGCAAGACCGGCGAAAAGCTGATCCCGATCAAGGGCACGCCCCCGGACATGTTAAAGCCCCCGGCGGGCTGTCCGTTCTCGCCCCGCTGCCGCTACTGCATGCCGGTGTGCCGGACGTACATGCCGCCCCTCACCGCATTGAGCGACACCCACATCGTCGCCTGCCACCTGACGCACCCGAAGGCGCCGAAGATCACAAAGGGGGTTTGAGCATGGCCGAACCGATGATCAAAGTGCGCTCCCTGAAGATGTTTTTCCCCGTCGGCAACAATCTGCTCGGCAAGCGCAGGCTCTTGAAGGCCGTGGACGACGTGAGCTTCGACCTCTACCCCGGCGAGACCTTCGGCCTCGTCGGCGAATCCGGCTGCGGCAAGACCACCGTCGGGCGTTCGCTGGTGCGGCTGTACAGGCCGACGGGCGGGCAGATACTGTACCGGGGCGTCGACATCGCCCCGCTGGACGAAAAGGCGGTGCTGCCCTACCGCTTGAAGATGCAGATGATCTTCCAGGATCCCTACGCCTCCCTGAACCCCCGCATGACCGTGTCCAGCATCATCGCCGAGCCGATGCGGCTGCAGCACGCGCCGCAGGAGACCATCGACGCGCGCACACTGGAGCTGGTGGAGAAGGTCGGCCTGAAAAAGGACCATCTGAACCGGTACCCCCACGAGTTCTCCGGCGGGCAGCGGCAGCGCATCGGCATCGCCCGGGCGCTGGCCATGAACCCGGAGTTCATCGTGTGCGACGAGCCGATCTCCGCGCTGGACGTCTCCATACAGGCGCAGGTGATCAACATGCTCGAGGAACTGCAGGCGCAGATGGGCATGACCTACCTGTTCGTCAGCCACGACCTGTCGATGGTGCGGCACATCTCCCACCGGGTCGGCGTGATGTACCTGGGACACATGGTGGAGATGGCGGACGTCGAGGAGCTGTACTCCAACATGCAGCACCCCTACACACAAGCCCTGATGTCCGCCGTGCCCATCGCCGATCCCGACCAGGCGGCGAAGATCCAGAGGATCGTGCTCCAGGGCGACGTTCCGCAGCCCATCGACCCCCCGCCCGGATGCCCCTTCGCCTCCCGCTGCCGCTACCAGAAGCCGGTGTGCCGGGAGGTCCGCCCGGAAATGCGTGAGATCGCGCCCGGGCACTACCTGGCCTGCCATCTGTAAAATATGAAATTTGAGGCGACGAATATGGATGTCAACAGTCTCTACGACGATGCAAAGGCCCTGATGCCCTGGACGGTGGAGGTGCGCCGCGCGCTGCACCGCATCCCGGAGCCCGGGTTTTCCGAGCACAGGACCCAGGCGCTGATCCTCGAGCGCCTCATGGAAATGGCTATTCCCGCCGAGACGGCGCGCACCTGGGTCGTCGCTGATATTGAAGGGAAATACCCCGGCCCCACGGTCGCGCTTCGGGCGGACATGGACGCCCTGCCGCTGGAGGAGCCGGAGGGGTGCGCCTTCCGCTCGGAGCATGCGGGCTGGATGCACGCCTGCGGCCACGACTGCCACATGGCGATACAGCTCACGGCGGCGCGGATGTTGAGCGCCATGCGCGACACCCTGCGCGGCAGCGTGCGGCTGCTGTTCCAGCCCGCGGAGGAGACCGTCGGCGGGGCGAAGCCCATGGTCGAGGCCGGCGTCATGGCGGGCGTCGACGCGGTGTACGGCCTGCACTTGCAGCCCTACATGACCGTCGGGCAGATCGACACCCGGCCGGGCTGCCTGAACGGTTCGACGGACGAGATGAAGATCACCGTGCGCGGGGTGGCCGGCCACGCGGCGCGGCCGGAGCAGGCCGTCGACGCCATCGTGTGCGCGGCCAACCTCATCGCCATGCTCCAGACGGTGGTGTCGCGAAGCGCCTCGCCGTTAAAGCCCGCGGTGCTGTCGCTGGGCGCCATCCACGGCGGGGAAGCCCCGAACGTCATCTGCGACAGGGTCGAGATCCGGGGGACGCTCCGCACCGCCGACCCGCAGCTTCGGGAGCATCTCAAGCGGCGCATCGGCGAAATCTGCGCGGGCGTCGCCGCCGCCAGCGGCGCGGGGATCGAGCTTGAGTTCATCGTCGGGTACAGCGCCCTCATCAACACGCCCGAGGAGGCCCGGCGCGTGCTGCGCCTCGGCGGGGCCCTGCTCGGGCGCGAAAACGCACTGGTCCGGGAGGCCCCCAGCATGGGCGGCGAGGACTTCTCCTTCTTCCTCGAGGCGGTCCCCGGCGCGTTCTGGCACCTGGGATGCGCGTCTCAGCTCCCCGCCCCACCGCTGCATAACCGGGACTTCGCGCCGGACGAGCGCTGCCTGCCCATCGGCGCGGCGCTCCAGTGCGCGCTGACCCTCGACCGCATGGGCGTGCTGGGGGACGGGGCAACAATATAGCGGGATGCAAAGCGCATCCCGCTATAATATTACCCTTCCAGCGCCGCCTCGAGCGCCGTGAGGGTGCCAGCGTCCGCGTCCAGCGCGCAGCGCACGCCGAGGGGCACCGTGATCTTCGTGGGCGTGTGGCCGATGGACATGTTCCCCAGCACGGGCTTGCCCGCGGGGACGATGATGTCCCGTATGATGTCCTCCAGGTGCAGCGCGTAGTGCTCGTACTCCTCGGTGCAGTCGGTAAAGCCGCCCAGCACGACGCCCACGCACTGGTCGAACAGCCCGGCGAGCCGGATCTGGGTCAGCATGGAATCCAGCCGGTAGATGTACTCCCCGATGTCCTCCAGCAGCAGTATCTTGCCCGTCGCGTCCAGGGCGTAGGGCGTGCCGCAGGCGGAGGCGATCAGCGTCAGGTTGCCGCCCACGAGCTGCCCCTCGCAGCGCCCCGGCACGATGCACTCGGGCGTCATGCCCGGCGGATTGGCGAGGAGTCCCAGCGGCTCGGTGCTGGTCAGCGCCCGCACCAGGCTGTCGCGGGTGAAATCGTCGAACTCCATCCAGGCGCTGCACGGCATCGGGCCGTGGATCGTCACCATGCCGACCTTTTCGTGGATGGCCGTGTGCAGGGCGGTGATGTCCGAATAGCCCAGCATGATCTTGGGATTGGCGCGTATGGCGTCGAAATCCACGCCGTCCAGCATGCGGGCCACGCCGTAGCCGCCGCGCATGCAGACCACCGCGTCGACCCGGTCGTCCCGGAAGAGGGCGTTCAGTCCCCGCGCCCGGGATTCGTCCGTCCCGGAGAGGTAGCCGTACTGCTCGCGGCAGCTCTCCGCGACGACGACTTTGTAGCCCATGGCGTCGATGGCCTCCATCATCTTCGGAAAAGTGGTCTCCGGGTCGTGCATGGCGCCGGAGATGCCCGCCAGGCCGATCGTGTCGCCCTTGCGCAGCGGTTTGGGCTTAATCATGCTCATCCTCCTCACATGTTTCGTCGGTGCGGCCCGCGGCGATCTCCACCGCCGCGCCGCCGCGGGTATACACGCGCGGCACCCTGCGGCCGATGCGCGTCAGAAGCTCGTTGCGGTGCTGGTTTGTCCAGGCGGAGACCTCCTCCAGCGCAATGCCGTCGCCCAGCAGCGTCGCCGCGTCCCCGGGGCAAACCCCCGGGATGTCCGTGACGTCGACGGTCATCTGGTCCATGCACGTCAGCCCGGCGATGGGCGCGCGCCGGCCCCGGAGCATCACCGCCCCGACGCTGTTGACGCGGGGATAGCCGTCCGCGTAGCCCGCCGACAGCGTGGCGATCACCCGGTCGTCCGCCAGCGGGTGGGTCTCGTCGTAGCCCAGGTACTCCCCGCGCTTCACCCGCCGCACCTGCGCCACCCGCGCCATGAACCGCACGGGCAGGCGGCATTCGCCGTTTGCGTTCGGGTACCGGCTCGGCACGACGCCGTACAGCCACGCCCCGGTGCGCACGGCGTCGAAGCGCCACTGCGGGTAGCGCACCATGCCGATGCTGTCGCAGGCGTGCAGCCGTCCGTAATCCCGGCCCGAGTCCCGGAGCGCGCGCGCCGCGGCGCACAGGCGGGCGATCTGCCGCGCGTCCCCCTCGGCGTCGCGCAGCGCCAGGTGGGTAAACAGGCTCTCCACCCGGAGGCGGGGCAGGTCGAACGCGGCGAACATGTCGTCTAACCGGTCGGGATCGAAGCCGAGGCGGTGCAGCCCGGTGTCCAGCTTGACGAAGACCCGCGCCGTCCGGCCCGCCCGCACCGCGGCGGCGTCAAGCGCCCGGGCCTGATCCAAGCTGTACACGGTCACGATCACCCCGCGCCGCACGGCCTTCTCCATCTGCACAGGGGCCACCATGCCCAGTACGAGGGCGTTTCCCCCGCTGGCCGCCATGACCTCCAGCGCCTCGTTCAGCTCAGCCACCGCAAACAGCCTCGCGCCGAGCCCGGCGAGCGCCCGGGACAGCGCCGCCGCGCCGAGGCCGTAGGCGTCGGCCTTCAGCACCGGGATGACCTCGACCCCTTCCCCGCAGATGCGCCGCGCGGAGCGGTAGTTCGATTCCACGCAATCCAGGTCGACCTCCAGCCAGCAGCGCGCCCTGGCCTGTCCTTCATCCATAGCCGTTCCTTCCTCCCCGCGGCCCCGGCCGCATGCCCCTATTATACCGTATGAATGGGAAACTGGCAAGCGCCGTTCCCCGCGGGGAACGCGAATCGCGCCTCGAAAACTTGTAGGATTTGTCCGGATGTGCTATGATAATACCATACCGGATCGGCAAACGCCCATAGCCGGATGCCTGCATCGGGCGGCGGGAGCAGGCCGGTCCACGTATCGACCACGTCGGAGAAGGGATGAGATCGCATGAAACGAATTGTCCTGATACTGCTGATACTGATGGCGCTGGCGGGCGCGGCGGCGGCGGAGGGAGAGATCACCTCCAAGGCCCAGTTGAACCGGCCGGGCACGCGCGTCGGCGTCGGCACGGGAAGCGCCGCGGTGATGATGGTGGAGCAGGAGCTCCCCAATGCGGAGCTGGTGTACCTGGAGGGCGCGGAGGGCTACGAGGCCGTGGCGCTCGGCAGAATCGATGCCTATGTCTACGAACGGCAGCAGATGGAGTTGGCGATCGCCAGTGGGCGCAAGGGCGTTCACCTGCTGGATGAGAACATGGAGGGCACCGTGTCCGTCGCCGCGGGCATCTCCCCCGCCTCCCAGATCCCGGATCTGGAGCAAAGCATCAACAGGGCGGACGGCACGCTGGACGACATGTTCCGCCGCTGGGTGACGAACAGCGACATGATCATGCCCGACATCGACATGCCCGCCGACCCGAAGCTGCACATCGTGGTGGGCACCAGCGGCATCGTCCCGCCGTTCAGCTTCTACGCCGGGGATACGCTCAGCGGCTACGACATCGAGATGGCCCGCCGCTTTGCCGCGTGGATGGACGCGGACGTGTCCTTCAAGGTGTACGACTACGGTTCCATCATCATCGCCGCCGCCACCGGGGACGTGGACCTGATCATGGCGAACCTGAACGTCACGCCCGAGCGCGCCGAGGCGCTGACCTTTTCCGACGCCTTCTACACGCTGCCCGTGGGCATCATGGTGAAGGGCGACCCCAAGCCCGACGCGGCGGGCGGCTTCACGTCGCTCGATCAGCTCGACGGCAGGCGCATCGGCGTGCAGACGGGCACCACCGCAGCGGACATCACCCTCGAGCGCCTGCCGCACGCGCAGATCAGCTACTTCTCCACCTTCCCGGACATGGCCGTGGCGCTCAAGGCCCGCAAGATCGACGGCTTTCCCGGCGACGGGCTGGTGCTCAGGCAGATGGCGCACGAGGACCCGAGCCTCAGGCTGCTGGACGAGAAGCTCCGGTCCTACGACTGCGGCTTCGTGCTGCCGAAGGACGAAAAGGGAGAAGCGCTGTGCGCCGAGATGAACGCCTGGATAAAGGACATGCGCGAAA
>CADASI010000080.1 GCA_902790525.1 uncultured Eubacteriales bacterium
GCATAGTGTATAACTGAATTGTGATCTTCGGGGCAGGGTGAAATACCCGACCGGCGGTGATGGGGCCTGTCCCCTCAGTCCGCGAGCCGCGACGCGGCATGAACCGGTGAAAATCCGGTACCGACAGTACAGTCTGGATGGAAGAAGACACGAGGCATGCGCCTTTTCAGGAATTGTCCGCGCCCCGGGACTTTGCCCGCGGGCGCGCACGTATTTTTGGGGAGGTATTCACAATGACACAGGCGGTACAATCCAACACGAAAAAGCTGACGCTGATGGCGATGCTCGCCGCGATGGCCTACGTGGCCATGCTGATCACCCGGCCGCTGCCCCAGGTGGCGGGCTTTCTGAGCTACGATCTCAAGGACGTGGTGATCGTGATCTCCGGCTTCATGGTGGGCACCGGCCCGGCCGTGCTGATCGCGCTGGCGGTCTCGCTGCTCGAGATGGTGACGGTGAGCGCCACCGGCCCCATCGGGCTTCTGATGAACGTGCTGTCCACCTGCGCCTTTGCGGTACCGGCGTCGCTTCTGTACCACAAGAGCCGCCGGTTGAAGAGCGCCGCGCTGGGCCTGACCCTGGGCGTCGTGCTGATGACCGCGCTGATGCTGGCGTGGAACTACATCATCACGCCGCTGTACATGCACGTGCCGCGCGAGGTGGTGGCGGGCATGCTGATCCCCACCTTCCTGCCCTTCAACCTGGTCAAGGGCGGGCTGAACGCCGGCATCACCATGCTGGTGTACAAGCCGCTGGTGGGCGCCCTGCGCAAGGCGCACCTGCTCTCGCCCTCCGAATCCGCGGGCGGCAGGCGGCAGTTCAACCTGACCGCCACGCTGGTGTCCGCCTTCGTGGTGGTGACCTGTGTGATCGTGTTCATATTGATGACGCGGTAGGCATATACAAATTTACAGGCGAAGAGGGCAGGCGCGTGCGCCTGCCCTCTTCAACCGTTTGTATGTTTGATCATTCCCAATCGTACCGCGTCAACACCTCGCACCCGTCCTCGGTGACGGCCACCAGGTCCTCCACGCGCACGCCGAATTTGCCCGGGAGGTAGATGCCCGGCTCCACGGAGAATATCATGCCCGGGCGGGCGACGACCTCGCTGACGGAGGACACGTCCGGGAACTCGTGCTCGTCCAGGCCGATGCCGTGGCCGGTGCGGTGGGTGAAGTACGCGCCGTAGCCCGCGTCCTCGATGACCTTCCGGGCGGCGCGGTCGATGTCCTTCATCCTGACCCCGGGGCGGCACATGGCGATGCCGGCGCGGTTGGCGGCGGTCACGATGTCCCGCACGCGCTTCTGCGCGTCGCTGACCGCGCCGAAGTGCACGGTGCGGGTCATGTCGCTGCAATAGTGCTGCCACAGCAGGCCCACGTCCATGATGACGGTGTCGCCCTGCCTGAGCGGGGTCCTGTCGCTGTCGTGATGGGGCTCCGCGCCGTTCGCCCCGAAGCACACCAGCGGGGTGAAGCTGGGGCCCGACGCGCCCAGCTCCAGCGCGGTCTCGTTGTACAGCGACTGTATGGCCTTCTCGGTGACGCCCTCTGAAAGCGCTGTGGCGATGCGCCCGCAGACCTCCACGTTCATTTTGGAACTTATGCGCATCAGCTCCAGCTCCTCGGCGTCCTTGATGAGCCGCGCCTCGTCCAGCGGCGCGCTGCCCAGCGTCGGCACGATGTCCGGGCGGGCCTGCATCAGCCGGATGGTGAAGTGGCTGTGCCAGGTCTTGTCGATGCCCAGCCTGCCCGGCAGCATGTCCGGGGCCAGCGCCGCGATGCAGTCGTCCGTGTCCTCGTATTCCACCATCGGCACGTCCGTCAGTCCCTGCAGCGCGAACATGCGATTCGCGTACAGCTTCATGTTGCCGTCCGCACGCACGTGCAGCGCCAGCATGCGCTCAAAGGGCTCGCACCATACGCCCGTCAGATAGTACACGTTCGCCGTGCCCGTGACCAGGATCTGGTCGAGGTCGTGGGCCTTCATGTTTTCGATGACCTTTGAGAGGCGATTGATATTCATATTCCTGTCCTTTCCCGGCGCCGCGCCAGCGGCGCTAATGGGGGTTCTCAGGGGATTCAATCCCCTGAGCAGGGGGGTTAAGGGGGGACAGCGTCCCCCCTTATTCGTCCCCCGGCGCCGCGCCAGCGGCGCTAATGGGGGTTCTTAGGGGATTCAATCCCCTAAGCAGGGGGGTTAAGGGGGGACAGCGTCCCCCCTTAAGCGTCCCCCTCCTCCTCAAACAGCTCGTTGATCTGCTCGCGGGACATCAGCACCGTGCGGGGCTTTGCGCCGTCGGCCTCGGAGACGATGCCGCGGCGGGCCATTTCGTCGATGATGCGCCCCGCGCGGGCGTAACCGATGCGCATGCGCCGCTGGAGCATGGAGATGGACGCCTGGCCCAGCTCGAGCACGATGTCCACCGCCTCGGCCAGCTTGGGGTCGTAGTCCTCGACGAAGTCCTCCTTCTCGGCGTCGGACCGGGTGGCGTTCTCCATGTGCTCGATCATGTCCGGGTCGTACTCGGCCACACCGCCCTGCTTGATGTACTCGACGATGGCGTGCACCTCCTCGTCGGACACCCACGCGCCCTGCACGCGCATGGATTTCATGCCGTTGGGCACGAACAGCATGTCGCCGTTGCCCAGCAGCTTTTCCGCGCCGCCGTGGTCGATCATGGTGCGGCTGTCCACCTGGGACGCCACGGAGAAGGCGATGCGGGTGGGGATGTTGGCCTTGATGATGCCGGTGATGACGTTCACCGACGGCCGCTGGGTGGCGATCACCAGGTGCATGCCGCAGGCGCGGGCGAGCTGGGCGATGCGGCAGATGGAGTCCTCCACCTCGCCGGGGGAGACCATCATCAGGTCGGCCAGCTCGTCGATGATGATCACCATCTGCGGCATGGCCTTCTCGCCCTCCGCGAGGGCCTTGTTGTAGCCCTTGATGTCCCGCACGCCCTTCTCGGCAAACAGCTTGTAGCGCTTGGTCATCTCCGCCACGGCCCAGTCCAGCGCGCTGGCGGCCTTCTTCGGGTCCGTGACCACCGGGCACACCAGGTGCGGGATGTCGTTGTAGATGGACAGCTCCACCACCTTCGGGTCGATCAGTATCAGCCGCACCTCCTCTGGAGAGGCCCGGAACAGTATCGACGTGATGATGGAATTGATGCAGACCGATTTGCCGGAGCCCGTCTGTCCGGCGATCAGCACGTGGGGCATCTTGGCGATGTCCGCCACGATGTAGCGGCCCGAGTTGTCCTTGCCCAGGCCCACCGCGATGCGGCTGGGGTGCTTGCGCGCCTCCTGGGACTCCAAAACGTCCCTCAGGCGCACCATCTCCACCTTGTCGTTGGGGATCTCCACGCCCACGGCGGCCTTGCCGGGAATGGGGGCCTCGATGCGCACCGACATCGCCGCCAGGTTCAGCGCGATGTCGTCCGACAGCGAGGTGATGCGGCTCACCTTGATGCCCGGGGCGGGCTGCAGCTCAAACCGCGTGACCGCCGGGCCGTGGGCGATGCCGGTCAATTTGGCCTGTATGCCGAAGCTGTTCAGCGTCTCCTCCAGCAGCTCCGCCTTCTCACGGTCCCGGCGGGCGTGCTTCGACACGTCCTCCGCCTCGCCCGGCTCCAGCAGGTCGATCGGGGGATAGTTGTACTCCGGCGCGTCGTCGTCCAGCTGGACCTTCATCTCCTCCCGCCTGATCTTCGGCAGGTCCTCCTTCTTCGCCCTCTGGCGCGAGGGGATTTCGAAGGGAGTGTCGTCGTCCGGGGTCTCGTACTGCTCCGGCTCGATCTTCAGGTCGTCGTTCAGGTGGGCGTCCTCCGGCGCTTCCTCGATCACCGGCTCCGCGGCCTTCGCCTTCTCACCGGCGCCGGGACGGTCGGGCTTGAACTTCCGCTTGCTGTCGTCCGCGCCCTTCAGGATGTCCGAAGCGTCCATCGACTCGAAATCGTCGAAGCTGTCGAAGTATTCGTCGAAATCATCCTTCCGGGAAGGGGTCTCCACCGCATCCGCCGGAAGCTCGGGGGCCTCCTGCGGCACCTCCTCAATGTAGAGCTTCTTGCGCTTGTCCGGGCTCTTCCGCCTGGTCTGCGCCGCCTGGACCGCCGGCTCCGCCTGATTTTCCGGCCTGCGCTTGCGGGGTATGCCCGCCGCGGCCTCGCGCCGGGGCGCGCCCTGCGGGGCGCGGGCGGCGCGCTGACGCCCCTGGCCGGCGCTCCGGCCCGTCAGCACGTCCTCGCTGAACGGGTCGCGGTTCGCGCTTTTGCGCCGGGGCCGGGCCTCGGGCGTAAATTCATCGAACATTTGTTCTTGTTTTTGGGCCTGCGCCTGGCTCCGGGCCTCCGCGCGGTCGGAGATGAACCCCGCCAAACGCCCCAGGCGGCCTGTGGCGGTCAGGCACAGCAGCAGTATGAGCACGGCGGCGATGAAGCCCCCCGCCTCGCCCGCGTAGCGGTACAGCGGCCATGCCAGCAGCGCGCCGACGGCCCCGCCGCCCTGGCCGTAGCTGTAGGACTTCGCCACGAAGTTGGAAAATCCCGAGATGGTCATGCGCTCGACCACGATGCGCCGTGCGAAGAACACGTGCACGCCGGCGAAGAAGGTGAGTATCATCAGTATGTCCACGATGGTCTTGATGACGGACACGCGCTTTCCCCGGGCAGCGAATATGCACAGCACGCCCGCCCAGGCCAGCACCAGCGGCAGGGCGTAGCACAGGCTGCCGCCCAGGCCGCGCATGACGTCGCGGATGGCGCCCATGGCGGTGCCCGCCTGGGGCTCGGCGACGGCGATGTACATCAGAAGCACCGCCAGGCCGAATATGGCGATGGCGGTCAGAATCAGCGCCGGGGCACTGCTGCCCGCCGGGCGCTCCTCGTATCTTCTATTTTTGACGTTTCCTCTTGTCATTTTTACCT
The DNA here is from genome assembly GCA_902790525.1 of uncultured Eubacteriales bacterium. GTDB lineage: Bacteria > Bacillota > Clostridia > Christensenellales > Aristaeellaceae > UBA2862. The sequence continues at coordinate 4,928 of CADASI010000080.1, forward strand.
CTTGCGAACCGTTTCCTCTGAAATATATGGCTTTTTGGCCTCCCCAATTCACATATAGGACCCATCCGACCGCCTTATTTTCGCAGAGGGATGGGTCATACTGTGCACCGCGCAGCGATCAGCCGCCGATGAGCCGGGTGATGGTCTGTCCGACGTTGACGAAGTCGAAGGATTTCACGAAGTTCATCAACACCGACGTACTTGTGATGTTCTGCGCAAACTCCGGGGACACGATCTGCGCCACGGCGGGCAGCAGGTACAGCACCAGTATGCAGATCACCACGCCGCGCACCAGGCCCAGCAGGCCGCCTACGAGCCAGTCAAAGCCCCGGATGAGGGGGAAGGAGATCACATGGTCCAGCAGGTTGACGATCAGCATCGTCAAAACGTACAGCGCGATGAAGCACAGCAGGAAGGCGGCGACGTTGAATATGGCCTGCCAGATGGTCTGGTCCAGGTAGTCCGCCAGCGTGGTGATGCCCAGATTCTGGAACACCTGTGAGCGCACGTTGGCCTCGAAGGCCCGGGAGATCACCGAAAGCTGCTTTGACACCGCGGCGATGGCGGACTGTATGGCCGTCTCGCCGCCGGAGATCACCTCCGCCACGCTGGTCGTGGCGATCTGGTGGCTGGTGAAGAAGGACTCCGGCTCCAAATACTGGTTCAGCACCGCCATCAGCGTCTGGTTTGACAGCGCCATGTGGGCCACCTGTGGGTAGAACTTTATCGCGCCGAACCAGGCCGCGATGAAGCCCGCCGTGCCCAGAAACGACGTGATCGACCCGCGATACATGCCCGATATCAAATAGAAGGCAAGTATGGCGAGGATGACAATGTCCAACAGATTCATGGTTTGATCCTCCGTTATGGTGTGGATTCACCGGATGTCGCGTCCGTCCGGTCGATCCTATTATTTCCAGCGCGGGCGCGATTATGCCAGGTGCAGCATGTAGATCGTCGACCCGCTGCCCAGCACCGCGTAGTTGTTGGCGGTGACGCCGTATATCTTCTCAAACTGCATCGGCAGGCGATACGCGCTGACGATGTCCCTGCCCTGCTCCGCAATGACCACGTAGCCCTCCGTCGAGAAGCCGAAGACCCGGTTGCCGCGGGCGATCAGCGACTGACAGCCGTAGGGCAGCCGCACCTGCTGGTCGAGACCGGCCCGGATCATGCGCACGTCCCGCATGCCGTCCCTGGAATCGAACTGGTCGTTGGGCACGAAGGCCATCATCGGGTCGTCCATGGCGTCGTCCAGCGCGGCCATGTACCAGCCGTACACCAGCCTGCGCTTGGACTTGTCCTCGCTGCCGGTGTAGTCGTACACCTTCAGGTAGGTGTCGCCGGGACAGCAGAAGTAGGAGCTTTGGAAGACCACGCCGTACATGAGCTGCTCGTTGTCGTGGATCATGCCCACGCGCTCCTTGCCGGGGCGGTAGGTGTTGATGGTGCAGCTCGGCACCGTGCCGCTGGAATCGAGGCTCATCACCCACAGGAGCGAGCCCTTTGAGAAAAAACCGTAGTTGATGACCGTCTGGCTGGTGAGGGTGATGCTGTTCACCCGTCGCCCGCCGCGCTCCATCAGTACAATCGTGCTGTCGTGTTCCGGGCCCAGCAGCACGGCGGTGTACTTTTCGCCGATGCGCGCGGAGAGCACGTCGGTTTCCATGCTGCCGGAGAAGGTGGTGGTGCCGTTGGCAAGGTCGATCAGCGTCAGCGAATCGCCCGTCCAGCCCGCCACGCCGTAGTCCGTGACGTCAAAATCGGCGTTTTTGCCGATCAGATAGCTCCACTTGACCCTGGCCTCCGTGGTGACGGCGGCGATGGAGCTGCCGTCATAGTAGATAAAGCCGTCGTCCACCACCTCCAGTGCGAGATTGGAGGGGATGCTGACGGATTTATAATCGTATGCGTTGCGCCGCGTGGCGCCGACGATGATCCGCCCGGCCACCAGCGCGATGACGCACGTAAACACAACGATCAGCAAGGCGATTGCACCCGGAAGGCGCTCATTGCGCTTTTGTTCCATGCAATCCTCCCTATGGACAGGGCATACCCTTTAAAGACATGTACCCCTTGTATGCCATATCAATTCATATTATAATAGAATATACATTCGGATTCAACGGCACTTATGTGATAAAACCGGGTAAAAATCGTTTATCAAAGTCGGATTTTTGCCCAAATGAGGACACAATGAAGCGCAATAAGGCTAAAAAAAGGGGCTTTGGGTGGATCATCGCCCTGATCATTGCGGTTTTGATCGTCGGTTTCGCGGGATGGATGGCGGTAAACGCCTCCGTACTGCATCTGATGCGCGCCACGGTGTACATGCCGGACCTGCCGCCCGCCTTTGAGGGAAAGACCATACTCTACGCCTCGGACATCGACCTGGGCGGCATCAACACGCCCAAGCGCGCCGCGGACGCCATAAACCGCCTGCAAGCGCTGGAGCCGGACATACTGCTGCTGGGTGGCGACTACACCGCCCCCACCCTCATTGACCTGCTGAACCAGTACGACGCGACGCGCTACGCCGCCAACACCGGCGACTGGCGCGGGGATTTCTTCCATTATGTATGTGATTTTTCCGCGCCGCTGGGCAAGTACATGATCGCCTCTCCGGAGGACCGGGTGACCGGCGACGTGCGGACGCAGGCGGAGGACGCCGGTTTCCGGCTGCTCGACAGCGACCGGGCCGAGATCGCGCTCGGCGGCGACCGGCTGTGGCTGGTGGGACTGGGCGATGACATCTCCGGCGTGTCAAAGCTCGCCGGGCAGTTCAGGAGCACGGACGCCGTCGTCGCCGTGACCTCCTCCCCCAACCAGTTCCCCGCCCTCATGACCACGGAGGCTGCCGACAGCGGCCACTGGGTCGACCTGGCGCTGGCGGGCCACACCCACGGCGGGCAGATCCGATTGTTCGGCCGCAGCATGCTCACCATGGACACCCTCGAGCAACAGTTCTTCTACGGCTGGAACCGCGAGACCGGCGTACCAATGCTGGTGACCTCCGGCATGGGCTGCGAGGGCGTCAACCTGCGTCTGAACACGCAGGCGGAGGTCTGGCTGATCACGCTGACCGCCCGACCGACGGCATAAATGTTTCACGTGAAACATACAGAGGTGTAATATGCAATCCTATATCTGTGACGACTGCCCGAGGCTGTGCCACACCAAACGCGGCGATGTCGGGCGGGGCTTCTGCCGCATGGGCGCGGACCCGGTGATCGCCCGCGCCGCGCCGCACTACGACGAGGAGCCCGTCATCAGCGGCACGCGGGGCTCCGGGGCAGTGTTCTTCTCCGGGTGCAGCCTGCGCTGCCGTTTCTGCCAGAATTACGGCATCTCCCACGACAACTACGGGCAGAAGGTCAGCGTGGCGCGGCTGCGGGAAATCTACTTTGAACTGATCGGGCAGGGCGTGCATAACATCAACCTGGTCAACCCCACCCACTTCACCGCCGCGATACTGGAATCCCTCGAGGACGGCCTGCCGGTGCCCGTGGTGTGGAACACCGGCGGCTACGAGCGCGTGGAGACGATACGCCGGCTGGAGGGGCGCGTGCAGGTGTACCTGCCCGACCTCAAGTACATCGACGATTATTCCGCAAGGCGATATTCTGCCGCGGGCAATTACTTTGAATACGCCTCGCAGGCTATCAGGGAGATGCTGCGGCAGACCGGACCGGTAATGCTCGACGGGGACGGCATCATACAGTCCGGGGTCATCGTGCGGCACCTGATACTGCCCGGGCGGGCGGAGGAGTCCATGCGCGTGCTCGACTGGATCGCGGAGAATCTTCACGGCGCGTGGATCAGCCTTATGTCGCAGTACCTGCCCTTCGGCGCGGTTGAGGGTGTCGATCAACTGGACCGGCGGCTGACGCAGGACGAGTACGACCTGGTCGTCGATCACCTGATGGCGCTGGGACTGGAGGACGGCTTCGTGCAGGAGCTGTCGTCGTCCGATGAAAAATACATCCCGTCATTTGACCTGACCGGGGTGAATCGGTTATAATGTTTCACGTGAAACATAAGTATTATACTACGGAGGACAGCGAATGGAACTGCGCTTTTCGCCGCTCTTCAGCGGCTCGAGCGGCAATGCGACCTACGTCGGCTGCGACGACGCCCACATACTGGTGGACGCCGGGCTGTCCGGCACACGGGTGACGCAGGAGCTGATGAAGGTCGGGGTCAATCCCGCCGTGCTCAGCGCCATACTGGTCACCCACGAGCACAGCGACCACATCAAGGGCATCGGCATACTGTCCCGCAAATATGACCTGCCGGTGTTCGCCACGGAGGGCACCTGGCGGGAGATGTACGGCAAGATCGGGGCCATATCGCCCCGGAATATGCGTATATTTGAGCCGGGACAGGATTTTTACATCGGTTCGATCGACGTGACCCCCTTCGCCACGCCCCACGACGCGGGCCAGCCGGTGGGCTACACCTTCGAGATCAGCGGCGCGAAGCTGGCCATCGCCACGGACCTGGGCAGCGTGCGCGACAGCTGGCTCAAGTACGTCAAGGGCGCGGACGCCGTGATCCTCGAATCGAACTACGACCCTGGCATGCTGGAGACCGGGCCCTATCCCTATGATCTCAAGAAGCGCATCATGGGTCGCCACGGGCATCTCTCCAACGACGACGCGGGGGAGGTGGCCGCGGAGCTGGCGAAAAACGGCACGCGGCAGATCATACTGGGCCATCTCAGCAAGGAAAACAACTACCCGGAGCTGGCGCTGCAGTGCACGCTGTCGGCCCTGAAGCTGGCGGGGCTGGAAGCTCAGGGTGACCTCAGGGTCATGGTGGCCTCCCGGGACGGCAACAGCGGCATGTACAGCGTGACCGCGGCGCTGCAGGAAACGAGGTATTTATGAAGAAGAGAATCGCGCGACGGGCGCGGCTGCTGCGCCCCACCGACGGCCTGCTGCCGCTGGTGTTCATACTGGTCTCCGCGCTGGGGCGGTCCAGCGTCGCCGAGCGGGTCTACCTGAGCACGCTGTTCCCGGCGCTGTTCGCGCTGGCCTCCGCCCGGGGGCTGCGCATCGCGTTCAGCGAACAGCCCTCCATGCGCAAGGTGGCGGGGTCGGTCAGGCTGGCCCTGGCACTGCAATTCATCGGCGCGCTGGCCTTCCTGGTGATCGATCTCATACGCAACCGGGGGCAGTTTATACTGTCCAACGCCCTGTTTATCGCCGTGGGTATGCTGTTAAATATCGAACATGTGTTCTATGAATATCTGTTCGCTACCGGCGACGACGCCTCCGCCGTACGGGTGCGGTTCATCACCGCCGCCCTCGCCGCGGCGGGGATCATGATGACCTCGCCCGCCTCCGGCGACGGCGCGCTGCCCTACGCGCTGGAATGGCTGCTGGGCGGCGCGGCGCTGGCGGCCTTCGTGTCGGCGGTCATCGGCAGGGGCGTGGGCGGCAGGCTCAAGGGCAGGGTCAACAACCGGGTGCTGCGGGTCGCGCCGCCGGCCATCGCGCAGAGCGCCGTCTACCCCCTGGTGTGGCTTGTGGCGATGTGGCTGCTCAGGTCGGTGATGTTCGACGCCCTCACCGCCGTGCCGTTCTTCGCGGGGCTTTTAGTGTATGAGATGTCCCGCGCGCCGTTCAGAAGGGACGGCAGGGAGTCGAAGGGATTCAATATCGCCATGCTGATCGTCGCGCTGGTTGGCGTAGGATTGGCGTCCATACACTATGTGCCTGCGGCACAAATCTTCTTATTCAATTATATCGGAAAATGGAGCCACGAGGTCCCCGCCACAGGGGTCATGCTCGCCGCCGCCGCGATGTGTTCGTTTGGAATGTATGGGGGGATAGGGGGCAGCAAATAAAAAAACACCGGTTTTGCGCCTGTTCCAGCGCGCAAAACCGGTGATTCTTTCATTTCCCCACGCAGAACCGGGAGAAGATATTGTCGATGACCTCCTCGGTGACGTCCTGGCCGGTGATCTGCCCGAGGGTGGTCATGGCCTCCCGGAGGTCGATGGCCGCGGTATCCAGCGACATGCCGGAGCGTATGGCGTCCACGGCGTTTTGAAGCTGGTCCGCCGCCCGCAGCGCGAGGTCGATGTGACGCTGCGCCATCAGCAATCCGTCCTGCTCGTCGTCCGCCGAGATCCGGCGGGCGATTTCATTGGTCAGCGCTTCCATGCCCTGCCCCGTCTGGGCGGAAACCTCGCAGATCGTCACGCCGGTCATGGCCTCCAGCGCCCCGCGGGTGACGACGCTGGGGAGGTCGGACTTGTTCAGGCAGATGATCGCGCGCTCGTCCGCGCCGCGAATCAGCGCCTCGTCCTCCGGGGCCAGCGCCTCCGCGGCGTCGATCACGATCAGCAGCACGTCCGCCGCCTCGGTGGCGCGAATCGCGCGGTCCACGCCGATCTTCTCGATGGGGTCCTGGGTGTCCCGCCGGCCGGCAGTGTCGGACAGCTCCGCCAGCACTCCGCCGATCATCAGCCGCTCGGTCAGCACGTCCCGGGTGGTGCCGGGGATGTCCGTGACGATGGCCCGCTCCCGGTTCAGAAGCGCGTTCATCAGCGACGACTTGCCCACGTTGGGCCGCCCCGCCAGCACGATGCTCGCGCCCTCGCGCAGCAGCCGGGCGTGCCGGACGTCGCACCGGGCGCGGATGTCCTTGATGAGGACCTCGAGGTCATAAACCACGCGATCGGCGGCGGCCTCCTCCTCCACCTCGTCGGGGAAGTCGTCGGAGGCCTCGATCAGCGCCAGCAGGCCGGTGAGCTCCTCGGAGACCTGCTTCACGAAGCCGGAGACGCCGCCCTCGAGCTGCCGAAGCGACGCCCTCGCCGCCGCCTGGGCATTGGCGCCGATCAGCTGCATGACGGCCTCCGCGCGGGTCAGGTCGATGCGCCCGTTCATGAAGGCGCGGCGCGTGAACTCGCCGGGCTCCGCCATGCGGGCGCCCAGCTCCAGCGCGCGCCTCAGCACCGCCTCGGCGCACAACCGCCCACCGTGACAGTGGATCTCCACCACTTCCTCCCGCGTGTAGGTGAAGGGCGCGCGCATGATCACCGCCAGCACCTCGTCCAGCGTTTCGCCGTCGCCGTCGATCGCCCAGCCGTACATCAGCCGGTGGGAATCGTACTTTTCGCGCTTCACCGCCGGACGGAACATGCCGCTCATGATCACGCCCGCCTTCTTGCCGCTGAGGCGCACGATGGAGATGCACCCCGCGCCCCGCGCGGTGGCAATCGCGGCGATGGTATCCGACATGGACAGAACCACCTTTCTCTCATAATTAGAGCCAAATCCGCTCGAAACTGCATCTCCCGGCATTTAGAAACACACTCTAGGAATGAGGAATTAGGAATTATAATAACCCGCGCGGCAGCCGGTAACTCAATTCCTAATTCCTCACTGTTACGCCGTCGCCCCTGTCCTTACCGGCAGCACCAGGTGCAGGTAGTCGGGGTCGTCCACGGGCATGATGATGCAGGGGCTGATGGCGTTGTTGAGGTTGATCTGGATCTGGTCGGAGTCGATGTAGCGCACCACGTCGTTTAAATACTTGACGTTGAACGCGATGTTGATGTCCGCGCCCTCCTGCTGCACTTCCAGCTTTTCAAAGACGTCGCCGATCTGGGAGTGGGACTCTATGGCCATCTCGCCGCCGGCGATCTTGAGGATCAGCAGGTTGTTGTTGCCCTCGCGGGCGATCAGCGAGGCGCGGTCGACGCCCTTGCGGAAGGGCTCCAGGTCCACCACCACCCGGGTGGCGAACTGCCGGGGGATGATCTGCCGGTACTGGATGTACTCGCCCTCGACCAGTATCACGTAGATGTCGGTCTTTTCAAGCCTGATGTGCAGCTTGTTGCCGCCGTAGGACAGGCTGGCGAAGGCCTCGGGATCGTCGGAGAGCAGCTTGCCGATGTCGCCCATGGCGCGCCCGGGGATGATGGCGCTGAAGGCGTCGGCGATGTCGGCGCACTTTGCCCGCCGAAGGGCCAGCCGGAAGCCGTCCAGCGCCACCATGGACACGTCGCCGTCGCGTATCTCCAACAGGCCGCCGGTCAGCACCTCGCGCATGTCCTCGACGGCGATGGCGAACTCGGTCTTCTGGATCATGTCCTTGAGCATGTCCTGGGGCAGGGTGATCTCCCGCTCGTTCTCGATGCGGGGCAGGGCGGGATAGAGGTCCGCGTCCTGGCCGGAGATGTTCGTGCGGGAGCCCGAACCCCGCACCGTAAAGATGAAGCGCGCGTTCATCTCGATGTCGATGTCGCCGTCGGACAGGCGGCGCACCACCTCGTTGAACAGCTTGCCCGGCACCACGCCGCGGCCCGGCTCCTCGATCTCCGCCTCGATCCGGGTCACGATGGTGATGCGCTCGTCCGTGCAGGTCAGTATGACCTCGTTGAGCTCCGTCTCGATCAGCACGCCCTCCAATATCTGGTTCGGCGTGCGCCCCGGCAGGGCCTTGGTCGCGATTTGAAGGCCGTCGATCAGGGCGGCTGCGGTGCATCTGAATCGCATGTGCGTGTCCTCCTGTGGTTATTGTTATTATTATATATTATTTATAGTAGACGCAGTAGGGCGGTGGATACTGTGGAAAAGCGGCCGGATCGCCCGGAGTGACGCGGTTTTGGGTTGGGGATTGTTGGGGGGAGAAGCTGTGGAAAGAGAGTGGAAAATTGAGAGTTCAGAGTGGAGAGTGCAGAGTACAGTTTTGGTTCAAATCCCTACGGGATTTGTTTGATTTATACTGTAAAAAAACGATAATCCGATGATTTGTAACCCTTCTATCAAAAGAAATCCGAAGGATTTCCTCCAAAACTGCACTCTGTACTCTGCTATCTGCACTCTTTTTTTCAGCTCTCCTCTATCTGCCGCATGATCTCCTCCACGCGCTTTTTGAACGAACTGTCGGCCTCCATGGTTTCGGAGATCCTGTCGCAGCCGTGCATGACGGTGGTGTGGTCGCGGCCGCCGAAGGCCTGGCCGATGGCGGTGGTGGACAGGTCGGTCATCTCCCGGCAGATGTACATGGCCACCTGGCGGGGCAGCGCGATTTCGCGGCTGCGGCGCTTGCCGGTCATGTCCTCGGCGGCGACGCCGTACTTGTCCGCCACGAATTCTTTGATCAGATCGCTGGTGATCTTGCGTTCCTCCTGGGCTTTGACCAGGTGGTTGAGGGCCGACTTCGTCAATTCCAGCGTGATGGGCGCGCCCATCAGCCTGGAGTGGGCGTTCAGGCTGGTGAGGCAGCCCTCCAGCGCCCGGATGTTGGTGTTGACGCTGCGGGCGATGTACTCCAGCACCTCGTAGGGCACGTCGATGCCGTCCTCCGCGGCCTTCTGCTGGAGGATGGCCATGCGGGTCTCGAAGTCCGGCTTCTGGATGTCCACGATCAGGCCCCACTCGAAGCGGGAGCGCAGGCGCTCCTCGATCTCGGGAATCTCCTTGGGCGGGCGGTCCGAGGAGATGATGATCTGCTTGTGGTTCTCCCGCAGGTCGTTAAAGGTGTTGAAGAACTCCTCCTGGGTGGCCTTGGTCTTGGCCAGGAACTGTATGTCGTCCACCATCAGGTAGTCCGCGCCGCGCAGCTTGTTGCGAAGCTCTGTGGTGTTCTTGCGGGCGATGCCCTCGATGAGCTGGTTGGTGATGGTCTCGGAGGTCATCAGAAGCACCGTCTTCGAGGGGTCACGCTGCACCACGTAGTTGCCCACGGCGTTCATCAGGTGGGTCTTGCCCAGGCCCACGCCGCCGTAGATGAACAGGGGGTTGTAGGTCTCGGAGGGCGCCTCGGCCACCGCCAGCGCCGCGGCGTAGGCCAGCTGGTTGGAGCCGCCCACGACGAAGTTGTCGAAGGTGTACTTCTCGTTCAGCGTGGAGTTGCTGAGCTTTTCCTCCAGGTTGGACACCTCCGCCTCGGTGTGGAACTCGAGGGTGTACTTGCGGTCAAACACCATATCCACGGTGCTCACCAGCATCGTGCCGTAGCGCACCTGCATGTGCTGTAAATTAAAGGCGTTCTGACCCAGTATGACGATCTTGTCCCCCGTCACCGCGTACAGCGTCAGTCCCTTGAACCAGGCGTTGAAGGAGAGGTTGTCCAGGTTTTCCTTCAATATGTGCATCACGCGGTCCCACGCGGCCTTCTGTTCGGGCGTGTATCTCATGCTTCTCCTCCGGCGTATCGGAATATCCACAGGCTGTGGATAGAATATTGTGGATGAATGTGGATAACTGTACCGTCGACAGACGATACTCTTTCAATTCTATTGTATCATCAAGACCGCGGAATTGCAAGGCGGGGAATGTTGGATTGACGAATCATTCCACCAGGTCGATGTTTTCCCGGCCGAACACGTCATAGGATTGATTGATGACGTCCCGGGCCACGTCGGAGGTCTTCTTCTCCGGCGCGCCGCTGCCCTCCAGCGCCATGGAGACGGACACGGTGGCCCCGAAGGCGGCGGTGAGGGCCTCGTCGATCAGGGCCTTCTTGCGCTCCAGCACCTTCATGTGCATCATGCGGTTTTTGGCAAATTCCACCGTCACGCGCTGGCCGTCGAAGCCGGTAAAGCGCATGGAGCCCAGCGGGGAGCGGATGGACGGGTTATCCTCCGAGAGCTGCCGTACGGCCTCGAGGTATGCCTCCGGCGGCTCGGCGGCGGGGGTCGGCGCGGGCTTTGCGGCGGGCTTTTCCGGGGCGGGCGCGGAGGACTCCCGCTTCGGCGCGGGCTTCGCGGGCGCGGCGGGCACGCCCTGCTCGATCAGCCTCTCCACGCGACTGACCCGCTCGGAAATGGCGGCGTCCGGCTCCTTTTCCGGGTGGCAGGCCCGCACGGCGGCCAGCTCCAGTATCGTGCGCGGGCGGGAGGCCCACTTCGTGTCGGGCTCGGCGCGCACGAACAGCTCCAGCATGCGGTTCAGGCCCTCGGCGTCGGTGCGCTCGGCCTGCGCCCGGAAGCGCGCGGCGTCCTCCGGGGTGATCTCGAGGATGTCGGAGAGCCCCTCCCTGACTGCGCCGGCCAGCATCACGCCCCGGAGGTGCGCGACGGTGTCCCGTATGAACACCTGCGGGTCGCTGCCGCGGCGCATCACCTGGTCGATCTGAGTCAGGGCTGCGCCCGCGTCGCCGTCGATCAGCGCGTCGGCGAACTCGAACATGGCCGAACGGCCCGCCGTGCCCAGCACGTCGCGGGCGAGCTGAGCCGTCACCTCGCCGTCGGTGTAGGACAGGCACACGTCCAGCAGGCTCAGGGCGTCGCGCATGGCGCCCTCGGCGGCGCGGGCGATCTCGTAGAGGGCGTCGTCGGTGGCCGCGCGGCCGATGCCGCCCAGCACCACCATCAGCCGCTCGATGATGGTGTCAACGGAGATGCGGTGGAAGTCGAACCGCTGGCAGCGGGAGAGTATCGTGGCCGGGAGCCTCTGCGGCTCGGTGGTGGCCAGTATGAACACCGCGTGCGCCGGCGGCTCCTCCAGGGTCTTCAGCAGCGCGTTGAACGCGCCGGTGGACAGCATGTGCACCTCGTCGATGATGTACACCTTGTACCGAGTGACGGCGGGGGGAAACTTGATCTTCTCCCGCAGGTCCCGGATCTCGTCCACGCCGTTGTTGGAGGCGGCGTCGATCTCCACCACGTCCATGCAGTTCTCCTGCCTGAGCGCCTTGCAGATCTCGCACTCGCCGCAGGGGTCGCCGTCTATGGGGTTCAGGCAGTTGATCGCCCGGGCGAGCACCTTCGCCGCGGTGGTCTTGCCGGTGCCGCGGGTGCCGCAGAAAAGGTAGGCGTGGGCGATGTGGCCCGTCATCACCTGCCGCTTGAGGGTGCGGGTGATGGCGTCCTGGCCGACCATCTCCGTGAAGGTGTCGGGCCGCCACGCGCGGTATAGGGCCTGGTAGGACATGGCATGATCCTCCGGAGGGTTGATGGAATGAAAAGGGGTGTCTTCCCTTCCTATTCTACACCATTCATCAAAAAAGCGAAAGTCCAAATTTAATTTGCGAAAAGGTTTTTTGTGCTCATTTTTAACAACGAGGTAAAAAGATTTGCCATAATGGATGATATAATCCTAATGTGATAGACTTTTCAATTTCGGAGGTCATCGATTGCGATGAAGACAATTGTTCTGACGGGCGGCGGGACCGCCGGTCATGTGACGCCGAACCTGGCGTTGATTCCGAGACTGAAGGCCGACGGCTGGGAGATCCACTACATCGGCGGCGCGAACAGCCCCGAGCAGCAGTTGATCTCGCAGGTGCCGGGCGTGACCTTTCACACCATTTCCGTGGGCAAGCTGCGCCGCTATTTTGACCCCAGGAACTTCACCGACCCCTTCCGCGTGATGCGGGGCATCCGCCAGGCCACGGGCATCATTCACCGGCTGAAGCCCAACGTGGTGTTCTCCAAGGGCGGATTCGTGTCCGTGCCGGTGGTGTACGGCGCGAAGTTCAACGGCGTGCCGGTGGTCATCCACGAGTCGGACATGACGCCGGGCCTGGCCAACCGGCTCTGCGCCCCCTTCGCGAAGGTGGAGTGCTGCACCTTCCCCGAGGCGGTGAAGTACACCAAGGGCAAGGGCGTGCACACCGGCACGCCGATCCGGCCGGAGCTGCTTGCGGGCGACCGCGCGGCGGGCCTCAAGCGGTTCGGCTTCAACGACAGCCGCCCGGTGCTGATGGTGATGGGCGGGTCCACCGGGGCCCAGGCCATCAACCAGGCCATCCGGCTGGCGCTGCCCCGTCTGACCAACAACTTCCAGGTTCTGCACCTGTGCGGCAGGGGCAACAGCAACGCCAGCTACAACGGCGACAGCAACTACGTGCAGTATGAATACATGAACGAGGAGATGGCGGACGCCTACGCCTGCGCGGACATCATCGTGTCCCGGGCCGGCGCCAACGCGCTGTGCGAGATCCTCGCGGCGCGCAAGCCCGCGCTGCTGATCCCCTACCCCAAGTCCGCCAGCCGCGGCGACCAGATCCTCAACGCGGAGTCCTTCCGGGCCCGCGGGCTGAGCCAGGTGCTGATGCAGGAGAACATGACCCCGGACACCCTGGTCGAGGCCATTGAGAAGCTGTATCACGATCGCGGGACGCTGTACCAGGCCATGGACGCCGAGCCCACCGGCAACGGCATCGACGCCGTGCTGGAGCAGATCTACAAGTATGCCAGGGCGTGAGGAAAGCGCGTATGAGTGAAAAGAAGAACACCCGACGCCTCCGCCTGACCGGCGGCGACAGGATCGTGGCCTATGTGCTGCTGGGACTTCTGGTGGTCACGGTGGCGGCGACCGTGCTGAACATGCTGAACCTCCGGCTGACGGCCGGGGAGATCTACCTGTTCCTGCCCATGATCGCGCTGCTCCTGCTGCTGGGCTGGGGCCTTTCCGCCCTGTGGCGCAGGATCAAAAGCAAGACGGCGCGCAGGGTCGTCGGCGCGGTGATGGTCGTGGCGATGGCGCTTCTGTTGATGCTGTCGCTGACCTACACCAGCGTGTTCGCGGGGATGAACGTCCCCCGCAAGTACGCCGTGGTGTCCGAAAACGGCCACAGCCTGGTGGTCATGCGGACGCTGGACACGGACGAGGCGCGCATCGCCGAGCGCCACGCGGCGCGGCTGGCCGCCGATCCCGACGGCGACCAGAACATGACCGCCGAGGACTTCGGCTACGTCTACACCGCCTACGCCCCCGCGGTGATGGGGCTCTTCTACAGGCCCGATACGCTCATCGAGGGCGAGGTGCACATCGGCTATGCCAGCAATGCGGAGCTGATGGTGGAGTGGGAGGACGATGTCGGCCACTTCTTCATCAAGAACCCGGAGACCGGCGACGCGGGCGAAATGCGGGCCCGCGGCTGAGTATGTCCCCCTTCCGGCGCATATAATGGCGCGTCGGAAGGGGGTTTTTTATGGGAAAGCTGCTGCTGGGCGTCGGGCTGGCGCTTCTGTTGCTGTGCCGCCCGGAGGACGCCGCCAACGGCGCTCGGGAGGCGCTGTGCCAGTGGTATTACGTGGTGGCGCCGTCGCTGTATCCGTTCATGGCGCTGATGCCGCTTTTGACCTGCCCGGAGGCGAACCGCTTCTACGACGCAGCGCTGGGCGGTGTGATGCGCAAGCTGTTCGGGCTGCCCGGCAGCGCGGCCTCGCCCGTGATCGTGGGCATGATCGCCGGTTCCCCCGCGGGCTGCGCCGCCGCCCGGGCCGTCGCCATGGCGGAGGGCTATACCCGGGGACAGCTGGAGCGCGTCGCCGTGGCCTGCTGCGGCATGTCGCCGGCGTTCTTTGTCTCCGCCGTCGGCGCGGGCATGCTGGGAAACGCCGGGCTGGGGCATGTGCTGCTGCGCTCCCAGATAATGGCGCAGGTGTCGATGCTGGCGCTGACGGGGGCGCTCTGCCGCGACGGCGCGGGCTTACCGCCCGTCGGAAACGACGCCGGGGGAAATCCCGTTCTTACTATTATAAATGTGGCCGGGACCATGGCGCTGTTCGGCGCCGTCGCCGGCGCGCTGCGCATGCCGTGGCTGAGCCTGGCGCTGGAGATCACCGCCGGTTCGCGGCGGCTGTGCGCGGCAAGCCTGGAGATGCAATGGAAGCTGGCCGCGCTGTCGGCGCTGGCGGGCTACGGCGGGCTGTGCGTGTGCGCGCAGAATATCGGCGTTCTAAGGGATTGCGGGGTGAGGCCGGTGAAATTTGTGCTGTTGCGATGCCTGGCCGGCGCGCTGGCCGCGGGCTTCAGCCTCATGCAGACGAGGCTCGGGGATACAGGGATTCCTTCAATAAATCCCCGGATGCTCAGCATTTCCTGCATATTGGCGGTGTTTCTCGCCGTTCCGGCGATAATTCGGCTCAGGAAAACAATCTTTTAACATCGCATGAGATCGGCTCAGGATGCGCAAAATCGCTAAAAAACACAACATACGGTATATAAAAAACTTGGATATACTGTATATTGTGTTTTTGGACGGTAAAAAAAGTTCTTGACAAGCATCCCTGAATTTGTTATAATAACTCTTGCGTTGAACGCGAGGACGTCACAGTCTTGTAACATTCAGCGCAGGCTCGACGCCTGAATCCGTGATTCAGTCGGCGCGGTTCCCGAAAGGGAACTCGAAAATCCGAAGGATTTTCGACCTTGCGAACCTTGAAAACGATACAGAGAAGAGAGAAGAAAACAGTCAGATTTCGAAGAGTTAAACGCCGTGAGATGGGCGAGAAAGCGGAGGCTTTGGCGAGCCGAAGGGAGTAGGGCGCATCGCACGGAGAAGGATTAAACATCAGAGTTTGATCCTGGCTCAGGACGAACGCTGGCGGCGTGCTTAACACATGCAAGTCGAACGGGGAT
>CADASI010000081.1 GCA_902790525.1 uncultured Eubacteriales bacterium
ACGAACACGCCCTTGGGGGTGGTGCTGCCGTAGCCGGTGGAGCAGATCATGGACTTGATCAGCTGGTTGTAGCCGCCGTCGGACCAGCGGTACACGTACACCCGCTGCTCGTCGAGGGAGACCTTGATGTAGAAGGGCTGCGCCACCTGCTCGCTGGCGGCGGCGTCCTCGGAGAACAGCAGGCGCTGAGTCTCCTCGTCGGCGATGCCGGTGTCCTGCAGGCCGTTGCGCTTCTGGAAGCTCTTCATGGCCTGGGCGGTGGGCTTGTCATACTCGCCGGTGATGTCCTCGTAGTAGAAATCCAGCGTGGTCAGGCGGCGCTGCACGCGCTCCACCTCGATGCCGGTGTCTCCGCGCTGCACCGTGAAGCGGTAGGTGGGGAAGCGGTCCTCCATCAGGTATTGATACAGGTTTTCGCTCACTACGCCGTCCAGCGCGTGATGGGGCCGCAGGGTGGCCTCCGGCTCCAGCGTGGGCATCTCCGGGATGGCGATGTCCAGCATCGAGGGCGCGCTCTGCGCCCCGGCGTCCAGCGCCGCGAGCGCCTCCGCGGGGGGCATGGGATCGTCGTACTCGGTGCCGTAGTGCTCCACGGCGTACTCCTGGAAGGCCTGCACCTGGTCGGCGGTGTATTCGTCATAGACGCCGGAGATGCTGCGGGTGTAGAAGCCGTACTGCCGAAGCCGCCGCTGCATCATCCGCACGTCCCGGCCGGAGGAGCCCTCGGAGAACAGCACGTCCTCGGGGGCGGTGGTCACCGCGGGCTGGGGGAACAGCAGGGCCTCCGTCGCCTCGTCCAGCACACCGGTCTGCTTGAGGCCGTGGTCCTTCTGATAGCGCTTGAGCGCCTTGAGGGTGCGCGAGCCGAAGTTGCCGTCGGGGTCGTCGTCCAGATAGCCAAGCTCCACCAATTCCGACTGGAGCTTGTACACGGCGGTCTCGCCCTCCTCGTCCCGGCTGTGCAGGCCGATGGGGGGCTCGGTGGCGTTGGGGTCCGGCGTGGGCGTGGGTTTGGGCTCCCGGGTGGGCTTCGGCGTGTCGGTGGGCTTGGGGGTGAAATCGACGGGCGGGGCGTTGTCGAAGAAATCGGTGTTGATGTCATCAATCTGAAACAGGGTTTGCCCTTCGCTCTCCGCCAGCGCGGCCCAGCCGCTGACCAGCCTGGAATCCTCTTCAATTATAGCATAGCGGCATCCGCTGATGAGACCCGCCACGAGCACAATGATAAGCAGAACAGACAAGCGCTTCATCTTTTTGTAACTACCTCTGTCACGATTTCCGGTCTTATAATTGTCGCATTTAAATCATGATTTGTAAAGTCCAAAAAGTGTTCAGAAAGCGTTTTTATCTCTAACAATTTGATTTCAATTATTACAGAACATAGTACAAACCGGCGTCATTTGGATCATAAATCCAGACAACGCCGGTTCTGAGGGGGTTGATTATTTCGGAAATATTACAGCGTGTTGAAGGACTCCATCAACTGCGACGCGGTGAGCATGAAGTCGGAATCGGTCTGGGGCGTGAACACGAACACCGCCAGCTCGTCGCCCCAAAGGGTGGCGCAGCAGCTCGCGTTCTGCCTGGAATCGATGAAGGTCACGAAATCCGTGCCGCCGAAGGTGAGGGTGCCGGTCTTGTCCAGGCCGTCGGTGCTCTCGACCGCCTCGGCGAGGGCGTCGGTGTCCGCCATGCGGGTGGGCTTGAACTGGATGTAGAGCATGTTCGCGCCCGCGCTGTCGCCCAGGGCGTAGCGTATGCCGGCGGCGCGGTCCGCGTCGGACACGGGATAGCTCAGCCAGTCCCCGGGCAGGCTCAAGCCGAAGCCCTCCTCAAACCAGACCGCGCAGGTCTCCGGGGCGGGCGCTTCGGTGGGCTCGGTTTCGGGCTGTTCCGTGGGCTCCGCGTCGGGCTCCGGCGTGGCCTCGGCCTCCGGGATCTCCGTCGCGTTGGTGGTCTGAGCCGGTTCGCCGTCGGCCTCGGCAGCCTCTGCCGGTGCCTCGGCCTCCGTCGCCGCCGGGGCTTCTTCCTCTGTCCCCGCAGCGGCTTCGTCGGATTCCGCGTCGGCGTCGTCCGCCGCGCCCTCCATGCTGGCCACCACCTCCGGCGCGGGCAGCTTCGAGGCGTCCGTCGCCGCGGCGCTCTCCGCGCCGTCCTGCGCCAGCGCGCCGAGGCCCATCATCATCGCCGCCGCCAGCAGTATCGCAATCCATTTCTTCATAGTTATACATTCCCCTTTATATTGGTAACTACATTATAACACACCCCCGCGCCCATGACAAACGACGAATTTGGGGCGGAAATATGTTGTATGGGCGCCATGGTGCAAGATTTACACACAATCCGTTGTCCCGGCCGATTTAACGTGTTAAAATCAGAAACAGAGGTGATGGAACCATGAGAATCGTGGTGAAGGTGGGCACGTCCACGCTGGCCCACGGGACCGGGCACATGAACATCCGCCGCGTGGAGGCGCTGTGCAAGGTGCTCTCCGACATCAAGAACGCGGGGCACGAGGTGATCCTGGTGTCCTCGGGGGCCATCGGCATGGGCGTGGGCAAGCTGTCGCTGTCCAGCCGCCCGGAGGACATCCCCACCAAGCAGGCCGCCGCCGCCGTGGGCCAGTGCGAGCTGATGTACACCTACGACCGGCTGTTTTCCGAGTACAACCACACCGTGGCCCAGCTGCTGGTGACCGGCAGCGACGTGGAGGACCCGGTGCGCCGCGAGAACTTCCACAACACCCTCTACCGGCTGCTGGAGCTTCGCGCCCTGCCGGTCATCAACGAAAACGACACCATCGCCACCGACGAGCTCGTCATCGGCGACAACGACACGCTGTCCGCCATCGTGGCCGCCACGGTCAACGCCGACCTGCTGGTGCTGCTGTCGGACATCGAGGGGCTGCACACCGCCGACCCGAGGAGCGACCCGGACGCCCGCCTGATCGGGCGGGTGGACGAGATCACCCCCGGCATCGAGGCGCTGGCGGGGGGCAACGGCACGTCCCTGGGCACCGGGGGCATGGTGACCAAGCTGCGGGCGGCGCGCATCGCCATGGCGTCGGGCATCGACATGGTCATCGCCAACGGCGCGCAGCCCGAGAAGCTCTACGACATCATCGACGGCGGGACCGTCGGCACGCGATTCATCGGGAGGAGAGACCTATGACCACCATCGACATCCTCAGACAGGCCCGGGCCGCCTGGCCCGCGCTGCAGAGCGCGAACACCGAAGAGAAGAACGCCGCGCTTGACGCCATGGCGGACCGACTGATCGCCTGCCAGGCGGACATACTCGCCGCCAACGCGCTGGACCTGGACGCCGCGAAGGGACACATCAGCGACGTGATGCTCGACCGCCTGCGCCTGACGCCGGAGCGCATCGCGGGCATGGCCGACGGCATCCGCGAGGTCGCGGCGCTGAGCGACCCCGTGGGGGCGGTGATCTCCCGGGTGGAGCGACCCAACGGCCTGGTGATCGAGCGCACCCGGGTGGCCATGGGCGTGATCGCCATCATCTACGAGAGCCGGCCCAACGTCACCTCCGACGCCGCCGCGCTGGCCCTCAAGGCCGGAAGCGCCTGCGTGCTCCGGGGCGGCAAGGAGGCGTTCCGCTCCGCCGACGCCATCGTGAAGGCACTTCAACAGGGGCTCGAGGCCGTGGGCCTGCCCGCGAAGCTGGTGCAGCTGGTGCAGGACACCACCCGGCAGTCCGCCAACGACCTCATGACCGCCGTGGGGCTGGTGGACCTGCTGATCCCCCGGGGCGGGGCGGGGCTGATCCGCGCCGTCACCGAGAACGCCAAGGTGCCCTGCATACAGACCGGCACCGGCATCTGCCACGTCTACGTGGACGCCGCCGCCGACCAGGCGATGGCGCTGGACATCATCGAAAACGCCAAGACCAGCCGTCCCTCGGTGTGCAACGCCGAGGAGGTACTGCTGGTGCACAGCGCCGTGGCTGCTGAGTTCCTGCCGAAGCTGAAGGCGCAGCTGGTGGACGGCCGCGCGGCGAAGGGGCTGACGCCCGTGGAGCTGCGGCTGGACGCCCGGGCGGCGCGGATCATCGACGGCACGCCCACTGGGGAGAGGGACTTCGACACCGAGTTTCTCGATTACATCCTCGCCGTGGGCATCGTGGACAGCGCCGATCAGGCCATCGCCCACATCGCGGCGCACTCCACCGGCCACAGCGAGGCCGTGATCTCCGGGGACCCCGGGGTGCTGGACGCCTTCGCCCGGTCCGTGGACAGCGCGGCGGTCTACCTCAACTGCTCCACTCGCTTCACCGACGGCGGCGAGTTCGGCCTGGGCTGCGAGATGGGCATCTCCACCCAGAAGCTGCACGCCCGCGGGCCCATGGGCCTGGAGGAGCTGACCACCTACAAGTACGTGGTGCGGGGGAATGGGCAGATTCGTTAGGGAGTAGGCAGTAGGGAGTAGGGGCTGTGTTGCCAATATCACTTACTCTGTTGACTTTTTTCGCCCGGTCGTGTATATTGGGCGTAAGGATCGAGACGGGAGGAGCGCTATGAAGGCCAGGATCATACTGCTGGTGTGCGCCGCGCTGCTGTGCGGGGCGATGGTCGCCCGCGCGGCGGAATGGGACCTTGACGCCATGTCGCTGGAGGAACTTTACCGCGTCCGGGAGGCGGTCGATGAGCGCATCGACGCGCTGGAGGCGTCCGAAGGCCGGGTGTACGTCGCGGGCAGCTACCTGATCGGCAGGGACATCCCCGCCGGCGACTACGTGCTGGTGGAGGAGGAGAACGCCGTGTTCGCCAGCGTGATCGTGCGCGAGGGCGTCACCGAGGACTCCGGCCTGGTGGCGCACCACCTGATCAACCGGCAGGCCGCCGTGCGGTTTGCGGAGGGCAAGTGGCTGACGCTCACCGAGGCCCGGGCCTACCCGCTGTCGCTGGCGCCGAAGGTCGAGGACGGCCGCGCCGACGAGGGCGGCTACGTGGTGGGCACCACGCTCCCCGCGGGGGCCTACACCGTGCAGCTCGTCGACAGGGCGCCGCTGTCCAGCTACAGCATCTACGACGGCGTGCTGGGCTCCGGCGAGCAGCTGCTCAAATTTGAAGTGATCCGCGAAGCCACGGACATCAACCTCAATCCGGGAGAATACCTCGAGCTTTCCGGCTGCCGACTGGCGCCGAAGGACTGACCGACGGAGGAATCAGAGCCATGAACCTGCCCAATTATCACGTGGATCCCCACGCGCTGCATGTGAACACGCTGCCCAACCGGGCCTACTACGTTCCGTATTCGGACCGCTACGTCGCCCTGCGCGACGAGCGCCGGGAGTCCGACCGCTTCCAGTCGCTCAACGGCAAGTGGCAGTTCAAATACTTTGAAAGCGTGATCGACCTGCCGGATAACCTGCTGGACTCCGGCATGGAGATGGACACCATTCCCGTGCCCTCGGTGTGGCAGATGCACGGCTACGACCGGCACCAGTACACCAACTGGCGCTACCCGTTCCCCTACGATCCGCCCCACGTGCCGGAGGAGAACCCCTGCGGCCTGTACCGGCGGCACTTCATGCTGCCCGAGGACGACAGCCGCCGGACCATCGTGTTCGAGGGCGTGGACTCCTGCTTCTACCTCTGGATCAACGGCATATTCGTGGGCTACAGCCAGATCTCCCACTCCACCAGCGAGTTTGACATCACCGATTTCGTGTCCCCCGGGGACAACGAGGTCGACGTACTGGTGCTGAAGTGGTGCGACGGCAGCTACTTCGAGGACCAGGACAAGTTCCGCATGAGCGGCATCTTCCGGGACGTGTACATACTGCGCCGGGAGCAGCGGCACCTGTGGGACTACTTCATCCACACCGAGCTGTCCCCGGACCGCACCGGGGCGACGGTCCGCGTCGAGCTGACGTACCGGGGCGAGGACCCCGCGGCCAGCCACCACACCCACTACTACCTCTACGACGCCGGCGGGGACCGCATCGACGACGGCCGGGCCTACGGAGACAGCTTCGAGATCCATTTAAGCAACATCACCCTCTGGAACGCGGAGAATCCCTACCTGTACACCCTCGTGCTGCGCTACAACGGCGAGGCGTTCTGCGAGCCCCTGGGCTTCCGGGACATCCGCGTGGACAACGGCGTGGTGAAGCTCAACGGCGTGCCCATCAAGTTCCGGGGCGTCAACCGCCACGACAGCGACCCCGTGCTGGGCAGCGCCGTGGGGGAGGAGGAGATGCTCAGGGACCTGGTGCTGATGAAGCAGCACAACATCACCGCCATACGCACCAGCCACTATCCCAATTCGCCGCTGTTCCCCCGCATGTGCGACAAGTACGGCTTCTACCTGATCGCCGAGGCGGACGTGGAGTGCCACGGCGTGGTGTACCAGCAGGGCACCTACGACGACAAGTACAGCTACAACCTGCTGGCCCGGGACCCCGAGTACGGCGAGGCCATACTGGACCGCGTGCAGCACTGCGTCACGCGCGACAAGAACCGGCCCAGCATACTGATCTGGTCCATGGGCAACGAGTCCGGCATGGGGCTCAACTTCCACGAGGCCCTGCGCTGGACCAAGCAGTACGATCCCTCCCGCCTGACCCACTACGAGCGGGCGTCCTTCCCGCCGGAGGGCGAGTACATCAACAAGGACCACCTGGACCTGTACAGCCGCATGTACCCCTCCATCGAGGAGATCGACGGCTACTTCGAGAAGAACGAGGTCGGCAAGCCCTACGTGCTGTGCGAGTACGCCCACGCCATGGGCAACGGCCCCGGCGACGTGGAGAACTACTTCCGCTGTTTCGAGCGCCACGAGGGCAGCTGCGGCGGCTTCGTGTGGGAGTGGTGCGACCATGCCATCGACATGGGCCCCACCCCGGACGGGCGTCGGCGCTACTTCTACGGCGGCGACTTCGGCGAGCAGCCCAATGACGGCAACTTCTGCGTGGACGGCCTGGTCTACCCGGACCGCA
This sequence comes from uncultured Eubacteriales bacterium, assembly GCA_902790525.1. Taxonomy (GTDB): domain Bacteria; phylum Bacillota; class Clostridia; order Christensenellales; family Aristaeellaceae; genus UBA2862. The sequence goes on from CADASI010000081.1 coordinate 6,961, forward strand.
GGCCCCACACCGGCTTAAAGGAGCTCAAGAACGTCAACCGCCCCGCCCGCATCAGCGAGGTGGACCTGAGCGCCGGCGTGTTCCGCGTGAAGAACTACCTGGACTTCACCACCCTCAACGACTACATCCGCATCACCTACTCCGTGCGCAGCAACGGCCGGGAGATCTACCGCGGCGAGGTGCCGGAGGCGCTGCTGGCCATACCGCCCCACGAGCGGCGGGACATCACCCTCGACATGCCCGCCAACCTGCCCAAGCTGTTCGCGGTGTACTTCGAGCAGGTGCAGAAGTACGACCGGCCCCTGTCCCCCGCGGGGCACATCCGCGGCGTGGAGCAGATCGGCCGCCAGAAGTACGTGGTGCCCGACCGGCCCGAGGGCACCGTGCCGGTGGACGTGTGGGAGGACGCGCGCGACGTGGTGCTGCGGGGCGATAACTTCCGCTACATGTTCAACAAGCAGACCGCCTGCTTCGAGATGATGAACTTCGACCAGCTCCACGTCATCAAGCAGCCGATGCACTTCAACATCTGGCGCGCGCCGACGGACAACGACATGTACATCGCCGAGAAGTGGCGCCAGTTCGGCTACGACCGCGCGAAGACCCGCGTCTACGGCGTGCGGGTGGAGGGGGACGAGGACGTGGTGATCACCGCGGATTTCGCCATCGTCGCCCCCAGCCTGCCGCCCATACTGAAGGGCGTCGCGCGCTGGCGGGTGCACCGCAACGGGCGCATCGACGCCGCCATCGACGTGCAGCGCCGCGAGGACGCGCCGCCGCTGCCGCGCTTCGGCATAAGGATGATGCTGCCCAGGAACATGGACCTCATCAGCTACTTCGGCTACGGCCCCTATGAGAGCTACGTGGACAAGCACCGCGCCAGCGTCAAGCACATGCACTGCTCCACCGTGCAGGCGCAGCACGAGGACTACATCCGTCCCCAGGAGAACGGCAGCCACTGGAACTGCGACTACCTGCGGCTGTCCGGCGCGCTGGGCGGCTTTGAGGTGATCGGCGACGAGTTCAGCTTCAACGTCTCCCGCTACACCCAGGAGGAGCTGGAGCGCAAGGCCCACAGCTACGAGCTGGAGCAGGCCCCCGGCACCGTGTTCTGTCTGGACGACCGGCAGACCGGCATCGGCTCCAATTCCTGCGGGCCGGAGCTCAGCTACCGCTACGCCATGCCCGCGAAGTTCTGCTTCAAGTTCTCCATCGTGCCGCTGACGTTCGACTGATCCGGCAAAAAACAGACCAAAAACAGACCGAAGTCTTTAAAAGACTTCGGTCTGTTTTGTGTCTTTGGCCCCTCACGTCGCGTCGGAGAGCCGGGCCTCCAGCGCGCCGATGCGGTCGGCGATGTTGGTGCAAAAGTCGTCGGCGGCCTCCATGCGGGCCTGTCCGGAGAGGGCCATGAACTCCTTGACGGGGGCGATCACGCCCTGCGCGGCGGCGGCGAGGGCCGGGTCGGCGGCAGGGGCGCGCTGGCCCCGCAGGTACTGGGCGAGCACGTCGCAGGCCCGGGCGAGCTCCGAATCGCCGGATCGGCGGGCCTCCGACACCAGCGTCCCTGCGGATTCGCCCAGATCGACCCGCGCGCGGTGGTTGACCTGGGGCGCGTCGCAGGTGATGCCCTTTTCGTTGAGCCTGTCCACCATGTCCCGAACATACTCCGGTCGGCTTTTGATGACGGCGCGGTATTTGTTTTGATAGCGCAGCATCAGGCTGTGGTCGCCGCCGGAGAGCTTTTGCAGGCAGGAGCGCACCGACTGTCCCTCCGCGCGGGCGGTGAGCACCTGCTCCATCAGCCAGTCCACCTCCTGCTGTGTAAAGGGCACGAACCGCGCGGCGTGGGCCTGACCGTCCTCGTGCTGGCGCACCTGGGCGTAGTAGTAGTTGCGGATGCTGTTGGGACGGCGGCCCGTCTGGGACGCGATCTGCTCAAACACCGCCTTGAGCGGCAGCCCCTGCTGCTGGGCCTCGTCCGCCGTCTCCCAGAGCAGTTGGTTTTCCGATTCGCTCCACCCGGAGCGCCTGCCCGCCCGGGGAAATTCCATGCGCTGGATGCTTTCGTGGGATACTGCCTGATCCATATGCTTACCTCCCAAGAACTTCATGATACAGAGTATGCGCCTCGTGTGCCGGGAATATACTGAAATCGCCCGGGACATAAAGATTTTATATTTTCCCTGTGTGCGTTATCGGCGGGCAATATGGATTATATATGCGGGATGGGTGGGGAATATGTATGAAAAAAGCCGCCCTTTCGGGCGGCGAAAGATCGCTGTTAAGCCAGCGGCTGCGCGAACACCCTGCCGAAGATGTCCAGCGCCTCGTCCAGCAGGGCCTCGCTTAAGGAGGCCATGTAGCTGGTGCGCAGCAGGCACAGCTCCGGCGGCGTGGCGGGGGGCAGCACGGGGTTGACGTAGATGCCCGCGTCGTAGAGCTGCCGGGCGCGCAGCAGCGTGGCCTCGGCGGTGTAGGTGTAGATGGGGATGATGGGCGTCTCGGCCTCGATGATCGGTATGCCCCGCGCCTTCAACCCCTTGCGCATGTAGGCGCTCAGGCGGCTCAAGCGCGCGACGATCTCCGGGTGCGCCTCGATGTAGCGAAGCGACGCCAGCGCGATGGCGGCGGAGGCCGGGGGGATGGAGGCGGAGAATATGAAGGGCCGGGAGTTGTGGCGCACGTAGTCCACCACCTCTGCTTTGGCCACCAGGAAGCCGCCCAGCGAGGCCAGCGACTTGGAGAAGGTGCCCATGATCAGGTCGACCTCATCCTCGAGCCCGAAGTGGGAGGCCGTGCCCCGGCCGCCCTCGCCGATGACGCCCAGGCCGTGGGCGTCGTCCACCATGACCCGCGCGCCGTACTTCTTCGCCAGCGCGACGATCTCCGGAAGCTTGGCGATGTCGCCGCCCATGCTGAACACGCCGTCGGTGACGATCAGGCAGCCCGCGCTCTCCGGCACCTTTTTGAGCTGTATCTCAAGCTCCTCCATGTTGGCGTGGCCGTAGGTGAGCATCCTGCCGTAGCTTAATTTGCAGCCGTCGTAGATGGAGGCGTGGTTCTCCTTGTCGCAGATCACGTAGTCCCCGTGGCCCACGATGGCGGAGATGATGCCCAGGTTGGACTGAAAGCCGGTGGAGAAGGTGCAGCAGGCCTCCTTGTGCAGGAAGGACGCCAATTCCGCCTCCAGTTCGAGGTGCAGCTTCAGCGTGCCGTTTAAGAAACGGGAGCCGGAGCAGCCGGTGCCGTACTGCTCGAGGGCCCTGAGCCCCGCCTGCTGGACCTCCGGGCAGGTGGTCAGGCCCAGGTAGTTGTTGGAGCCCAGCATGATGCGGCGCTTGCCCTCCATGACCACCTCGGCGTCCTGCCGGGTCTCCAGCGCGTGGAAGTAGGGGTACAGCCCCTTCGCGCGCAGGTCGTTGGCCAGGGTGTAGTTATAGCACTTGTTGAAAATATCCAATGATTTGCCCCCCTTGATGAACTGTATGTATTATATCACATTACCATGCAAAAATGAACGGTTTTCCGCGCCTTCAATGGTAAATTCGATGTTGAATCGTGGGGCGGGGCATTTACAAATCCCGAAAATGGGGTATAATTATAGAGTACATCCCGCCGGGCGCGCCCGATACCGCGCGAAGAGTGGGCGTCACATGCCGGCGTCAAATCTGGGTGGTACCGCGAAGGTCTTCGTCCCAACGGGGGATGAGGGCCTGTATATTTTTCTGGGAGGAAAGGACATGTTTGAAAAGGTTTCCACGGCGTTGGACTTCCAGGCACGCGAGCGGGAGGTCATCAAATTCTGGAACGAAAACAACATCTTCAAGAAGTCCATGGATCAGCGCGCGGGCGCGGACGTGTGGACGTTCTTTGACGGCCCGCCGACGGCCAACGGCAAGCCCCACATCGGCCACATCGAGACCCGCGCGCTCAAGGACCTGTTCCCGCGCTACTGGACCATGAAGGGCAAGTCCGTCACCCGCAAGGCCGGCTGGGACACCCACGGCCTGCCGGTGGAGCTGGAGGTCGAGAAGGCGCTGGGCCTGGACGGTAAGGAGCAGATCGAGGCCTACGGCATCGAGCCCTTCATCAAAAAGTGCAAGGAGTCCGTGTGGAAGTACAAGGGCGAGTGGGAGCGCATGTCCGAGCGCGTGGGCTACTGGGCCGACATGGAGAACCCCTACATCACCTATGACAACGACTACATCGAGTCCGAGTGGTGGTCCCTCAAGAAGATCGCCGAAAAGGGCCTTCTGTACAAGGGCCACAAGGTGGTGCCCTACTGCCCCCGCTGCGGCACCGCGCTGTCCAGCCACGAGGTGTCCCAGGGCTACAAGGAGGTCAAGGAGCGCTCCGCCGTGGTGCGGTTTAAGGTCAAGGATCAGGACAACACCTACATCTACGCCTGGACCACCACCCCCTGGACGCTGCCCAGCAACGTCGCGCTGTGCGTGAACCCTGACGAGACCTACGCCCGCTTCGACTACGACGGCCGCACCATCATCATGGGCGACGCGCTGATCGAGAAGGTGCTGGGCGAGGGCGTGCAGGTGTGCAACAAGATCACCTTCCCGGGCATCGAGCTCAAGGGCCTGCGCTACGAGCCGCTGTTCGACTTCCAGTACGAGGCCATCAAGGGCGTGGACAACGAGAAGAACGCCTGGACCGTGGTGTGCGACGACTACGTCACCATGACCGACGGCACCGGCGTGGTCCACCAGGCCCCCGCCTTCGGCGAGGACGACGCCCGCGTGGGCCGGGAGAACCACATCCCCTTCCTCCAGCTCGTCAACGCCAGGGGCGAGATGACCGCGGTCACCCGCTGGGCCGGCGTATTCGTCAAGAAGGCCGACCCGATGATCCTCGAGGACCTCGAGAAGGAGGGCAAGCTGGTCTCCGCGCCGTACTTCACCCACGACTATCCCTTCTGCTGGCGCTGCGACACCCCGCTGATCTACTACGCCCGCTCCACCTGGTTCATCCGCATGACGGCGCTCCGGGACAACCTCCTGAAGAACAACAACACCGTCAACTGGTATCCCGACAACATCCGGGAGGGCCGCTTCGGCAACTTCCTGGAGAACGTGATCGACTGGGGCCTGTCCCGCGAGCGCTACTGGGGCACGTGTGCAAGTGCGGCAAGATCCACGTGGTCGGCTCCCGGCAGGAGCTTCGGGAGCTGGGCAACATCGACGGCAAGCCCGTGCCGGAGGACATCGAGCTGCACCGGCCCTACATCGACGCCGTGACCATGACCTGCCCCGACTGCGGCGGCGTGATGCGCCGTACCCCGGAGGTCATCGACTGCTGGTACGATTCGGGCTCCATGCCGTTTGCCCAGTGGCACTATCCCTTTGAGAACAAGGAGACCTTCGAGGCCAACTTCCCGGCCAACTTCATCTCCGAGGCCATCGACCAGACCCGCGGCTGGTTCTACACGCTGATGGCCATCGGCACGCTGCTGTTCGACAGGAGTCCCTTCGAGAACTGCGTGGTCATGGGCCACGTGCAGGACGCCGAGGGCCGCAAGATGTCCAAGCACCTGGGCAACGTGGTCAACCCCTGGGACGTGCTGGACAAGCAGGGCGCCGACGCCGTGCGCTGGTACTTCTACGCCAACGGCGCGCCGTGGCTGCCCACCCGCTTCTCCCACGAGCTGGTCAGCGAGATGCAGTCCAAGTTCATGGGCACGCTGTGGAACACCTACGCCTTCTTCGTGATGTACGCCGCCATCGACGACTACAAGCCTGCCGTGCACGCCGCCGACCCCGCCGACTTCACGCTGATGGACCGCTGGGCGCTGTCCAAGCTGAACACGCTGGTGAAGTTCGTGGACGAGGGCCTGCAGCAGTATAAGATCACCGAGACCGCCCGCGCCATACAGGCGTTCGTGGAGGAGCTGTCCAACTGGTACGTGCGTCTCTCGAAGTCCCGCTTCTGGGGCAAGGACTGGACCCCCGACAAGAAGGCCGCCTACCAGACCCTCTACACCGTGCTGACCACGCTGTGCCGGCTGGCCGCGCCCTACGTCCCCTTCATGACCGAGAGCATGTACCAGAACCTCGTGGTGGGCAACGTCGAGGGCGCGCCGGAGTCCGTGCACCTGTGCGACTACCCGGTGGCCGACGAGCGCCTGATCAACGCCAAGCTCGAGGACGAGATGGAGGAGGTCATGGCCGCCGTGCAGCTCGGCCGCGCCTGCCGCGCCACCGCCAACATCAAGGTGCGCCAGGCCCTGTCCACGCTGTACGTGAAGGGCGCGAAGCTGTCCGACGCCTGCGCCGACCTGATCAGGGACGAGCTGAACGTGGAGAAGGTCGAGTACATCGACGACGCCCGCGCCTTCACCACCTACCAGATCAAGCCCCAGCTCCGCACGCTGGGCAAGCGCTACGGCAAGCTGGTGCCCGCCATCGGCGAGTACCTCAAGAACGTGGACGGAAGCGCCTTCGTGGACGCGCTGGAGAAGGACGGCGTGGTGAAGTTCGACATCCAGGGCACCGAAATCGCGCTGGAGAAGGACGACTGCCTGATCTCTCCCGCCCAGAAGCCCGGCTTCGTCAGCCAGACCGAGGGCGACATGACCGTGGTCATCGACACCAACCTGACCCCCGAGCTGATCGAGAAGGGCTACGTGCGCGAGGTCATCTCCAAGCTGCAGACCATGCGCAAGGAGGCGGGCTTCGACGTGGTGGACCGCATCAGCGTCAGCTACCGGGCTTCCGAGGCGCTCGCGCCGGTGCTTGAGAAGAACGCCGGGGCCATCTCCGCCGCGGTGCTGGCCACCGCCTTCGGCGAGGGTGACGCCCCCGAGGGCGCCTACGCCAAGGCGTGGAACATCAACGGCGAAAAGGCCACGCTGGCGGTCAGGAAGAACTGACAGACATAATAAATGGGACGCTCCGCAGTGCGTGGGGCGTCCCGTTTATGTGTAAGCATTTACTCCGCAAACAGCGGGGTGGACAGGTACCGGTCGCCGGTATCGGGCAGCAGCGCCACGATGGTCTTGCCGGCGTTCTCGGGCCGCTTGGCCAGCTCGATGGCTGCCCAGACCGCCGCGCCGGAGGAGATGCCCACCAGCACGCCCTCGGCGCGCCCGATGCGCTTGCCGGTGGCGAAGGCGTCCTCGTTGGCGACGGGGATGATCTCGTCATACACCCCGGTGTCCAGCACCTTCGGCACGAAGCCCGCGCCGATGCCCTGGATCTTGTGCGCCCCGGCCACGCCGGTGGACAGCACCGCCGAGGAGGCGGGCTCCACAGCCACCACCTTGACGCCGGGCTTCTTCGACTTGAGGTACTGGCCCACGCCGGTGACGGTGCCGCCGGTGCCCACGCCGGCCACGAAGATGTCCACCTCGCCGTCGGTGTCCTCGTAAATTTCCGGACCGGTGGTGTCAAAGTGGGCCTTCGGGTTGGCGGGGTTGTCGAACTGGGCGGGGATGAAGCTGTTTTCGATTTCTTTGGAAAGCTCCTCCGCCTTGGCGATCGCGCCCTTCATGCCCTTCGCGCCCTCGGTGAGCACCAGCTCCGCGCCGTAGGCCTTCATCAGCACCCGGCGCTCGACGGACATGGTCTCCGGCATGACGATGATGATCCGGTAACCCCGGGCTGCCGCCACCGCCGCCAGGCCGATGCCGGTGTTGCCGGAGGTGGGCTCGATGATCACCGAGCCGGGCTTGAGCGCGCCGCGGGCCTCGGCGTCGTCGATCATCGCCTTTGCGATGCGGTCCTTCACGCTGCCCGCCGGGTTGAAATACTCCAGCTTCGCCAGCACCTTCGCCTTTAAGCCATCCTGCGCTTCGATGTGTACAAGCTCCAACAGAGGCGTTCCTCCGATCAGCTGATCCGCCGTTTTGTAAACCATCGCCATGATGATACCCCTTTCTTTCATTGAAAATAAAATGAGGATCCCCCTGTGGGAATCCCCGGAGAAGTTGCCGCGTACAGGTTTAAGCGCCTGCGGCTATGGGAGATTCCCGTCAACATCGCGCGCGACAACAGCGCCCGCGCATCACGCAGGACGTACACATGCAGGCTTTGTGGTTGATCACGCGATTCATGTTCATGCTCCTCTCCTGATTTTCTGCATTATACCGCTTTCAGCCTACCTTGTCAATAGGTTATAGAAAATTTCTCTTAAAGAAAACATAGGCGCACATTTTGCGGGTGAAAGACGTCATACAGGGTGAGGGGAGGCGGGCGCTTGGGATCGACGGATTTGGAGCAGGTCTACGACAGGATCTACAGATATGCCTGTCTCAGGCTACGGGACGCGCATCTGGCCGAGGACGTGACGCAGGAGACCTTCCTGCGCTATCTCAACAGCGGGAAGGCCGGCGGCGGCTATGAGATCAGGTACATGTACGCCATCGCGAGGAACCTGTGCGCGGACGTGTCGCGCCGACGGCGGCGGGGGCCGCTGCAGGGGGTGTCCGACGGCGCGGGGGAGGACGCGACGGACGCGGCGCTCGAGGGCATCGCCGTGCGCGCGGCGCTTGAAGGGATGGCGGATGCGGACCGGGAGCTTTTGCTGCTTCGGTATGTGAACGGGGAGTCCGTCGGCACCCTCGCCGCGCTGTACGGGTGCTCCCGGTTTGCCATCTACCGGCGGCTGAGGCGGGCGCGGGAGGCTTTCAGGAGATCGTGGGGAGGCGAGGACGTTTGAACAGAGCGTTGCGGGCACAGATCAGGGGCGCGTTTTCATTTCCCGAGCCGAAGCGGAAGCGGGCGTTCATGCAGCGGCTGCGCCCGCGCGGCATCGGCATGGCGGCGCTGGTGTGGACGCAGGCGGCGTACATCCGAAGGGGCGTGTGGTGCGCCTGTGGGGTCGCGCTTTTGCTGGCGCTGCTGAGCGCGCGCCGGTTTCCGGGGGACGCGGCGCGGCTCATGGGGGCGTTGCTGCCCTTCGCCGCAGGCATCGCGGTGCTGGAGACCCGCCGCTCCCGGGAATGCCGCATGGCGGAGCTGGAGCGGGCCACCCGGTTTTCGCTGCGGAGCGTGGTCTTCGCCAGGATGGCTGCCATCGGCATCGCCGATCTGGCGGTGATACTGCTGTCGGCCGCCGCGCTGTCCCTGGGGTCGGGACGCCCGGCGCTGCGCACGGCGGCGCAGATCGGCGCGCCGTACCTCGCCACCGCCTGGGCGGGGCTGTACATCGAGCGCACGCCGCTGGGGCGGAATCACAGCTACCTGTCCATGGCGGTCGCCGCCGCCGTTTCCGCGCTGGCGCTGGGCGGGGAGGCCATCGGGCTGCCGCTGTCCGCGCTGCCGTCGGGCGCGTGGGGGGCGGCGGCGGGGGCGCTGGCTGTGCTGACGGCGCGGGAGGTCTGCATGACACTGAATATGACGGAGGAATGGGTATGATACTGCGGGCGGACAGGCTGACCAAACAGTACAGAAACAGGATCGCGGTGGACCGGGTCTCCTTTGAGCTGAAGGAGGGGGTCACGGGGCTTCTGGGAGCCAACGGCGCGGGCAAGACCACGCTCATGCGGATGCTGACCGGCGTGCTGGACCCCACGGGCGGGGAAGTTGCCGCCGACGGCATCCCCGTCGCCTCGGAGGCGTACCGGGCGCTGCTGGGCTATCTGCCCCAGGATTTCGGGTACTACCCGGAGTTTACGGTTTGGGACTTCGTGATGTACTTTGCCGCGCTCAAGGGGCTGGACCGTCCGACGGCCCGGCGCAGGACCGAGGCACTGCTTGACCGGGTGGGGCTTACAGACGCGGCGGGGCGGCGCATGAAGACCCTCTCCGGCGGCATGCGGCAGCGGGCCGGCATCGCCCAGGCGCTCGTCAACGATCCGCGCATACTGATACTGGACGAGCCCACCGCTGGCCTGGACCCCGGGGAGCGGGTGCGCTTTCGCAACCTGATCCGGGAGCTCGGGCGGCACAGCATCGTGCTGTTCTCCACGCACATCGTCTCTGACGTGGAGCACATCGCCGATCAAGTGATGATGATGAACGCGGGACGGCTGATCTGGCGGGGGAGATGGGACGAATCGGACGGCAGCCTGGAGGATTTCTATATGAAGGCGTTCGGGGAGGATGCGGCGCATGAAGCGGTTTTCGACGCTGTTGGGCTTTGAACTCAAGAAGATCGCCCGGGGCAGGGTGGCCGTCGCCAGCCTCGCGCTGTGCGCCGCGCTGCTGTTCGCTCTGACGCTGATCAGTGAGATGGTCGCCCGCCCGGAGGGCCGCGGCGCGCGGACGTTGACGGGCAGGGCTGTCGACGACGGCTTTGTCGCGGAGGTGGCCGACGCCGCGGCGCGGGCCGGGGGACTGACCGCGGTTCCGCCCGAAAGCCCGTACTGCCAGGCGGCCAGGTGGATGAACCGGATGCTGGGCAATTCCGTGAGCATTGCCGACGTCTCCGGGGACGTCGCCCCGGATATGCTGACCGCAGGGGCGCTGTACGCCGCCCGGGACGGCGTCATGGAAACCCTGTACGATACTTTCGGGCTTCGGCAGGACGAGAGGGACTGGTGGGCGGCGCGGGAGCGCCGTATCGAAAGGCCCTACGTCTGGGCGGACAGCCGCGCGGCCGGCGCCATAAAGGCCGATTCCAGCGCCGTCACCGCGCTGATGTGCCTGCTCATGGGCGTGTGCCTCGCGGGGACATACGCCGACGAGCGCCGGCGTCGGACCGACGCCATGGTGCTGTGCGCCCCTCACGGGAGGGGCGTTCTTTGGAAGGTGAAGTTCTGTGCCGGGGAAATCTGGGCGCTCGCCGTCGGGACGGCGCTGCTGGCGGCGGCGGCGCTTCCGCACATACTCTTGAACGGCCTGCGGGGGCTGGACGGGGCGTGGCAGCTCGTGACGCCGTTCTCCGCGTACCCCCACGGCATCGGGACGATGCTCCTTATTTACCTCGCGCTGTACGGCCTCATTTGCCTGCTGACGGGGGCGGCGGTCATGGCGCTGTCGGTGTGGCTGCAAAACGCCATGGCCGTGACGGGGATCGTCGGGGCGATGGTGACGGCGGACCTGTTCATATCGGTGCCTGCGCGGCTTCGCGTGCTGTCGCAGATGCGCTACCTGACGCCAATACAGATCATGATCAACTCCGCCATGACGGACCCGCGGCTGATACTGCTGTTCGGGCGCTATGTGACGCCGCTGCAGGCCGCCGCGATGCTGTATGCGGCGGCGACGATGGCGCTTTATTGGCTGACGGGCATAGGGTACAAAAGACTGCGGGCGGGGTGAGGCATGCTCCGGGCCTCATTCGGACAGGAACGTCAGCACCTCGTGCCACCAGGGGAACAGCACCGCGTCGTCGGAGCGGTAGATTTCGTGCTTTGCGCCCGCCACCACGCGATGCTCGCCGTCCCTGATCCGGTCGATGAAGCTCTTCTGGGGCCCGGGCAGCACCACGTCGTCCAGCCCGGCGGTGAACAGCCGGACCTTGGCGTCGATCTTCTCCGCCGCGCCGGGGGTCAGTATGTCTTTGGTGACGTCGATGGCCTCCCGAAGCCAGCCGTAGGTCGGCCCGTTGTTCTGGAATACGGGGGTCTTGAAGCGCAGATCCTCGTACCACTCGAAGCGCGCCCGGCCGTTGGCGCAGGCCGTCTCGAACTTCTCCTTCTCCGCGTAGGGCCTGGAGACGAATACGCGCTTCCTGGCGTTTTTGAGCGCGCCCTCCACGGCGCACAGGGCCTGCGCCATCGGCTTGGGCATGCCGCTCAGGTTCGGGGCGATCATCGGGGCGCACATCGCCGCCCGGTCGAACACCCCGGGATGGCGCTCGAGGTACAGCGCCGTCACCGCGCCGCCCATGGAGTGGCAGAACACGCGCCAGGGCCTGGGCATGCCGGAGAGCACCTCCCGGCGCACGACGTCCATGTCCCGCACGTATTCGTCGAAGTCCTTCACATGGGTCAGCGACAGGCCGTCCAGGCCCTCCGCGCGCCCGGAGCGCCCGTGGCCGCGCTGGTCGTAGGCCACGACGGAGAGGCCGCGCCTGAGCAGCGAGTGTATGACCTCCGCGAACTTGTCCGCGTTCTCGGTGAAGCCGTGGACGATCAGCACCGTGCCCCTGGCCTGGTCGGCGTCAAAGCGCGAGGCGAACAGCGGCACGCCGTCGTCGCCGGGGATCGTCCGGTCCGTCCGGCGGGCGTTGATGAAGGGCAGTATGACCGTTTCCATGGTCCGGGCGTAGTGCTCGGACAGCGCCAGGCCGTCCTGATTCAGATACTCCATTTCAAGCCTCCTATTTCGCGATTCGGGCGTAGACCTTCTTCTCGTCGTAGAGCATGAACAGCACCCCGCCCAGCACGCACACGGCGGCGGCGGCTACGGCGGTGACGCGATAGCCCAGGCCGGTCTCCTGGCCGATGGTGGCGAAGGCCGTCACCAGCAGCATGGCGATGGACTGGCCCAGCTTGAAGGCGAAGGTGCGGGCGGCGTAGAACATGCCGCTGCGGTTCTCATGGGTCTCCAGGGCGTCGTATTCGGCGATGTCGGCCACCACCGCCTGGGGCAGTATGCCGAATATCGCCATGGCCGGGGCTGCCACCGCGCAGAGGATGTAGCCCTGCGCCACCGGGGGGATCGGCAGGCGGCTTCCGAAGCAGGCGGTGTACACGAAGCTCACCGTGAACACCGTGAACGCGCACAGTATCAGCTTCTTCTTGCCGAACCTCGGGGTCAGCCGGTTCACCGGCACGTAGAACAGCACCGACAGCGCCGTCATCAGCACGAAGTACACCGTGGACATGCTCTCGTCCAGCCTGAGCAGGCTGGTGACGAAGAAGGGCAGCGCCGTCTGGAACATGGTGATGCCCAGGAAGTAGGCGATGTCCGAGGCCACGAACACCCGGAAATCCCGGTTGCGGAAGGTGGCCGCCAGGGAGCGCATGGCGTTGGACTGGCTGGGCGCGGCGGTCACGTAGTCCCGCTCGCGGATGGTGAACACCGGCACGAACATGCAGACCATGCCGATCAGCGACATCCCCGTGAACGTCACCCGTATGGCGGTCACCCGGGGCATCGTGTTCTCCAGCATGCCCCAGATGACCGGGGCCACATACGCCATCGCCATGCCCGCGATGTAGGTGAAGGATATCGCGGTGGAGATCGCCATGCGGGTCTTCTGGTCCGCGCCCAGCTCGGGGATGAGCGCGTTGTAGGGCGTGCAGTACATGGTCATGGACAGGTAAAACAGCATCAGCATCAGAAACAGGAAGCCCGCGTTTAGCCAGCTCTCCCGGTTCACCGGCGACCAGAAGGTCAGCATGCAGCTTAACGCGAAGGGGATCGCCGCGACGCGCATGAACGGTATGCGCCGCCCGGCCTTCGACTTGCAGCGGTCGGACATGGACGCGATGATCGGGTCGGTGACGGCGTCGAACAGCCGCCCGAAGGCCGTGATGGCGCCGAGGACCGTCAGTATGCCCAGCACCACGCGGCCCTGGGGCACGAAGATCGGCTGGCCCGCCTGCTGGGTGGCCAGGTCGGGCTGGTAGTAGTTCACCAGCCAGCTCGAGATCAGCGCCGCGAGCACCGACCAGCCGAACTGGCCCACGGCGAAGCACCAGATCTTGCCGGTGGACAGCTTTTTGACCTGATTCATGTTCATCTTCCCCCTGTGTTCCATCATATGGCTCTATTTTAACATGAATCCCGCGGGGTGGCAAGACGGAAAAGCGCTCATCGAACGGCGCGCTTTTTTGTATGTACAATGATTAGCGAACCGGCGAGCAGAGCGAGCGGTTGCGCGGGTCGGGGACATCCAACGGATGGCCCCGACAATCATTGTATTAAGTTTTTGATTTGCCCGGCATAACCGCGCCCAAATCCCTTGCGGAAAGGGCTTTTATCATTTATAATTATTTTTGGGAAGGTTTTTGGCTTTTCACAGTGAAGCGCGAAGGGATTTGTGGCGTCAGATGAAGTGGATCGCAAGCGCCGCTTTCGGCATGGAGGGCATGACCGGGCGGGACTTAAAGCACATGGGCATGCAGAACGTCCGAGTGATGGACGTGGGCGGCGCGATGTTCGAGGGCGACTTCGCCGACGCCTTCCGCGCCAACCTGTGGCTGCGCACCTGCGACAGGGTGATGCTGGTTATGGCGCAGTTCGAGGCCCGGACCTATGAGGAGCTGTTCCAGGGCGTGAAGGCCGTCGAATGGGAAAAGCTGATGCCGGAGGACGCCGCCTTTCCCATACGCGCCAAGTGCGTCAAGTCGCAGCTGATGAGCCCGTCGGACGTCCAGAAGATCGGCAAGCGCGCCATGGTGGAGCGCATGAAGTCCGCCTACCACGCGGACTGGTTCAGTGAGACGGGCGTGACCTTCCAGATCGACATCTCCATACGCAACGACCTGGTCACCGTGGCTGTGGACACCTCGGGCGAGCCACTGTCCAAACGCGGCTACCGCACCTGGAACGGCGAGGCCCCGCTTCGGGAGACGCTGGCGGCGGCGCTGGTTTTGCAAAGCCCGTGGCACCCGTGGCAGCGGCTGTACGACCCCTGCTGCGGCACCGGCACGATACTCGTCGAGGCCGCGTTCATCGCCATGAACCGCGCCCCCGGGCTGACCCGGAAGTTCGCCATGGAGGCCTGGCCCTGCGTGCCCATAGAGGTCGTAAACGACATCCGCCGCGAGGCCCGGCTGAAGTACGAGGAGGGGTCAAAGCGGCCCATGCACATCGCCGGCAGCGACATCGACCCCGAGGCCATCGAGCTGGCCCGCCGCCACCTGAAGCAGGCGGGGCTTGCCGGGCGCATCGAGCTCGAGGTCCGGGACATGCGGGACGTGAACCTTTCAGGCGATCCCGGCGTGTTCATCGCAAATCCCCCCTACGGCGAGCGGCTGGACAACCTTCGCGCCGCCCACGCGGTGGCCAAGCAGCTCGGCGCGCTGCAAAAGCGGCATCCCGGCTGGAAGCTGTGCGCGTTCTCCGCGGACATGGGCTTCGAGCGGGAGTACGGACGCCGCGCCACGCGCCGCCGCCGCTACTACAACGGACGCATTGAGTGTGAATACAGGATATTCGAGTAAGGGGTGTATCTATGAAACCCATCTTCAACCGCGCGCCGCTGACGCCCAACGCGCTGTCCCCGCTGTCGCTGGGCGCGATCCGACCCGAGGGCTGGCTGCTTGACCAGCTGACCACCCAGGCGGAGGCCGCGAAGGCCCGGCTGGACGCGCTGTGGCCCCGGACGACGGATGTCGCCACGCTGTGCCGCCTGGACGGGCTGGTGCTGCTGGCCTGGACGGTGGACGACGACGCCCTGAAGGACCGCGCGCGCTGGCACGTGGAGGCGCTCATCGCCAGCCAGCGCGAGGACGGCTGGTTCGGCCCTGAAGACAACGCCGACACCTGGCCGCTGGTGGCCGCGCTCCGGGCGCTCAGGCACTACTTCACCGCCGAAAACGACCGGCGCGCGCTGGTGCTGATGGACAGATTCTTCAAATACCAGTATCTGAACCTGGCCGAACGGCCGCTCAGGGAGTGGTCCGTGGCCCGGGGCGGCGACAACATGGAATTGGCGCTGTGGCTTTACAACATCACGGGGCAGAAGCACCTCGTCGAGCTGTGCAAAAAGCTGCGGGAGCAGACCCTGGACTGGCCCAACCACTTCCACACCTACTCCAACACCATCCCCATGAGCAAGTCCCTCAAGTGGCCCCGCCTGCGCGAGGCGCTGGAGGAGGAGCGCAACGAGGCGCTGGAGGGCGACAAGCGGCCGTACTTCCACACGCAGTACCACCTGTCGCAGGGCGTGAACATCGCTATGGGGCTGAAGACCCCCGGCGTGATCAACCTGTTCAAGTCCGGCTTCAAGGAGCAGGGCGGCTTCCGCTTCGGCTGGGAGCGGCTGATGAAGTACCACGGCCTGGCCAACGGCATGTTCTCCTGCGACGCCCACGTGAACGGCTCCAACCCCACCCAGGGCGTGGACACCGGCGCGGTGGCGGAATTGATGCGCTCGCTTGAGACACTGCTCGGGCTGGGCGACTTCGCCCAGGACTACGCCGACATCCTCGAAAAGCTCGCCTACAACGCCCTGCCCGCCGCCTTCACCGCCGACATGACGCTGAACCAGCAGTGCCAGCAGGTCAATCAGGTGAAGGTCTCGGAGGAGGCGCGCCGCTTCTACAACATGGAGGACCGGGCCAACCTGTTCACCGACGAGGAGGCCCCGCTGGGCTACCCCTCGGACATCCAGCAGGGCTGGCCGGGCTTCGTGGCCTCCCAGTGGTACATGACCTCCGACGGCGGCCTGCAGGCCGTCAGCTACGCGCCCTGCACCGTGCGCGCCACGATGGGCAATGTGCCCGTGCGGGTGAAGGTGTCCGGCGGGTATCCCTTCGCGCAGTCGGTGACGGTCGAAGTGTCCGTCAAGCAGCCCTGCGAGTTCCCGCTGTACCTGCGGGTGCCCTTCTGGGCGCGGCAGCCCATGATCTTCCTGCCCGACGGCGAGATCATGCAGGTGCGCTGGCGCACCGGCGATGTGGTGCGGCTGGAGCTGCCCACCGTGCCCCGGGTGACCCGGTGGTACCACCAGTCCGGCGCGGTGGAGCTGGGCCCGCTGCTGATGGCGTGGCAACCCAACGAGGACTGGGAGACGCTGCCCGACGGCAGCCGCCAGGCGTCCACCGTGGACGACTGGAACTGGGCGCTGATGCGGGAGGAGCCCATGAAGGCCGTGTATGACGACGCCCCCACCGCGTTTGGCAGGGGCGAGTCGCCGGTGAGCGTGCTGGTCAAGGCCGTGCCCATCGACTGGCCCATGGACGGCGCCAACTGCGCCAACGTGCCCATGGTGCCCCGGATCGACGCCGCCCGCGCCCAGGTGATCGAGCTGATCCCCTACGGCGCCACCGCGCTGCGCATCGCCCAGTTCCCCCTCGGGCGGGCGGAGCCCGCAAGGCGGTAATACATACACAAAGCGGCAGGGCCGGCTCAGCCGGCCCTGCCGTTATGTTGTTGTTTTACCCCTCCACCGGCGCGGCCACATAGCCCGCGGCCTCGACGAGCGCGCGGCCCTCTTCGGTGGCGAGCCAGTCGTAGAGCCGACGGGCGGGGGAATCCTGCGGGGCGTCGGCGCGTATGACGGCGTAGAAGGGCTGGCGGTACGGGTACTCGCCGCTGGCGATGGTCTCGTTGGTGGGCGCGACGCCGTTGACCTTCAACAGCTTGACGCCCTCCTTCATGTACATGTTGTCGATGTAGTAGTACACCGAATAGCCGATGGAGTTGGCGGTGTTGCGGTAGGAGGCGATGGCGTCCACCAGCTCGCCCATCTCGCTGGTGCGGAACTCCTTGGGGGCGTCCACCATCTCCGCGCCCTGCATCACCTGGGCGCGCATCATCACCTGGCTGCCGGAGTTCTCCACCCGCTGGTAGGCCACGATGTCCAAATCGTCGCCGCCGACATCCTTCCAGTTGGTGATCTTGCCGGTGTAGATGCCCACGATCTCATCGTGGGTCAGCGACTCCACGGGGTTTCCGTCGTTGATGAGGAACACCGGCGCGTCGTAGCCGATGGCCTGCACCTCCAGCGCGACGCCCTGCTCCCTGGCGTAGTCCCAGGCGTCCTGCGAGGGCTCGTACACCAGCAGCATGTCCGCCCGGCCGTCCACCAGCGCGTAGAAGGACTCGGTGGTCTTGTTGTGGCGTATGGCGATCTTCGCGGCGGCCTCGTCCACGCCCGTGGCGGCCTCCATCAGACTGTAGCTCAGCGGCAGGGTGGCCGTGGAGCCGTCCACCACGGGGTATTCGTTCACGGCGATCTGCGGGCACTCCGCCAGGGCGCAGCCCGCCAGCAGCAGCGCCATCATGAGCGCGACAGCTTTCTTCAACATCTCTCTCTTCCTCCCAATAATGTAATATCAGTCCATCAGCGACACGTAGTCGCTGACGGCGAAGTACCATTTGCCCGCGGCGTCGATCATGCCGCTCTGATCCCCCTGGACCGCCCAGAAGCGGTCGAAGGACAGCGCCCGCAGCTCGTCGTAGATCTGGGGCAGCAGCGCGTTGCCGTCGTCGTCGATCAGGCCGTAGCGGTAGCTCGTCCAGTCCACCGTCTCGTTGCCGTCGGCGTCGGTGAGTATGCGGTAGTCGCCGGTGATGAACCGCCCGCGGCCGTCCTGCCAGGTCCCGCCGAGGATCATGCGGTAGTCGCCGCTGACCGGGTTGCCGTACAGGTCGATCAGCCGGGCCATGCCGCCGGGCCACGCCTTGTCCTCCTGCACCAGCCGGGTGACGTTTTCGCCCGTCACGCCGTACATCCACACGCTCTTGTCCTCCGGCGTCTCCGACAGCACCTCGCCGTCGATGGCGCGGACCCAGGAGCGGTCCCCGGCGGAAATGCCCAGCAGCTCCGGGGTGATGGCGACGGCGCTGACCGACTCCTCGGGGGAGAGGTCCTCCTCGACCAGCAGCGCGAAGTCCTCCGGGTCATAGGCGGCGTAGTACGAACCCCGCAGGGCGATGATGGGCTTGCCCGGCTCGCGGTTGATGTAATCGTACTCCAGCGGCAGCACCGTTTTGCCGGTGGCGTCGATCACGCCGTAGCGGTCGTTGTCCTCCACCACGGCGTAATTGCCGATGAAGGTGTCGGCGTACTGGAACTGGCGGTCGAACAGCTCGTCGCCGTCCGGGCCGATGAACACGGTCTTCCCGTCGTACTCCTCCACGTTGCCGAGCACCGCGACGCCCCGGGCATCCACGTCGAGGTAGCGGTCGCGGGTGTGCAGGCCCAGGTCCCGGACGTTGCCCGCGGCGTCGATGTACGCCGCGCCGCAGAGGGCGTCGTAGGGGTCCGTGAACGCCTCCGGGAACGTCAGCGCCAGCCACGCGCCGTCCCTGAGGGGCCGGAGCGCGGCGTACACCGGCTCGACGATCACGTTGCCCGCCGCGTCCATCGCGCCGCAGTGCCGCGCGTCGTCCGGCAGCGTGAAGATCACGGCGCCGTTGACATAGTCCAGGCCATCGTAATCGAAGCCGGTCAGCAGCCGGCCGTCGCCGTTCATCAGCGCCACGTGGATGCTGTCCATGTCGTACAGCAGCTCCTCCGCGAGCTCCGGCGTGTAGGCGATGTCCACGTTCACAGGGGTGACGGAGAACAGCTTCTCCGCGTCGGGCGTGCCCCGGGGCGTGAGCTGATAGATGCTGCTGCACGTATGTATCGGGGTCAGCAGCGTGCCGTCGTCACTGAGCAGTATGGCGTAGGCCGGGCTCTCCTCCGAGCCGTAGACGTCCACTGTGTAGGTCTCCGCCAGCGCCGACGCGCACAACATCAGCAGGCACAGCGCCGACGCAAGGATTTTCCTCATGCACGATCACCTCCAGGGTATGTTTTCAGCCTTCCGTTATCCTGTTGGACGGAAGGCCGCGTCGTTTTGTTGCAGGGTTTTTACATTTTTGTTTTGATGCCATCCGACGAGAGAGGGAACAGGGAACAGGGAACAGGGAACAGGGAACAGGAATAGCCTGGGCCCCTGCGTGTCACACTCTACTCTGTACTCTGTACTCTGCACTCTGTACTCTGCACTCTGTACTCTGTACTCTGCACTCTGCACTCTGTACTCTGTACTCTGTACTCTGTCACTCTGCCACGTTCACGCGGCAGACGTCGGTATGGCCCGCGCAATCCGTGCAGACGATGTCGCACGCGCCGGGGTTGAGGGCGGTGACCAGGCCGGCTTCATCCACGGCGGCGACGGCCGGGTCGGCGCTGGACCAGGTCACGCGGAGGTCGTCGGCGTAGGCGGGGATCACCCGGGCGGACAGTTGCAGCGTCTCCCCGGGCCTGAGCGCCGCCGCCGTCTGGGAGATCTCCACGTTCACGGCGTCCTCGGCGCGCAGGGCGACCATGTCCACGGTGTAATCCATCGTCGCCGCGTCGCCCGATCGGGTGACCAGCCCGCCGATGTGCACCCGCCAGCGCTGGTTCTGCTGGTAGTCGGTGAAGTCCGTGCCGGTGAAGTCCGGGCGGAATATGACGCACCCGCCCGCGCCGTAGGGCTCCAGGTTCACCGCGCAGAAGCCGTCGCCCGTCTCCTCCGAGGGGTCGAAGTCGAAGCGCAGGCCCAGGTCCTTTTCCTCCAGGGTCACCACGGGGGCGGAGGCTTCGAGGTCGTACACCGCCGGGTTCAGCGTCACCGTCCAGGCCAGGTGGTCGTGCATCAACTCCGCGGGAAAGGCCCCGGCGGCGGGCCAGCGCACGCAGTCCCAGCGGGCGTCGGCGTTGCCCAGGTCGTGGGCGTACATCACCACGTAGCTCATGCCGCTTTCGGCGTTGGCCAGGCCGAAGCCCGTGGCCCCCATCGCCGGGTTCAGCGCCCAGCGCCGGTGGCCCATCGTGGGCAGGTTCTGGTCCCCGTCGTCCCGCACGAAGTAGGCGATGCCCTCGCGGATGATGCTCTCCCGCATCCAGTTGAACCGCGCGATGTTGCTCGAGGTGGTGGCCAGGTGGGCGGAATCGTAGAAGTTTTTGTCCATGTCGCCGGGGTTCGGGGCGCTGTGGTCCACGTAGTCCAGCGCCGCCAGCAGCACCGCCCCGTGCTGGCACTGGTAGTTGTAGATCTCCGAACCCTTCACCGGCTCAAGGCCGGCAAGCCACCTTATGAAGTTCAGATAGTGAAGCGCGTCGTCGAGCGCCGCCCCGGTCAGCGCCCCCGGGGCGTAGGGGGCGGTCACCGCGGGCGCTTCGAGGTAGGGCGAGCCCCCGGCCCAGTCCGCGATGTTGCGGTAGGCCATGCGGATGCCGTCCCGGGTGTGCTCCGCGCAGGCGGAGGCCAGCATCAAAAGCGCCAGCATGGCGGCGCAGATCTTCCTTTTCACGGCAAAACTCCCCTGATCGTCGGTTAAATCATTTCTATAAATAAAAAATTCCCCGCAAAACGCAAAAATCCTGCACAAAAGGTCTTTTCAAATCGACGAAATTCTGATAAAATATAAATACTATGGCATATAAGCGCCTACCGGGGTTTCATCCGATGCGCTTGTGCGCGCAGTAAAACTATACTCACAGGGGGAATTCATATGAAAGATTATCAGGCCAAGAATATCCGCAACCTGACCATCGTGGGTCACGGCAGCGTCGGCAAGACCACGCTGGCCGAGGCGCTTCTGTTCACCGCCGGGGCGATCGACCGCCAGGGGCGCGTGGAGGACGGCCAGGCCACCATGGACTACGATCCGGAAGAGATCAAGCGGCAGATTTCCATCTCCGCCGCCATGGCGCCGTTGGAGTGGAAGGACCGGAAGGTCAATCTGGTGGATATTCCCGGCTTCTTCGATTTCGCCGGCGAGCAGGTGGGCCCGATGAACGTGTGCGAGGGCGCGCTGATCACCGTGGGCGCGGTCTCCGGCCTGGACGTGGGCGCGGAGAAGGCCTGGGCCATGTGCGACAAGACCCACTCCTCCCGCATGATCGTCATCAATAAAATGGACCAGGAGAACGCCAACTTCGAGCGCGCGCTGGGCACCATCACCGACAAGTACGGCAGCCACATCGCCCCCATCGAGGTGCCGATCGTCGAAAACGGCAAGTTCACCGGCGTGGTGTGCATCCTCGAGAAGAAGGCCTTCATCGGCGAGGGCAAGAACCTCAAGACCATCGACATCCCCGCCAACCTGGCCGACGAGGTCGAGCGCTGCCGCGAGGCCATCGTCGAGGCCGCCGCCGGCGCCGACGAGGAACTGGAGATGAAGTACCTCGAGTTCCTGGAGGGCGGCGACGAGCTGACCGAGGAAGAGGTCATGTACGGCCTGCGCAAGGGCATCGTGGACGGCACCGTGGTGCCCGTGGTGTGCTGCTCCAGCCTGACCCGCGTGGGCATGGCGAAGCTGCTGGACAACATCATCGACCTGATGCCTTCCCCGGCGGGCACGGTCATGAAGGGCGTCAACCCGAAGAGCGGCGAGGAGGTCGAGCGCGTGTGCGACGCCGCCCAGCCCTTCTCCGCCCATGTGTTCAAGACCATGGCCGACCCCTTCGTGGGCAAGCTGAGCCTTTTGAAGGTCACCTCCGGCGTGCTGGAGAGCAGCACCGTGCTCTATAACGCCAACGCCGAGAAGACCGAGAAGCCCGGCACCATCTACATCCTCAAGGGCAAGCAGCAGTCCACCACCACCAAGGTGGTCGCGGGCGATCTGTGCGCGCTGGCCAAGCTGCAGTCCGTCGCCACGGGCAACACCCTGTGCGATCCCAACAACCCCGTACAGTTCCCCGACATGGAGTTCCCGGCCCCCAACATCTCCAAGGCCGTGTACGCCAAGAAGGCCGGCGAGGAGGACAAGATCTTCTCCGGCCTGGCCCGCCTGATGGAGGAGGATCCCACCATCCGCGTGGAGAAGAACGTGGAGACCGCCGAGTCTGTGCTGAGCGGCATCGGCGAGGTGTCCATCGACGTTGTGGCCGCCAAGCTGGCCAGCAAGTTCAAGGTGGACTGCGTGCTGCAGGATCCCAAGATCCCCTATCGCGAGTCCATCCGCAAGCCCATTGATGTCGAAGGTCGCCACAAGAAGCAGACCGGCGGACACGGCCAGTTCGGCGATGTCAAGATCAAGTTCCGCCCCAACGATGACCCGAACGACACCGAGTTCCACTTTGTGGACAGCGTCGTGGGCGGCACCGTCCCGCGCAACTTCATCCCCGCCGTCGAGAAGGGCCTGCTGGAGAACATCCGCCACGGCGTGCTGGCCGGCTTCCCCGTTGTGGGCCTGACCGCTGAACTGTACGACGGCGGCTATCACCCCGTCGACTCGTCCGAAATGGCATTCAAGACCGCCGCGCGCCTGGCGTTCAAGCAGCTGACCACCGCCAACCCCGTGCTCCTCGAGCCCATCTATCACGTGGAAGTGGACGTGCCCGACGAGTACATGGGCGACATCTATGGCGATATGAGCAAGCGTCGCGGCCGCATCCTCGGCTCCGAGAAGATCGGCGACCTGCAGCGCGTCACCGCTGAAGCGCCCCTGAGCGAGATGTTCAAGTACGCCACCGACCTGCGCTCCATGACCCAGGGCCGCGGCGCGTTCACCATGCGCTTCGAGCGCTATGAGGAAGTGCCCGCCGCCACCGCCAAGAAGGTCATCGAAGCCTACAAGGCCGAGGAAGAGGACGACTGATCCTTCTTCGATTCAAAAAACGGGGCTGTCTCAAAATGCATATGGATTCATGAAACCTGCGTAGGGGCGCCGATGCGGCGCCCGCCCGAGTACGAAATGCAACGTACTTCATGGGCGGGC
>CADASI010000082.1 GCA_902790525.1 uncultured Eubacteriales bacterium
GGCATCGCGTGCCTGGCCATCCGCAACTCCAAGGCCGGGCGGGCCTTCATGGCCATCCGGGACGACGAGCTGGCCGCCACCATGATGGGCATCCGCACCGCGCGCTACAAGATACTGGCCTTCGTCATATCGGCCTTCATCACGGGGCTGGGCGGCGGGCTGTACTGCGTGATCGCCAACAGCTACATCGAGCCCACGAGCTTCGTGTTCAACACCTCGATACTGATCCTGTCGGTGGTCATCGTGGGCGGGCTGGGCACGGTGCGCGGCATGGTGTTCGGCGCGGCGCTTCTGTGGCTGTTCCCGCAGGTGTTCCGGTTTTTGAACGAATGGCGGTTCGTGATCTACGGCGTGCTGCTGGTGTTGATGATGCAGTTCAGGCCGCAGGGCGCGCTGGGCTGGCAGTCCACGCTGCCCTACAAGCTGAGCCGCCAGACGCGCAAACTGCTCACGGAGCGCGGACTCGGGAGCTACATTCCCGGGCGCGGAAAGGAGGCGTAGGCGATGGCGTTTCTTACGATCGACAACATCACCATACGCTTCGGCGGCCTGACCGCCGTGGACAACGTCTCCCTCCGGGTGGACCAGGGCGAGATCGTCAGCCTGGTGGGTCCCAACGGCGCGGGCAAGACCACCGTGTTCAACATGCTGACCGGCGTCTACCGCATCACCGAGGGCGATATGGCGTTCATGGGTCAGAAGCTGATGGACAAGACGCCCCAGGAGATCGTGAAGCTGGGCATCTCCCGCACCTTCCAGAACCTGAGGCTGTTTCCGAAGCTGCGGGTGATCGAGAACGTGCTGGTGGGCATGCACATCCACACCCACTACAACTTCTTCCAGGGACTGTTCCACACCCCCGCCTACCGCAGGCAGGAGGCGGAGAACATCGCCCGGGCCATCGAGATCCTCGAGAGCATCGGCATGGGCGCGCACATCAACGACTACGCCGGCAGCCTGCCCTACGGCGACCAGCGCAAGGTGGAGATCGCCCGCGCCATGGCCACCGACGCGAAGCTGTTGCTGCTGGACGAGCCCGCCGCGGGCATGAACCCCGCCGAGAGCGAGGCGCTTCTGCAGTTCATACGGCATTTGAAGAGCATCGGCTACACGGTGCTGTTGATCGAGCACGACATGAACGTGGTGATGAACGTGTCCGACCGCATCTACGTGCTGGACCACGGCAAGCTGATCGCCGAGGGCCTGCCCGAGGAAATCGCCAGCAATCAGGCGGTCATCGACGCCTATCTGGGAGGGGAGCGCGAGAAGCATGCTGAAAATTGACAACCTGGTCGTCTCCTACGGCCCGATCAACGCGCTCAAGGGCATCTCCTTCGAGGTCAAGCAGGGCGAGATCGTCACGCTGATCGGCTCCAACGGCGCGGGCAAGTCCACCACGCTGTCCGCCATCACGGGGCTGGTGCGGGCGCAGTCCGGCAGCATCCGCTTCATGGGCGAGGACATCACCCGCGCTGCGCCGCACCGCATCATCTCCCGCGGCATCAGCATCTCCCCCGAGGGGCGCGAGGTGTTCCCGGCGCTGACGGTCAGCGAAAACCTGCGGCTGGGGGCCTACACCTGCAGGGACAAGGCGGGCATCGAGCAGGCCTACGCGCGGGTGTACGACCTCTTTCCGCGTTTGAAGGAGCGCATGGACCAGACCGCGGGCACCCTCTCCGGTGGCGAGCAGCAGATGCTGGCCATCGGCCGGGCACTGATGAGCGAACCCAAGCTGCTGCTGCTGGACGAGCCCTCGATGGGCCTCGCGCCGAACCTGGTGCTGATGATCTTTGAGCTCATCGAATCCATCAACAAGCAGGGCACCACGATACTGCTGATCGAGCAGAACGCCAACATGGCGCTCTCCATCGCCGACCGCGCCTTCGTGCTGGAGACCGGCAAAATCGCCTTCAGCGGCGACGCCCGGACGCTTCTGCAGGACGACCGCGTCCGCAGCGCGTATTTGGGCGGGAAGGGCGCTCAGAGCCGGAGAGGCTGAAAGCAAGGCAAAACAAGGAAAAGGAGACGCAAAGCTATGAAGAAAATCATCAACAATCCCAATGAAGTCGTCAGCGACATGCTCCGGGGCATGGCCAAGGCCAACCCGAAGATCCGCTATCTGGGCGAGGGCGTGGAGGTGATCGCCCGCGCGGAAAAGACCCCCGGCAAGGTGGGCCTGATCACCGGCGGCGGCAGCGGCCACGAGCCGTCCTTCGGCGGCTACGTGGGAAAGGGCATGCTGGACGCCGCGGTGGCGGGCAACGTGTTCTCGTCGCCCTCGCCGGACCGCATCATCGAGGGCGTCAAGGCCGCGGACGGCGGCGCGGGCGTGCTGATGGTCATCATGAACTACTCCGGCGACATCATGAACTTCCAGATGGCCCGGGAGATGGTGGAATTCGACGGCATCAAAACCGACATCGCCGTGGTGAAGGACGACGTGGCCGTGGAGGACAGCACCTGGACCACCGGCCGCCGCGGCATCGCGGGCACGCTGTTCGTGCACAAGGTGGCGGGCGCCGCCGCCGAGATGGGCAAGAGCCTGCCCGAGGTCAAGGCCGCCGCGGAGAAGGCCATCGCCAACGTGCGCACCATGGGCATGGCCATGACGCCCTGCATACTGCCCGCGGTGGGCAAGCCCGGCTTCACGCTCGGCGAGGACGAGTGCGAGATCGGCATGGGCATCCACGGCGAGCCCGGCATCAACCGCGAGAAGATGAGCAGCGCCAAGGAACTGGCGGCGAAGCTTTTGCAAAAGATCTTCGACGACTGCGACTACACCGGCAGCGAGGTCGCCGTGATGGTCAACGGCCTGGGCGGCACGCCGCTGATGGAGCAGTACATACTCTACGACGAGGTGGAGAACATCCTGCGGGAGAAGGGCATCCGCATTTACAAAGCCTTCGTGGGCAACTACATGACCAGCCTGGAGATGGCGGGCGTGAGCGTCACGCTGCTCAAGCTGGACGACGAGCTGAAGGCGTACCTCGACTATCCCAGCGAGGCCCCGGCCTTCCGCGTGTAAAGGAGAACGGATATGGGCTTTCTACTGACCAGCGGCGATTACGTGGACTACATCGGGCGGACGGCCCGGCGCATCGCCGAAAACGGCGACTACATCAGCGGCCTGGACGCCGCCACCGGCGACGGGGACCACTGGGCCAACATGAACCTCGGCTTTGAAAACCTCGTGGCCGTGGGCGACGAACTGCGCGCCATGCCCATCGACGCCGCCTTCCGCAAGATCGGCATGCTGATGATGAGCAAGATCGGCGGGTCCTCCGGCATACTCTACGGCGGCGGCTACATGGCCGCGTCGAAGGCCTGCGCGGGCAGGGCGGAACTCGACGCCGCGGGGCTGTGCGACGCGCTGGCGGCCATGGTGAAGGACATGATGAACCGCGGGCAGGCCCAGCCCGGCATGAAGACCATGATCGACGCGCTGTACCCGGCGGTGCAGCGGTTCCGGCAGGGGCTTCAGGACGGCGAGGACGAGCGGGCAATGCTGAACGCCGTCAAGCAGGCCGCGCTGGACGGCGCCGAGGCCACCCGCGACATGGCGGCCGTCAAGGGTCGCGCCAGCTACCAGACCAACCGCGGCGTGGGGCACCTGGACCCCGGCGCGGTGACCATGAGCTGGCAGCTCGAGGGGCTGTGCGACCTGCTGATCGAAAAGACCGGAGAATGAAAAACGAGGAGAATACACATGGATAAGAAACAGCTGATGGATGCCTTTTTCGCCAACGAAAAGCCCGACCGCGCGCCGGTGGGCTTCTGGCACCACTTCGTATCCTTCCACGACCACTACGGCTACGAGGACCCCGCGGTCTACGACGCCGTGGTGACCGGCCAGAAGAAGTTCATCGACGAGGTGGACCCGGACTTTTTAAAGATCATGTCGGACGGCTTCTTCGGCCATCCGTCGGTGTGCCAAAGGACCGTGCGCACGGTCGACGACCTGGCCGGGATCAAGTCCGTGGGCCCGGACCACCCGTGGATCACCCGTCAGGTTAACTACGTCAAGGACATCTGCGACTACGCCGGGGACGGGCTGTACAAGCTGTACAACGTGTTTTCGCCGCTGCAGTACATCCGCCTGCGCTTTGAGGAGTTCGACGAGGACTTCAAGAAGTTCACGACACTGTTTCGGCAGCACCCGGACGTGATGGTCCACGCGGCGCGGGAGATCGCGAAGGACGTCAACTGCCTGGTGGACCGGCTGTTTGAGGAGACGAGCGTGGACGGCATCTACTACAGCGTACAGTCGGTGCAGGACAAGTTCACCTTCAACCGCGACAAACACGACGCCGTGGTGCGGCCGCTGGACCTGGCGGTGCTCAACAACATCGACGCGCACGCCAAGAAGAACATGATCCACATCTGCGGATACTTCGGCTACACCAACGACCTGAGCTGGTACGTGGACTATCCCGTGCAGGCGTTCAACTGGGCGGTGTACAGCGAGAACGTCTCGCTGGCCGAGGGCAAGAGGATATTCGACGGCAAGCCGGTGCTGGGCGGCTTCGACAACCGGCCGAACACGCTTCTGTACACCGGCAGCGACGAGGACGTCCGCCGCGAGGTGTGCCGCATACTGGACGAGGCGGGCACCGCCGGCGTAGGCCTCGGCGCGGACTGCACCATCGGCGACGACGTGCCCGTGTCGCGGCTTGAACTGATTCGCAAAACCGCGGAGGATTACCGCAGATGAAGTACGACAAGAGACAGCTTTTGAAGGACGCCTTCGCCTGCAAAGAGACCTTCAAGGTCCCCACGGGCTTCTGGCACCACTTCGTGCTGGGGCCGGACCAGTTTCGCGCGGATAAAGACGCCGCCATCCGGGAGCGCATCGTCGAGGGGCACCGCCGCTACTACGAGCTGGTCGATCCCGACATGATGAAGATGATGAACGAGGGCTTCATGGGCTACCCGCCGATCATGGACAACCCGCTTGAGACCGAAGCCGACCTGATGAAGATCAGGGCCGTGGGGCCCGACCACCCGTGGATACGGGAGCAGGTCAGGCACGTGCAGCGCATCATCGACCAGTTCAACGGCGAGGTCATGACGTTCTACAACGTGTTCGCGCCGCTGCAGGCCATACGCATCAAGTTCGACTTCCTCGACCTGCGCTACGACAAGTTCGTGAAGCTGGCCGAGCGCTTCCCGGATGCCTTCGCCGCCGCGGGCATGGAGATCCAGAAAGATTTCGTGGAGCTGGTGCGGCAGCTGTTTGGCGAGACGAAGCTGGACGGCATCTACTACTGCGTGCAGAATATCCAGAGCCCGCTCTACCCGCGGGAGCGCTACCGCAAACTGATCACGCCCACCGAGATCGGGGTGCTCAACGAGGCCAACAAGTACAGCTCCTACAACATACTGCACATCTGCGGCTACGCGCGGCACACCAACGTGATCTCCTGGTATCGGGATTACGAGGCGGGCTGCTACAACTGGGCGCAGCACACCGAGGGCATCCCCCTGGCCGAGGGGCGGCAGCTCTTCCCCGGCAAGTGCGTGCTGGGCGGCTTCGACAACAACCCCGGCACGCTGATCGACACCGGCGCCCCGGAAGAACTGGACGCCTATGTGAAGCAACTGATCGACGAAAACGGCTATCGCGGCTTCATACTGGGCGCGGATTGCTCCATCCCCAACGATATCGACGACCGGCGGGTGAAGATGATCTGCGAAGCGGCCGCGAGGTATACCAATCCGGCCATGACGCGATAAAAAAGGACCCTTTGCCCCCCGGAAGGGAGGCAAAGGGTCCTTTTTTGGTGATTCACCCCTGCACCCACGCCGGGGCGTCGCAGGGGGCGTCGAGCAGGGCCTTGAGCTCGTCGTCCAGCTTCAAAAGGGTGATGGAGAAGCCCTCCATCTCCAGCGAGGTCATGTAGTTGCCGACCATGGTGCGATAGACCTTGAGGCCCTTGTCGCGCAGGGCGGCGTTGAGGCGGCGGTTGGCGATGTAGAGCTCCATCAGCGGGGTGCCGCCCATGCCGTTGACGATCACGGCGACCTCGTCGCCGGAATGGTAGATGCCCTCGGCGAGTATCTTGTCAAGCAGCGCGTCCACGATGGCGTCCGCGGGGGCGATTTGCTGGCGGTGCACGCCGGGCTCGCCGTGGATGCCGATGCCGATCTCGACCTCGTCCTCGGCCAGGTCGAAGGTGGGCTTGCCGACCGCGGGCACGGTGCAGGCGTTGACCGCCATGCCCATGGAGCGCACGTTTTCGATGACCTTCTCGGCCACGCGCTTGACCTCCTGGAGGCTGCCGCCCGCTTCGGCGCAGGCGCCGGCCAGCTTGTGGACGAATATCGTCCCGGCGATGCCGCGGCGGCCGGTGGTCCAGGTGCTGTTTTCGACGGCCACGTCGTCGGCGGTGACGACCTGTTCCACCTCGATGCCGTCGTCCCGGGCCATGTCGGCGGCCATCTCGAAGTTCATCACGTCGCCGGTGTAGTTCTTGATCACCAGCAGCACGCCCCGGCCGCCGTCCGCGGCGCGGATCGCCTCATACACCTGATCCGGCGTGGGGGAGGTGAACACCGCCCCGGCAATCGCGCCGTCCAGCAGGCCCTTTCCCACGTAGCCGCCGTGGGCGGGCTCGTGACCGCTGCCGCCGCCGGAGACCAGCGCCACCTTGCCCTTCGAGCCGCCCGCCCGGACGACGACGTCGTAGCCGTCCAGCCGCCTGAGATACTGCGGGTAGGCGCAGGCCATACCGTCGAGCATTTCATTGACAATGTTGTCGATATTGTTGATCAGCTTCTTCATGGTGATCCTCCTCTAATTCAGCTTCCGCGCGCCCCGCGCCTCCTCGGCGGCGCTTGTCACTTCGTCGATTTTGCCGCCGCAGGCGGCCTCCACCGCGGCGGCGACGGCCCCCTCCACGACGGGCGCGTCCGCCAGGCGCACGGCGATGTTCTCGTCCTCCAAAAGCTCAATGGCCTGTTCGGCGCTCATCACGCCGCTGCCGAGGTCGGCCAGCACGACCACGCCGTCGCCGCCGTCGGCCTCCCGGATCGCCTCGGAGATCATGACCGCGTCCGTGCCGATCTCCCCGTCCGCCATGCCCCCGGCGGCGACGATGCGCGCGTCGGGCGACGCCACCTGTCGGGCGAGGTCCTTAACGCCCTCGGCGATCTTCCAGCTGTGGGATACGATGACAATGCCTACCATATTCTCTACCCCTTGGTGTAGTCCCGGATGGCCTCGAGCGTGATGGCCGCGGAGGTCGCGCCGGGGTCCTGATGGCCGATGCTGCGCTCCCCGAGGTAGCTGGCCCGGCCCTTGGTGGCTGCGATGGTCTTCGTGTACGCCACGCCCTCCCGCGCGGCGGCGCAGGCGCTGTCCAGGCCGTCCGACAGGCTCCCGCCCCCCGCGATGCGCGCCGTGTACGCCTCCAGCGCGGGGATCAGCGCGTCGAGCATGGTCTTTTCGCCCCGCGTGGCGTGGCCGCGCTTCTGGATTCCGGCCACGGCGGCCGTCAGCGCCGCCGCGAAGTCCTCCGCCGTCAGCGCCTCCCGGCCCGCCAAAACCTTCGCCGCCTCCATGTAGGCGGTGCCGTACAGCGGCCCGGACGCGCCGCCCACCGTGGACAGCAGCGTCATGCCGGTCTTCTTGAGCGCCGCGCCGATGTCGGGGTTGTCCCGGGGGACCTTCTCGACGACGGCCGCGAAGCCCCGGGCCATGTTCGCGCCGTGATCGGCGTCGCCGATCTCCCGATCGAGATCCGTCAGATAGTCGCGGTTTTCCGTGATCCGCGCCCCGATGAGCGCGAGACATTCATATACGCTGCAAGCCATGCGAATTGCGCCTCCCGTCGCCTAATGTTGCTGAACCACCTATTATTGTAGCATAATATGGGCGGATGGGCAAGGCGTCGGCGGGATATTATCGCGGCTCACGCATGAATGACAGAACACTGTTCCCGATACCACGAACCCAACGTAGGGACGCCCCATGGGGCGTCCGCGGACGTGCCGTGGCGCGTCCCTACGAACGAATGTCACCTTTTTGAAATGATCTCTTCATTCATGCGTGAGCCCTGAGGATAATATTGCAGGCGGATCGGACCTGTTCCCGATACCACGAACCCAACGTAGGGACGCCCCATGGGGCGTCCGCGGACGCGCTGTGGCGCGTCCCTACGAACGAATGTCACCTTTTTGAAATGATCTCTTCATTCATGCGTGAGCCGTGTCCATGTTCTTGATTTTTCTGTAACGGCATGGGATAATAGTGCCAGGGTGCATCCCGGTCGATGGGGATCTGTACAGGACCGCATTGGAGATGGAGGAAAAGACGGATGAAAAGGAAGCTCATGTCAATTTGCCTCGCGATGCTGATGCTTATGCATCTGTGCCCGTCGGCGCTGGGCGCCTCTGAAACACAGGACGACTGGGCGATCTACCTGTATCTGTGCGGCACGGACCTGGAGACCAGGGTCGGCGCCGCGACAGCGGATCTCATGGAGCTTGTCAATCAGTCCCTGCCCGACGGCGTCACGGTGGTCGTTCAGACCGGCGGCGCAAAGAAGTGGCGCAACAGCATCGTGAACACGAATTATCTCGAGCGCTATGCGCTGAAGGGCGACCAGCTCGCCCGCGTGTGGCGCGGCGACAATAAGAGCATGGGCGACGCCGAAACGCTGGCCGAGTTTCTGGGCTTCTGCCACAGGTACTTCCCCGCGACGCATGAGGCGGTGATCCTCTGGGACCACGGCGGCGGCAGCGCGGGGGGACTGGTGATCGACGAGCAGTTCAAAAACGACCGGCTGAGCCTCGGCGAGCTGCACAGCGCGTTTGACCGGGTCTTCACCGCCGATGCCAAACACCCGCCGCTGGATGTGATCGGCTTTGACTGCTGCCTCATGGCGACGGTGGACACCGCCGCGGCCGTCAACGGCTACGCCCGCTACATGGTGGCCAGCGAGGAGACCGAGCCCGGCTGCGGCTGGAACTACTACGGCCTGCTGAACCGGATGCGGCGCGACCCGGGCATGGACGGCGAAGCGCTGGGCCGGGCCATCTGCGACACCTACATGGCGGGCTGCAGGGCGGCCCGGCTGGACAGCGAGACCACGCTGTCCGTGGTGGATCTGGCGAAGCTCGAACCCCTGCTGACGGCGTACAATCGCTTCGGCAGCCGGGCCGTGCTGGAAGCCTGCGACGATTCCAACTTTTTCGCGGCGTTTGGCCGGGGCGCGAAGGCCGCCGAGAATTACGGCGGCAACACCCCCAAGACCGGCTACACCAACATGGTGGACCTCGGGGACCTGGCCCGGCAGAACGCAGAGCTTATGCCCACCGTCTCACGGGCCGTGATCAGGGCCCTGGAGGACTGCGTCGTCTACAAGGTCAACGGCGCGTACCGCTCCCGGGCGTCCGGGCTGTCCTGCTACTACGCCTACGATCCCAACATCAAGCTGTACAATCTCTACGCCAGCGCCGGGGCGAGCAAGAGCTTCAAGGTGTTCTACGACTACATGCTCACCGGCAGGCTGGATAAAGAAGCGCAGTCCTACGTCATGGAGGATCTGGGCTACGGCGAGCCCGTCGAGGAACTCGATACACTCAACAACTTCTCCTTGAACGGCTGGCAGACGACCATCGACGACGAGGGGTACGCCGTGCTGACGCTGGACAGGGACACGCTGGCCACGGTGTCGGAGGTCACCTTCCAGCTGGCCTATCTGGACGAGGAGACCGACACGATGCTGTTTTTGGGCAGCGACAACGACCTCGACCAGGACTGGAAAAACGGCGTGTTCAGGGACAACTTCCGCGGCGTCTGGGGCTGCATCGACGGATGCCTGTGCCACATGGAGATCGTCTACCAGGGCGAAGACTACAATCTGTACAACGTGCCCGTGCTGTTGAACGGCGTGCCCTCCCAGCTGAAGGTGGCCTATGACTACAACGACGAGGATTACTACATCCTCGGCGCGCAGAAGAGCCTGGACGACAACGGCATGGCCGACCGCAACATGGCGCGGCTGCGCGCGGGCGACGTGATCACCACGCTGCACAAGGCCGCCAGCACCACCGGAGACGATACATTCGAGTGGTATGAGTACGATACGCTGGTGGTGAACCGCTATACGTCCTTTGGTGAGATGGACCTGGGCGACGGCCAGTTCGCGCTGCTGTTCACCCTGACCGACGGCCGCGGCGAGACGACCTACGCCGACGAGGTGATCGTCACCGTCGAAGGGGAGGACATGACCTTCGAGGTCGTCTGAAAGGATATATCTGGTTCTTCACGTTTTCTTGTAGGATAACGACCTCTCAGTCACAGCCTGCGGCTGTGCCAGCTCCCCTGGGTGGGGAGCCAAGGCTGCCGCGCTTTGCCGTAACCCTCTTGCCTCCCCTCCCAGGGGAGGTGCCGAGCGAAGCGAGGCGGAGAGGTTCCGTAAGTGACGGAGTAGAGAATCCCCCAAGTTTCCGTGAAGAGCCATTAAATGACGGGGCATGAGCTTGCTTTCATACTCATGCCCCATAATCTTGGCCAATAGGTATTCACGGGATCAAGGGTCCCGCGTCGTCACGCAAAATCCCAGAATCCGGTTCCGGTCTCGGCGTCATACTTGCGCTTGATCGCGCCGCCGGTCACCGGCCTTAATTCGATCTCCGCGGTGTAAAGGACGGTGATCGACCGGATATGGCCCGCGGCCATGCAGTGCCGGGAGCCGTCCTTGTAGGAGAAGACCGCGTGGGTGTGGTGGTAGTAGCTTCCCGCCTCATCGGTCACGACGTTTCCGTTGAGGGAGGCGAGCTCCAGCATCCCCGTAAGGGTCTGGGTTTCAAAACTGCCGGTCTCCGGGATGAAGGTCTGGATCTCCGCGCCGCTGCATCCGCCGATCCCGCTGAAAACCGCGGAGGAAATGTTCTCCTTCCGGCACAGCTCCAGTATGCAGCGGATGATTTCATCCCCCTTGTCCATGCGGGCGTAATACGTCCCGCCGTATTTGCGATAATCCACAGTGCTTCCCTCCCCGTCGGTTCTTCTCCGTTGCCCGTCGCCGGGCGCGCAGTTCAGCCTTAAAACCGATTAAGATGACGATGGTATTACCCGTTCATCTCTCTATACTCCGTTGAAAGTGCCTGACGATGAGCAGGCTGATTTGCCCGTTGCGCATGCGAACGATCACATCATCCTCGAGATGGGCGACAATGGACCGCTCAAGCTACTGAAGCGCGGCGTGCGTTTCGTCGCTTTGATCGTCCAGATGATTTCTGTAGGCCTTGAGCGACCACTCGGAACCCGCGTCATCTTCCGTGACGCCGCGGTTCAATATACCGCCGAGCCTGTCCCTGACAAGATTCGTGGAATCCGCAATGAAAGCGCCCAGCGTTCGCATGAAGCTCCGGCCGCCCTCGCCCTGGCCGTTGCTGGCGACGGAAGCGAGCGCCTCGCGCTGTATGGGGTTCGGCTTTGCCGACACGTCGATGTGGATCCGGGTCTCTCCGCCCCAGCCGTCCATCCAGATCGTGCCCTCCGCGCCATCCATGATGCCGCAGATCATTCCCAGCGCTTCCTCGATCAGCAGGCAGAGCCTCAGCCGCTCCCTGCGGTCCAGAGGCATTTCCCCGGCATATTCCTCGACCAATTGGTGCGCGAGACCGGCCTGATGCGGGTGCGCGTCGATGCTCCTTTTCGTCGTCATCATGTTCGTATCCTCCTCTCTGGCTCCCTGTTACCATCCGACCTTTTCCAGAGCCACGCCGCAGCGGCAGGGCAGGTAGAGGCGGATGCCATACCCAAACTCGGTGTCGGCGGCGTGATATACGGTATCCATGCTTGTGCGGCTCTGCCCGCCGAAGGGCCAGTCGTCGGTGGAGAGCACGATTTTGTACCCGCCCGCGCCGGTGGCCCGGCAGCTCACGAACACGCTCTCCTGCGACCACGTCGGGTGCAGGTTGAAGGCGTACAGCAGCCCGCCGCGGGCGAAGATCAGCAGTTTGCGCTCGTTGTCGATCCAAAGGCTCTCCGCAGGCCCTGAACAATGCACCTTGTGGGTGTTCATAAGGTA
>CADASI010000083.1 GCA_902790525.1 uncultured Eubacteriales bacterium
GACGGCCGACGCGGGACGCGCGGCGGCGGGGCGACGCGCGAAGGCCCGGGCCCGGGCGGCGCAGGCGCGACGGCCGGTGGATGCTGGCCGTGCCCGTCGCCGTGCTGCTGGTGTGGCTGCTGCTGACCAACTACGTGTTCCTGATCCGCAACGTGCAGGTGGTCGGCGCGGGGGAGATGTCCGAGGCGGACGTGGTGCGCCTGTCGGGCATCCCGCTGGGCGGGCGGCTGAACGCCGTGGACAAGGCCGCCCTGCGCGCGAAGCTGGAGTCCACCGGGCAGCTGGCCTTCGTGTCCGCGGAAAAGAAGTACCCGGACACCGTGGTGCTGACGGTGCGTCAGCGCAGCCGCGATGCCATCACATTGCAGGCCGGCAAGCTGCTGGTGCTGGATTCGGACGGCTACGTGGTGTCCGTCGGGGACGTGGCTCCGGAGGACGGCGTGCCCTACGTGATGGGGCTAAAGTCCTCCACGTACCGGCTGGGCAAGCAGATCGACGCCCCGGAGAGCCGTTTGAACGCCATGAAGGCGGTGCTGGACGCGCTGAAGGCCCACAACGCCATGGGCTATGTGTCCGAGATCAACCTGGAGCACCTGAGCGACATCGAGCTCATCGCCCGGAAGGGCATCGTGGTGTCGCTGGGCAACACCGAGAACATGAACAACAAGATCATCTGGATGGTCGGGGCGCTGCAGGACCTCGAGTCCCGGGGCGAGACCCTGGGGCGGCTGGACGTGTCCAGCGGCAGCAAGGCCGACTTCCTCTCCGGCGCGACGCCCACGCCCGCGCCCACCCCGACGCCCGTACCCGAGAGCACGCCCGAAGCAGAGGCAGAGGCAGTAATAGGAGAGGATGCGATATAGAATGGCCCCGGATCTGCCCAGGCAGATCCGGGGCGATTCTGTGACGGCCTTGTGCCGACAATATGAAACAATTTTGAAAGATGCTGAAATTCGCCAAAATCGGGCGTTTGGCGTTTGCATCCCGATTCAAATCCATGTATAATACTGGTATGTGGTTTATAGTATGGTTAATGGAATAGGATGTGTCAACAACAGATATGAAGACGCAGATTGCAGCCATTGAATTTGGAACCTCCAAAATCGTGACGATGATCGCGCAGTCCGGCGGCATGGACCGGCTGGACATCGTCGGCTCCGGCACGGTGCCCTATGACGGCTACTCGGACGGAGACTGGAACACGCCGGGTCAGATGATCCAGCGCGTGGGCGATTCCATCGCTGCGGCGGAGCTGGAGGCCAATTCCAAGATCAAGGAGATCTATGTGGGCGTGCCCGGCGAGTACATTCACGTGCTCAGCGGCGAGACCGAGGTGGAGCTCCCCGAGGGCGTGGTGGACGAGGCCGCGATCAACGCCGTGCAGGACGCCGCGGCGGACATGCTGCACATCAGCGAGTCCGGCGGACTGGTGATGCACCGCACGCCGAGCTGGTTCATCGTGGACGACGGGAAGAAGACCATGTCCCCCGGCGGGCGCGGCACCCGGCTGCGGGCGCTGACCACCTTTGTGGTGGCCGATCCCCAGTTCATCGAAGACGTGTCCGAGATGCTGGGCCGCCAGGACATCACCATACTGGGCTTTTTGTCCCCGTCGCTGGGGGAGAGCCTGCTGGTGCTGTCGCTGGAGGAGCGCGACCGCGGGGCGCTATTGATCGACGTGGGCTACCTGAACACCGAGATCAGCGTGGTCGAGGGCGACGCCATCGTGTATCACGCCATACTGCCCCGGGGCGGCGGGCACATCACCGCCGATCTGGCCATGGGCCTGCGCGTGCCCATGCGCGCCGCGGAGCAGATCAAGCGCGGCTACGTGTTCAACCCGGACGAGTTCGACATGAACTCCTTCTCCGAGGTGTACGACGACAACGGCCGCCGCAGGACCTTCCGCAGGGAGGCGGTGGGGCGCATCGTCGAGGCCAGCTTCAAGGAGCTGACGGACATGATCGGCATGACCATCGCCAACGACGCCGACCAGTACCTGGGCAAGCGCAGCCAGGTGTACCTCACCGGCGGCGGCATCGCGCTGATGCGCGGGGCCCGCGAGGCGCTGGCCGCGGCCATCGGGCGGCCGGTGAAGATCTCCGCCGCGAAGTCCTCCAAGCTGAACAGCCCGGTCTACGCCTCGGCGCTGGGGCTGGCGGACCTGATCTTCGATTCCATCGAGGGCGAGGCCGAGCCGGAGGATAATCTCGGCAGCAGGATCCGCAATATGTTCAGCCGCAGCTGACGCCTGGGAGCCAATAATAACCAGAATGTCTGCATGGCAGACTTGACATAATTTACTTAGACGAGGGGGATGCCTTGTGCTTGAATTTGAAATGAACAACGTGGACAACAGCATCGACACCGAAGATACCAATTTTGCGGCCATAAAGGTCGTGGGCGTCGGCGGCGCGGGCACCAACGCAGTCAACCGCATGGTGGACGCGGGCCTCAAGGGCGTCAACTTCATCGCCGTCAACACCGATAAACAGGCGCTGAAGCTGTCCCGGGCCGACACGGTCATACAGATCGGCGACAAACTGACCAAGGGCCTGGGCGCGGGCGCGCTGCCTGAGGTGGGCCAGAAGGCCGCCGAGGAGAGCCGCGAGGAGATCGCCAACGTGCTCAAGGGCTCCGATTTGGTGTTCGTGACCTGCGGCATGGGCGGCGGCACCGGCACCGGCGCGACCCCCGTGATCGCCGAGGTCGCCCGCGAAATGGGCATACTGACCATCGGCGTCGTGTCGAAGCCCTTCATGTTTGAGGGCCGCCAGCGCATGAAGAACGCCGAATCCGGCATCGAGCGCCTGAAGGCCAATGTGGACACCCTGGTGGTCGTGCCCAACGACAAGCTGCTCAGCGTGGTCACCAAGGGCACCACCATGACCGAGGCCTTCCGCATCGCCGACGACACGCTGCGCCAGGGCATACAGGGCATCTCCGACCTGATCGCGGTGCCGAGCCTCATCAACCTCGACTTCGCGGACGTCCGCACCGTCATGCAGTCCCGCGGCCTGGCCCACATGGGCATCGGCATCGGCAAGGGCGAGAACCGCATGATCGACGCCGCTCAGCAGGCCATCTCCAGCCCGATGCTGGAGACCTCCATCGACGGCGCGCGGGCCGTGCTCATCAACATCACCGGCGGGCCGGACACCTCCATCATCGACATCAACGAGGCCGCCCAGAAGATCACTGCCGCCGCCGACCCGGAGGCCAACATCATCTTCGGCGCGGGCATCGACGAGAAGCTGACCGACGAGGTCAAGATCACCGTCATCGCCACCGGCTTCGAGAAGACCCCCTTCGCGGGCGTGCGCCCCTCCGTGAGCCGCGACGCCGAGCCCACAGACGAGCCCGCCCCGGCGCAGGAGGCCCGGTCCTCCCGCTTCACCGAGGAGGAGCCCGTCTCCCCGATCTTCGAGCGCCGTCCCAGCCGCAACCGCGAGAGCGCCGACGCCGGGTACGAGAGCCGTCCCAGCCGCCCCGCCGGTGCGCAGCAGCAGCGCCGCGCGCCCCGGGTGTACCAGGAGGACGGCGTGTCCGAGCCGCCGCGCACCCAGACCCGCAGGGGCTTCACGCCGGACGTACCCTCCTTCATGCGGAAGAAGTAATATCCGACTTCGGTCCAAACAGACCAGATTCTGTACCGCCGCCGTTTTGTGCGGCGGTATTTTGATATTAACAGACCGAAGTCTGTAATTTTCTGTGGAACATATTGACAAGGCGGGCGCGCAGGCGTTAAAATAAAACGATCGGAGGTATGCGCATGTACGTGATCGTGGGCCTGGGCAATCCGGGGCGGAAATATATGCACACGCGGCACAACGTGGGCTTTGACGTGGTGGAGGTATTGTCGCAGAAGTACGACATCCCCATGCACAAGCTGCGCTGCAAGGCGGTGGTGGGCGAGGGCGTGATCCGCGGGCAGCGGGTGGCGCTCTGCCAGCCGCAGACGTTCATGAACCTGTCCGGCGAGAGCGTGGTGCAGCTGGTGAACTGGTACAAGCCGGAGCACGACCACCTGATCGTGTGCTTTGACGACGTGGACCTGCCCGAGGGCAAGCTGCGCTTTAGGCCCAAGGGGTCCGCGGGCACCCACAACGGCATGCGCAACATCATCTACCTGCTGGGCTGGGACGACTTTCCCCGCGTGCGCGTGGGCATCGGACGCCCGGCGGAGGGCTGGGACATGAAGGACTGGGTGCTCTCCACCTACCAGACGCCCGAGCTCCGGCAGACCATGTTCGACGCCTACCTGGGCGCCGCCGACGTGGTGGCCGAGCTCATCGCAAACGGCGTGGAGCCCGCCCGGCAGCTCGTGGGGAAGCTCAACGCTTAGGGGCGCTGCCCCTAAGAACCCCGCCAAAGGGTCATTGACCCTTTGGAAACCCAATCTGCGCCGCGGCGCGGCGCAAATCACGCTTTTTGTCCGTTCCCCTGCCGCAACACTTGTGTGCGGCGATTGGGGATTCCAAAGGGGCTCAGTCCCTTTGGCAAGGGGGTCCAGGGGGGACGGCGTCCCCCCTGGGGTGGAGGCAGTATGCAGGATATCGGACGGCAGCTCGACTGCCTTTTTAAGCCGCTTAACGGGCTTGAATCCTTCACGGAGCTGACGCGGGCGCTGGATGCGCCGGGCGTCTGTTCGGCATACGGTCCGGACGATTCCCAGCGGGCGCATCTGCTCGCGGCGGTGGCGCTGAGGACGGGCCGGCCCGTGCTGGTGATCGAGCCCAACGACTCGGCGGCCAGCCGCATGGCGGAGGACATGAACCTGCTGCTGGGCGGCGGGGCGCGGTTTCTGCCGGGGCGGGACGTGACCTT
Source organism: uncultured Eubacteriales bacterium (assembly GCA_902790525.1). Classification (GTDB taxonomy): domain Bacteria; phylum Bacillota; class Clostridia; order Christensenellales; family Aristaeellaceae; genus UBA2862. The sequence continues at coordinate 4,828 of CADASI010000083.1, forward strand.
CCTGCGCACCGCGGCCTCCAGCCGGGAGCTGTCCATGCGCCGCATCGAGGCGCTGGGCGACTGCGTGACCGGCGCGGCCCGGGCGCTGGTGGCCCCCGCGGACGCCATGCTGTTTCGCATGGCCCCGCCGGAGGACTTTGCCGGGCGGGTGATCGCGCTTCACGAGGGCATGCGGCTCGAGCCCTCGGAGCTCATCGCGCAGCTGACCGACGCGGGCTACGAGCGCGTGCAGCTCGTGGAGGCCCGGGGCCAGTGCGCCCTGCGCGGCGGCATACTGGACGTCTATCCCGTGGGCGGTCCGAACGCCCTGCGCGTGGAGTTTTTCGACGACGAGATCGACTCCATCCGCGCCTTCGACGTGATGACCCAGCGCTCCATCTCCCGGCGGGCGTCGGTGCGGCTGTATCCGGCCCAGGAATTCCTGCTGACCGACGGGGTGCGCGAAAAGGCGCTCGCCAGGCTGGAGGCGCTGCTGGCGCACTCCGGCGACGGGAGCGACGACCGGCAGAGCGCCATCGAGAAGGAGTTCGACCTGATCCCCTTCGACGAGTTCATACAGCTCGCGCTGGAGGACGATGCGGAGCCGGACGCCGGGGCGAAGAAGAAGCCCGCGGGCAAGGGTCCGCGGCTGCCCCAGCGGGTGCGCTCCGGCTCCACGCTTAAGCGCAACTTCGAGGGCGTGGCGGAGGCCCTGCGCACCGGCAGGATGCCCGAGGGGGCGGATTCGCTGCTGCCGGTGCTGCTGGGGTACGCCCACACCGCGGCGGACTATCTGGACGACCCCATCATCGTGTTCGACCAGCTGGACCGCCTGCGGGAGCGCTGCGAGAACCGCTTTCTGGAGTTCAAGGAGCACTTCGTGACCGCGCTGGAGCGCCAGGAGGCGCTGCCCGTGCAGGCGGGGCTGCTGCTGGGCTACGACGAGCTGCTGGCGCAGTACCGGGGCCGACGCATACTGCTGACCAACCTGTTCATGCGCACCGAGCAGGACTTCAAGCCCACGCGGCTTATCAAGCTGGAGTGCCGCAACGCCGCCGCCTACCAGGGCAACGTCAAAGAGCTGGCCCGGGACCTGAACCAGTGGAAGGCCGGGGGCTGGCGCGTGGCGCTGCTGGCCGGCGGCACCGCCCGGGGCGAGCGCCTCGAGGGGGCGCTTAACACCCAGGGCTCCCCCGCGCCGTTCATGGCGGACATCCCGGACGATTTAACGCCCGGGCAGCCGGTGATCCTCCCCATCACGGTAAACCGGGGCTTTCTGTACCCGGAGATACGCTTTGCCGTGGTGTCGGAGTCGGACATCTACGGTGTCAACCGGCAGCGCAGCCGCAGCCGGGCGTCCTCGGGCGAGAAGCTGGCGGCGTTCACCGATCTCAAGGTCGGGGACTACGTCGTCCACGAAAACCACGGCATCGGCCAGTACATGGGCATGGTGCGGCTGTCCAGCGACGGCACCTACCGCGACTTCCTGCACATCCGCTACCAGGGGTCCGACAAGCTGTACGTGCCCACCGACCAGCTGGACCGGGTGCAGAAGTACATCGGCTCCGAGGGCGAGGCCCCCAAGCTGAACCGGCTGTCCGGCGGCGAGTGGCAGCGGCAGAAGAGCAAGGTCAAGCAGTCCATACAGGCCATCGCCGGCGACCTCTTGAAGCTCTACGCCGCGCGGGAGTCCGCGCCGGGCCACGCCTTTGACCCGGACACCCCGTGGCAGCGAGAGTTCGAGGACGGCTTTCCCTACGAGGAGACCCCGGACCAGCTTAGTGCCATAGAGGACATCAAGCGCGACATGGAGAAGCCCAAGATCATGGACCGCCTGCTGTGCGGCGACGTGGGCTACGGCAAGACCGAGGTGGCGCTGCGGGCCATCTTCAAGGCCGTGATGGGCGGCAAGCAGGCGGCTATGCTCGCCCCGACCACCATACTGGTGCAGCAGCACTACGCCACGATGCTCAACCGCTTTTCCGGCTTCCCGGTGAACGTGGAGGCCATCAGCCGCTTCAAGACGGCGGCGGAGCAGCGGGCCATATTAAAGCGGCTGGAGGCGGGGGAGATCGACGTGATCGTCGGCACCCACCGCTTGCTGGCAAAGGACGTGAAGTTCAAGGACCTGGGCCTTCTGGTGGTGGACGAGGAGCAGCGCTTCGGCGTGACCCACAAGGAGGCCATCAAGCAGATGAAGCGCTCGGTGGACGTGCTGACGCTGACCGCCACGCCCATCCCGAGGACCCTGCACATGTCCATGGTGGGCATAAGGGACATGTCGCTTTTGCAGTCCCCGCCGGAGGAGCGCTACCCGGTGCAGACCTACGTGGTGGAGTACTCCGACGGTCTGGTGCGCGACGCCATACTGCGGGAGCTCTCCCGCGGCGGGCAGGTGTACGTGCTGCATAACCGGGTGCAGACCATCGAGGTCATGTACACCCGGCTCAAGAAGCTGGTGCCCGAGGCGCGCATCGCCGTGGGCCACGGTCAGATGCGGGAGCACGCCCTGGAGGACGTGATGCTGGACTTCTACGACGGCAAGTTCGACGTGCTGCTGTGCACCACCATCATCGAGGCCGGGCTGGACGTGCCCCGGGCCAACACGCTGATCGTGTGCGACGCGGACCGCTTCGGCCTATCCCAGCTCTACCAGTTGAGGGGCCGCGTGGGCCGCTCCAACCGGCTGGCCTACGCCTACCTGACCGTCAATCCCAACAAGGTGCTCACCGAATCAGCCGACAAGCGGCTCAATGCCATACGGGAGTTCACGGAGTTCGGCTCCGGCTTCCGCGTGGCCATGCGCGACCTGGAGATCCGCGGGGCGGGCAACCTGCTGGGCTCCGAGCAGAGCGGCTTCATGGCCACGGTGGGCTACGATCTCTACGTCAAGATGATCGAGGACACCGTGCGCGAGCTGCGCGGCGACGTGTCCCAGGGGGACATCGAGACCCGCGTGGACATGAAGGTGGACGCCTACCTGCCGCAGGAGTACATCGCCAACGACCTCTTGCGCGTGGAGATGTACAAGAAGATCGCCTCGATACACGACCGGGACAGCCGGGACGACCTGATCGAGGAATTGATCGACCGCTTCGGCGACCCCAACAAGCCGGTCATGAACCTGATCGAGGTCGCCCAGCTCAAGGCGTACTGCTCGCGGCTGGGCATCGACTACGTGGCATTGAAGGGCGACGAGCTGCACATGCGCTTCGCCATGGCCGCCGAGATCGACCTGATCCGCGTGCTCACCGCCGTGCGGGCGTTCCCGCAGGTCCTCACCGTGCGCGGCGGCAACCCGCCCGCCATCGTCTACTTCGAGCGCCATAAGGACGCCGAGACCCTGCTGCGCGGGGCGGTGAAGGTGATGGAGGAAGTCGTGGCGCGGTTTGAGGCGGAAGGGGAAGCGGAAGATTCAGAGAAGCAACCGTAGGGGCGATGCCCTCATCGCCCTTCCGACCCCGAACATGATCGCATTACAAAGGAGGTGTTTCCCGTGGCCAAGGGCTTTCTGCCCGTGAACATGAAGGAGATGCGCGCGCTGGGCTGGGACGCGCCGGACTTTGTGTACGTCACGGGGGACGCCTACGTGGATCACCCCTCCTTCGGACTGGCGATCATCAGCCGGGTGCTGGAGGCGGCGGGCTACCGCGTGGCGATGCTGCCCCAGCCGGACTGGCATTCCTGCGAGCCGTTCAAGGCGTTCGGGCGTCCGAAAATCGGCTTTCTGGTCACGGCGGGGGTCATCGACTCGATGGTAAACCACTACACCGCCGCGAAGAAGCGCCGCTCGGAGGACGCCTACTCCCCGGGCGGGAAGGCGGGCCACCGGCCGGACAGGGCGACCATCGTCTACTGCAACCGCATCCGGGAGGCCTACCGGGACGCGCCCATCGCCATCGGCGGGGTGGAGGCCTCGCTTCGGCGCTTCGCCCACTACGACTACTGGGACGACCGGGTGCGCAACTCCATGCTGGTGGATTCCGGCGCGGACGTATTGATGTTCGGCATGGGGGAGCGAAGCATCCTCAAGGTGGCCGAGTGGATGGCCGCCGGGCGGGACTTCTCCGAAATGCGGATCCCCGGCACCTGCGTGATGGCGGGGGAGGTCCCGGAGGGGTTCATCGAGATTCAGCCCATGGAGGTCGTGGCGAAGGACAGGCGCGCCTACGCCGAGGCGTTCAGGGTGCAGTACGACCAGCAGGACCCGGTGCGGGGCAGGCCCATCGCGCAGAAACACGGCAGGCGCTGGATGCTTCAAAACGTGCCGGACCTGCCGCTTACGGAGGCCGAGCTGGACGCGGTCTACGCGCTTCCCTACATGCGCGCCTGGCACCCGATGTACGACAAAATGGGCGGCATCCCCGCCATCGAGGAGGTCAAGTTCTCCATCGCGTCGGTGCGGGGCTGCTTCGGGGCGTGCAACTTCTGCGCGCTGACCTTCCACCAGGGCAGGATCGTGACCTCCCGAAGCAAGCAGTCGATCCTCGAGGAGGGCAGGCTTCTGACGAAGCAGCCCGACTTCAAGGGCTACATCCACGACGTGGGCGGCCCCACGGCCAACTTCCGCAAGCCCGCCTGCGCCAAGCAGTTGAAGTGCGGCGCGTGTCAGCACCGCCAGTGCCTGTTCCCGAAGCCCTGCCCGAACCTCGTGGCCGACCACCGGGAGTACATCGACATACTGCGCTCCCTGCGGGCGCTCCCGGGCGTGAAGAAGGTCTTCGTCAGAAGCGGCATACGCTACGACTACGTGCTGGCGGACAAGAAGAGCGGCTTTCTGACGGAGCTCATCAGGCACCACGTCTCGGGGCAGCTGAAGGTCGCGCCGGAGCACGTGAGCCCCCGGGCGCTGCACTACCTGGGCAAGCCGGATGCGGAGACCTACGACCGGTTCGTGCAGCAGTACAGACAGATCAACCAGCGGCTGGGCTTAAAGCAGTACCTGGTGCCGTACTTCATGTCCAGCCATCCCGGGTGCACGCTGGAGGACGCCATACAGCTAGCGGTCTACATGAAGCGCACCGGCCAGCACCCCGACCAGGTGCAGGACTTCTACCCCACGCCGGGCACGCTGTCCACGGCCATGTTCTACACGGGGCTGGACCCCCGGGACATGACGCCCGTGTACGTGCCCCGCGACCCGGCGGAGAAGGCCATGCAGCGGGCGCTGATGCACTATTTTAAGCCCTACAACCGACCGCTGGTGATGAAGGCGCTGAAAAAGGCGGGGCGGGAGGACCTGATCGGCTGGGGGAAGGAATGCCTGATCCCCCCCTACGAACGCGAAAGGAAGCCCTTTGACAAGGGCGGAAGAACACCGACGACCCACGGCAGGAGACGAGGAAAATGAAAAAGGGCGATTTGAGGCGCGGCCAGATATTGGATGCCGCCGAAAAGCTGTTCTTTGAGCAGGGCTACGACCGCACCAGCATACAGGACATACTGGACGCGCTCAGGCTCTCCAAGGGCGGCTTCTACCACTACTTTGACGCCAAGGAGACGGTGCTGCGGGATATCTGCGAGCGCCGCTGGACGGGCCGCTACGAGCGCCTGCGGCTGGAGCTTGCGTCCGCCCGGCGCGGCGCGGTGGACAAGCTGAACCGCCTGCTGGGGCAGGCCAGCCTGTTCGAGGCGGAGGAGACGCCCTTCGCGGCGCTGCTCTTGAAGCTGTGCTACCGCGACCGGGACGCCTCCATACGGGACTACCGGCGGCGGGTGCTGATCGACCGCCTCGTGCCGCAGGTGAACGCGGCGATATTGGAGGGCATCGAGGCCGGCACGCTGCACGCCCGCTACCCGCTGGGGATCGGGCGGATACTGCTTTTGCTGGCGTGCGACATCAACGACGAGGTCTGCGACATACTCTGCGCGGACGCGGACAACCCCGACTGCATGATCCAGGTGGTGGAGCTGCTCAACACCTACCGCGAGAGCGTGGAGCTGCTGTGCGGCGCGCCCTTCGGGTCGATCGAGCTGTTCGACCCGGCCCGGCTGGTCAGCACCTGGCGGGAGGTCACGGAGGAATTGAAGCGATTGGAGGCGTCGGAAGCATGAAGCGGGTGTTTGCATTGATCTTTTTACTGATGTTCGCCATGACGGCGGCGCAGGCCGAAGCGCCCGCGGCGACGCCGACCCCGACCCCCGAAGCCACGGCCACGCCGGAGCCTACGCCCACGCCCACGCCGGAGCCCACCGCCACGCCGGAGCCGGGACGGCTGGCTGGCCTCAAGATCGGCATCGACCCCGGCCACCAGGAGCACGGCAACAACGAAAAGGAGGCCATCGCCCCGGGCAGCAGGGAGAAGAAGCCCAAGGTCGCCTCCGGCACGCGAGGCCGCAAGACCGGCATCCCCGAGTACATGACCGTGCTGGAGATCTCCTTCAAGCTGCGCGACGCGCTGGAGGCCGAGGGCGCGGAGGTCAAGATGACCCGCGAGACCCACGATGTGGACATCTCCAACCAGGAGCGCGCCATCATGATGAACGAGTGGGGCGCGGACCTGGTGCTGCGCATCCACTGCGACGGCTCGACCAAGAAGTCCGCCAACGGCATCGGGCTGTTCGTCAACAAGAGCTTTCCCATATCCAAGGAGAGCAAAAGGGCCGCCGAGGCCATACTGCCCCGGATGGTGGAGGCCACCGGCGCGAAGAAGCGGGGCGTGTACGAGCGGGACACCTATACCGGGCTCAACTGGTCCGAGGTGCCTTGCATACTGGTGGAGTGCGGGTATATGACCAACCCCGACGAGGACGAGCGCCTCAACGACCACGACTACCAGCTATTGCTTGCCGAGGGCATGGTCGAGGGGATATGCGATTACTTCGGAAGGTAGACGGGAATACGGGCGATGAGGGCATCGCCCCTACGCGACACAACACGTACAGGCGATGAGGGCATCACCTCTACGCGACACAACACGTAGGGGGCTGTCTCAAAATGCATATGGATTCATGAAACCTGCGTAGGGGCGCCGATGCGGCGCCCGCCCGAGTACGAAATGCAACGTACTTCATGGGCGGGC
>CADASI010000084.1 GCA_902790525.1 uncultured Eubacteriales bacterium
CCCTGCCCCCGCGCCCGCGCCCGAACCGGCCCCCGCGCCCGAACCGGCCCCCGCCCCCGCGCCTGAACCGGCCCCCGCGCCGGAGCCTGCGCCGGAGCCCGCGCCCGAACCGGCGCCCGAGGCGCAGATCGCGCTGCTGTCGCTGTTCGTGGCGCATGCCGAAGACGGCATCAACGAGGAATTCGTCAATGCGGAAGTGGCGAAAAAGATGAATTCCCCCGAGGTCCAGGCGCAGATCAACGCGCAGGTGGAAGAAGAGATGAAATCCCCCGAGGTGCAAAGAAAGATCAGTGCCCTGATTCAGGAGCAGATGGAGAACCCCGACAACATCGCCGCGGCTCAGGCCGAGGGCGAGAGGATCGTGCGGGAAAAGGTGACCGCCGCCGTGCGCCAGAAGGTGGAGCAGCAGGTCCGTGCGACGCTGAAGGGCATGAGCGAGGCGCAGATCCAGGCGCTGGTCGACGAGAAGCTGGCCTCCGACGCGGTGAAATCGCAGATCGAGGCAGCCTATCAGCAGCAGCTCGCCTCCCCGGACACCCAGGCGCTGATCGCCGCGGAGACGGACAAGCAGATGGCCTCCGACGCGGTGAAGGCCCAGATCGAGGCGGAAATCGAAAAGCAGATGGCAAGCGACACCGTGCGGCAGATGGTGGAGGCAGAGGTCGAAAAGCAGATGAAGTCCGACATGGTCAAAAAGCTGATCAATGAAAACGTCAAGAAGCAGTTGAAGACCAAGAAGGTGCGCAAGCTGATCGACGCCACGATCTCCGAACAGATGTCCTCCGGCAAGGTCAAGCGGATCATCGAGGAGAACATCGAGGATCAGAAGCACAAGCCCGCCTACCTGAACGCGGTGGCGGACGCGCTGGAGGAAAACGGCAAGGACGGCGAGGCCTACACCACGCTGGCCGACCTGAAGCGCGACCTGGCGGACGTGGAGGAGTTCTACAACGGCGTGCAGGACTACACCGCGGCGGTGGGCCAGGCGGCGGACGGCGCGCGGACCATCCACAGCGGCTCGGACGACCTGCTCAGCGGCGTGCAGCAGCTCGACGAGGGCTCGGGCGCGCTCGAGGAGGGCGCGAGCCAACTCGCCGGCGGCGCGTCGGAGCTCTCCGACGGCGCATCGCAGTTGAGCGACGGCACTTTCAGCCTGCTGGACGGCGCGGAGCAGCTGAGCGGCGGCACCGGCGACCTGCTGGAGGGCACCCAGGCGCTGCTGGACGGCGCGGGCGACCTGCTGGACGGCGCGGAGCTGTTGGACCTGGGCGCATTGGACCTGTCCGACGGCGCGCACCAGCTCGACGAGGGCGCGAGCGCCCTGCTGGACGGCGCGAAGGAGCTCCACGAGGGCATGCAGTCGCTGAGGGACGGCCTGGAGACCTTCGATGAGGAGGCGATCCAGAAGGTCGTCGACTACGTCGACAACGACCTCGGAACGGTGTCCGACCGCGCGCACGCCATGATCGACGCGATGCGGGACTACGGCGCCTATGCCGGAAACGCCGAGGGCAAGACCGCCCTGACGCAGTTCCTGATCAAGACCGAGGGCGTCGAAGCGGAGGAATAATACGCACGCTCCCGCGCGTTCCGGGCCAAATCCCCGGCGCGCGGGAGCGGCATGTTGACATCAATGGAGGCTTTGAACTTGAAGCAGATCGGTAAACTCATCGCCAGGTTCAGGATACTGGTGATCATACTGGCCGTGGCGCTGCTGGTGCCCTCCGGCATCGGCTACCTGAAAACCCGGGTCAATTACGACATACTGAGCTATCTGCCCGACAGCCTGGACACGGTCTACGGCCAGGATGTGATGGTGGAGGACTTCGGCTCGGGCGCGTTCTCGATGATCATCGTCGAGGGCATGAATAAGAAGGACACCGCCGCGCTGGAGAAGCAGCTCGAGGGTGTGGACCACGTCAAGGAGGTGCTCTGGTACGACGACGCGCTGAGCATCGAGATGCCCGAGGCCATGCTGCCCAAGCGGGTGCGGGACATATTCTTCCACGACGACGCCACCATGATGATCGCACTGTTTGACAACACCACCTCCTCCGAAAACACCATGAAGGCCATCGCCGACATGCGCGGCATCGTCAGCAAGCAGTGCTACATCAGCGGCATGGCGGGCATCGTCACGGACATCAAGAACCTGGCCATGCAGGAGATGCCGGTGTACGTGGTCATCGCCGCGCTGCTGTCGCTGTTGGTGCTGACGCTCACCACCACCTCCTTCGTGGTGCCGTTCCTGTTTCTGTCCAGCATCGGCGTGGCCATCGTGTACAACATGGGCACCAACGTGCTCCTGGGGCAGATCTCCTACATCACCCAGGCGCTGGTGGCGGTGTTGCAGCTGGGCGTCACGATGGACTACTCCATATTCCTGCTGCACAGCTACGAGGTGGCGCGCGAAGAGCACGAGGACCGCAACGAGGCCATGGGCGTGGCCATATCGGAGACCTTCGTGTCGGTCATCGGGTCCTCCGTCACCACGGTGGCGGGCTTCGCGGCGCTGATCTTCATGACCTTCGCCCTCGGCAAGGACCTGGGCATCGTCATGATCAAGGGCGTGGTGATCGGCGTGCTGTGCTGCATCACCTTCCTGCCCGCCATGATACTGACCTTCGAGGGCCTGATCGAAAAGACCCGGCATCGCGCCTTCCTGCCGAGCATGGACGGCGTGTCCGACTTCATCATGAAGCACACCGGGATATGGATCGTGATCTTCCTGCTGGTGGTCTACCCGGCCTTTAGGGGCAACAACGGCGTGCAGCTCTACTACAACATCGACAAGGGCCTGCCCGACACGCTGGACAGCGCCATTGCCAACAAGAAGCTGTCCGAGGAGTTCAACATGAGCAACGTGCACGTGCTGATGGTGGACAGCCAGCTCTCCGCCCGGGACAAGACGAAGATGATGGATGAGATCGAGGCGGTGGACGGGGTCCAGTGGGTGCTGGGGCTGAACAGCTTCACCGGCGACCTGCTGCCGGAGGACATGCTGCCCGACAAGCTGACCTCCAAGCTGCGCACGAAGAACAACGAGCTGATGATGGTCTGCTCGGACTACTCCGCCGCTACCCCCGAGGTCAACGCGCAGATCGCCGAGATCCAGGAGATCGCCCGAAGCTATGACCCCAAGTCCATGGTCATCGGCGAGGCGCCGCTGATGAAGGACCTGGAGGACGTCACCTCCGTGGACCTGGTGACCGTCAACACCGTCTCCGTGGCGGCCATATTCATCATCGTGATGCTGGTGTTCAAGTCGCTGACGCTGCCGGCGATACTGCTGACGGTCATCGAGTTCGCCATATTCATCAACATGGCCTGGGCCTACTACACCGGCGTGCACCAGCCCTTCGTGGCCCCCGTGGTGGTGGGCACCATACAGCTCGGCGCGACGGTGGACTACGCCATACTGATGACCACCCACTACGTGCGCCAGCGCCAGGCCGGCAAGGGCAAGCGCGAGGCTGTGTCCGCGGCGCACCGCTCGTCCGTGGTGTCCATCATCACCAGCGGCCTGAGCCTGTTCGCGGCCACCGTGGGCGTGGCGCTGTACTCCAATGTGGATATGATCCGCGCCATCGTCATACTGCTCGCCCGCGGCGCGCTGATCAGCATGGTGGTCGTGATCGTGCTGCTGCCCGCGATGCTGCTGGCCTTCGACAAGGTGATCTGCTATACCACCGTGGGCATGAAGAAATGCGCGAAGAATACGTGAAACACATAAAAAAGCCCCCGGCGCGTTCCTGTGGAACGCGCCGGGGTGCTTTGTTCACGAGGCGACCTCCTCGATAATCCGGCTCTCGACGAGCATCTCGATGTAATCCTCAAATTCTGGATCATCCGCTGACGGAACCTGGTTAATCCGGCTGAGCCATCGGTTCAGTTTGTCGTTCATGGAAGCGTCTCCCCCATATGTTGTGGTCATCCATACGATATTATACCGTATAGGGGAGGGTAGGGCAATGGCGCGGGGCGAAATGTCAAATTATTGTCGAAAGCTGGCCCGCGCGCGCATCTGTGGTCAGAACCGCAACTCCTCCGGCGCCGCCGTAAAGGAGGCGAACGTGGCGACCGCGTCCCTGAAGTACAGCACCTGGGTGTTGCCGTCGTCGGGGCTGTACATGGCCTTGAGGGTGGGGTACTTCTCCAGCATGGCGACCTTCGGCTCCCGGCGGTCGTCGTTCACCAGCTCGCCCGCGACGCGCAGCCACTGGCCGCCGTGGAAGGCGCAGATCTCGACCTTCGGGTTTGCCGCGATCTGCCGGGAGACGGGCTTTGCCTTGCCGGTCTGGATGTACAGCCTGCCCTCGTAGACCATGGCCGTGCCAAAGGGGCGCACCCGGGGCTGATCCCCCTCCGATGTCGCCAGATAATAGGTCTTTGCGTCGTCCAGGAACTGGCACACGCGCTCGATGTTGCTCATATCGCGTCTCTCCTTTCAAAAATGTGCACCGGGTACGCTCAGCCCGCCTTTTTCAGCAGGTCCGAGCGCACGTAGCCCTTCTTGCCCTCGACGGTCTTGACGTGCGTCCAGCCGCCGGAGACGGACAGCACCTTCACATAGGTCCCCGCCTTGAGGGTCTTGATCAGCGTCGAACCGGCCCGGGGCTTCCTGCGGAGGTTGACCTTGCCGGTCGTCTTGTACACCTTGCCCGAATCGGCCGAGCCAAGCGCCCTGACGTGGTCGCGGAAGATGTAGCCGACCCGCCCGTCCGGGGTGATGATCTTGTAGTAGGCCTTGTTGGCCCGGGCCGTGGAGATCACCTTGGTCCCCTTGTCGAGGGAGGTGATGATGTCGGAGGGACCGGGGCTCTTGCGGACCCGCGCGTCCTGTACGATCACCTTCATGTACGTCCACTTCGCGGCGGACGCAGACAGGGTGGGCAGGGTCAGCACGACGATGAGCAGCAGGGACACAATCAGTTTTCTCTTCATAAAAAACCCTCCGTACGGCGCGTCTGTGTTTCAACAGGATTGTAACACAAAAGGCTGGAAATGCTACAACAATCCTATGACAAATGATTGACTTTTTGAGCGTTTTGCGCTATAATGTCGCGTGGTTGAGACAACCGAATATCGAGTGGGGAGCGAACCCCGGAAGGAGAAAACACCATGAAGAAGTTTTTGGCTGTCGTTCTGGCACTGTGCCTGATGATGACCGTCGCGCTGGCTGAGGAGTCCAACACGATAAACTGGGAAGACATTGAGCCCGCGCTGGAGGCCGGCGGCGTGACCGGTCAGTTCTACACCTTCGACGAGATCTCCATCAAGATGTGGCTGCCCGACGGCATCAATGCCACCGAGCTCACCGACGAGGACAAGGCGAACGGTTACATCGGCTACTTCATGCCCGACGATCAGTCCGGCGCTGTCGCCGTGATGTATGTCGACGTGCAGGGTATGACTCTCGAGCAGTACGCCGAGCAGCTGGCCACCATGGACGGCGTGACCGAGGTCGAGACGGGCACCGTGAACGGCTTCCCCTGCGTCACCTACAAGATGCCCGAGCAGGACAGCGTGAGCGTCACCTTCACCACCGAGGCCGGCTATGCGCTGGAAGTGACCTGCACGCCCATGTCCGTAGAGAATGCCGATCTGGTTTGGGGCGCTGTCATCGCGTCCATTCAGGCGGAATAAGGCACCCATATCGCATACAAAAAAAGCGCGTCCAGCGGGACGCGCTTTTTGTCATGCTTGTCATGCTTTTTTCTTCGCCTCGTAAAGCCTGCGGTCGGCGGCATCGAGGGCGTCCTTCAGGCTCTCCCCGCGCCGCGCCGTGGCCACGCCGACGCTCACGCTCAGCGCGTAGGGCGCGCGGGCCTTTTCGTTCAGCCTTGCCAGCGTATCGTGGATGCGCTCCGTCAGCGCGTCGACGACGGACGGGGACTCGGCGCTGACCAGCACCACGAACTCGTCCCCGCCGTACCGGGCGATATTGGCCTGCCGGGCAAGGCCGCCGCAGGACTGGCGGAGGGCGTCGGCGATGCGGCACAGCGCCGCGTCCCCCTGGATGTGCCCGTAGGTGTCGTTGATCGACTTGAACTTGTTGGCGTCGATCAGCATAACGTACAGCGGCGTCGGGTCGGCGGAGGCCTGCCACTGTTCATAGTGATACATGAGCTGCTTGCGGTTGTTCAGGTGGGTCAGCGGGTCGACGGCGATCATCGCGTCCAGCCAGTTCTGGTAGAGGATCAGCGTGGCCATCGACAGCGCGGCGCAGGCCAGCGGGACCTGCGGGTAGAGGAACTGCACGATGCCCGCCCCGGCGGGGGCCACCGGGAACAGCGACAGCGCGATGAGGGTCTTCCGGTCCGCGCCCGGCCGGTGGGTGAGCACGCCGATCAGCGCGTGCCCCGAGGCGGCCAGCACGTAGACGTAGGCCAGCAGGTACTGCACGGCGAACAGCGGGCCGCGGCGGTAGACGTTGCCCGCGTCCACGCTGAACAGCACGCCGGTGAATGCGTTGACCACCAGCAGCAGGCCCTCCGCCCACACCAGCGCGGAGGACAGCCACACGTAGCGCCGCCGCTTCACAAACTCCGAGCCCTGGAGGTGCTCGAAGTAGATGAACCAGAAGTAGCACATCAGGGCGGTGCTGAAGAAGTACACGGTCTTCGCGGCCATCAGGCCGAAGCGGGAAAACGGCAGCGCCCCCAGCACGATCAGCGCCGCCGCGGTATCCGACAGAAAGAACACCACCTGGGCGTCGATGGCGTTGGAAAAGTTCCTCTGGGAGACCATCTTGGAGATGCCCAGGGTCTTGAAGCGTATGAACAGCACCAGCAGCACGGCCATGAGGTTGATTTCCAGATAGAGTACCGAAACCATGGCGGGTTCACCTCCTGCGCGTGGGCCGCATGTGTCTCATTTGTGATTAGTATAGCATGAAAAAACACGGCGCGCAAGATGGGCGAAAGCGTCGCCAGGGCTCACGCATGAATGACAGAACACTGTTCCCGATACCGCGAACCCAACGTAGGGACGCCCCATGGGGCGTCCGCGGACGCGCCGTGGCGCGTCCCTGAAGCGCCGCTGAATCGCCGTGCGCAGATCATCATTAGGGCTGGACAAACATGCCGTTAACGTGGTATAATCAATAAGTATAACCTATACCCTGACGCGCGCGAAGGGATGCCATTACCAGGAGAGCGGGATTGACATGTCACAGGTGAGCTTCGACAACTACACGCGATCGGGCGATGTGGCGGTGATCGCCATCTGCGTCGTTATGATCATACTATTGACGACGTCCTATGTCAGCCGCACCCGCAGCTTCCGCATATTCATGAGCATCATCGTCCAGCTGGTCTGCGCCGCGATGGTCAACATATCGTACCACACCCTCCTGATGGCGCAAAACCCCATATACCATCCCCTGATCTACGTGCAGCGCATACTGTACCACGCGCTGCTGTTGGACGTGCTGTTCCTCTTTACGCTGTACACCACCGTGGTCTCCGGGCTGGAGCACCGGAAGGCGCGGGTCGTGGCGGTCATATCCTCCGTGTTGCTCATCGGCATCATAATCATCGACATCGTGCTGACGTCCACCGGCATGGGCTTCCGCATCGGGCGAGACGGCACGGTGCTGCACAGGACGAACCTCTTTCTGATCGGCTATACGCTGTTCATAATCGTGCTGGTGGTGCTGATGAACCGCGCGAGAAAGCTGCTTTACAGGCGGGTCATGTACGGCTTTTACGGCACCATGGCCGTCTCGCTGATCGTGCGGTTCACGCAGGTGGCGCTGAACCAGTCCTCCCTGACCACCATGACCTTCGTGTTCCCCGTGATCGCCATGATGTACATCATGCACTCCAATCCCTACAACGTGACCCTGGGCTCGGTGGACATCCACGCCATGGAGGACATGGTGCGGAACATGTACGCCCGGAAGGCGGCGTTTGTCTACCTGAGCATACTGCTGCCGGAGTACGACGAGGAGGGCAAGGAGCTGCCGCCGGAGGTGCGGGCGGTCATCCGCCGCTTTACCGGGGATTACTTCCGAAGCAGCGTGCTGTTCCAGGTCGACAACGGCCACATGGTACTGATCGCCCCGAAGCGCCGCAACCCGGACTACGAGCGCCGGTTCGAAAACATATTGAAGGGCTTCGACAAACAGTACGCGCGCTTCCACATCCCC
Organism: uncultured Eubacteriales bacterium; assembly: GCA_902790525.1. Classification (GTDB taxonomy): domain Bacteria; phylum Bacillota; class Clostridia; order Christensenellales; family Aristaeellaceae; genus UBA2862. The sequence goes on from CADASI010000084.1 coordinate 8,153, forward strand.
TACAAGATCGTTATCGGCGAGTCCATGGAGGAGATCAGCCGCAAGAACGAGTACGTCAGCCTGATCAAGAGCATCCAGAAGGGCATGCCGGAGAACGCGGTGCACCGGACGTGCCAGGAGGACATCGACCGCTTCAACCGCAGCGAGTACATCCTGCGGGAGTTGACGGACATCTACAACAAGCGGGATCTGGACGACCCGCGGGTGCTGGCCTTCTGCCAGCCGGTGTACAACCTCCAGACCGGCCGCTTCGACACGGCGGAGGCCCTGATGCGCCTCAGGCTGGACGAGACGGGGCTGGTGTACCCGGACCAGTTCATCCCGCTGGCGGAGAACTACGGCTTCATACACGTGCTGACGGAGATCATACTGCACAAGACCTGCCGGGAGATCAAGCGGCTGACGGACGAGCGCTTCCAGATCAGCCGCATCAGCGTGAACGTGTCGGTGCTGGAGCTCAAGGACGACGCCTTCTGCGGCGACATCAACCGGATCATCGGCGACAACCGCGTGTCTGGCGACAAGATCGCCATCGAGCTGACCGAGTCTCGCAGCGAGGCGGACTTCATGCTCATGAAGGAGAAGATCGAGGAGCTGCGCGGCAGGGGCATCAAGTTCTACCTGGACGACTTCGGCACCGGCTATTCCAACATGGAGCGCATCATGGAGCTGCCCTTCGACATCATCAAGTTCGACCGCTCCCTGGTCATCGCCAGCGGCGCGGACCGGCGCTCCGAAAAGATCGTGGAGAACCTGGCGCACCTGTTCAGGGACATGGAGTACTCCGTGCTCTACGAGGGCGTGGAGGACGACGGGGACGAGGAGCGCTGTCGGGAGATGTCCGCCTCCTATTTGCAGGGCTATAAGTATTCCCGCCCCGTGCCCATCGAGCGGCTGAGGGAGTATCTGCCGAAGGCTGGATAAGATTAAAGGGTTGCTGCACTTCTGCCGGTGCAACAACCCTTTTTTTGTTTGCAGTATCACAGTATCTTCGATCCCATCGGGGTCTTGGTCACGACGATCTGCTGCTCGATGCGCTCCTCGAGCTCGCGCACGTGCGATATGATGCCGATCAGCCGCTTGCCGTCGGCCAGGTCGGCGAGCACCCGCAGGGCGTTGCGCAGGGCGTTGTCGTCCAGCGTGCCGAAGCCCTCGTCGATGAACATGGCGTCCATGCGGATCGCGCCGCTCTGGGCCTGCACGACGTCTGAAAGCCCCAGCGCCAGCGCCAGGCTGGCCAGGAACGACTCGCCGCCGGACAGCGTGCTCACGTCGCGCCACTGGCCGGTGCCGCGGTCCAGCACGTCCAGGTCCAGGCCGCTCTGGCGCACACGGTCCCGGGCCTCCTCCTTGCAGCGCAGCGTGAACAGCCCGTCGGTCAGCACGCTCAGCCGCCGGTTGGCCGCGGCCACCACTTGCTTGAAGTGGTACTGCTGCACGTAGGCCTCGAACGTCAGCTTCGCCCGACGGTTGCCGCCGGCGATGCCCGCGCAGCAGTTGTACAGGTCCCGCACCACCGCCCAGTGCGCCTCCCGCCGCTTCTGCTGCCTGCGGGCGTCCCGGATCTCCATAAGCGCGTCCTCGTGCAGCGCCAGCTTCTTCATCAGCGCGGCCTCCGTCGCCTCGGCGGCCGCCTTTTTTGTCTTCCATTCCCGCTGCCGCCGCTCCATGTCGGAAAGATCGACGCGCGCCTTCCCGAACAGCTTTGCACTGAGATTGGCGGTCTGGTCGGACAGCGATTGCCGCTGCTCGCCGTAGGTCTTCAACCGCACTTCGATCCCATGGATGTCCCTCTCCGGCAATTTGGCCAGCCGGTACGCCGGTGCGTCCTCAAACCCGGCGGCGGCGAGGTGCGCCCGGAACTGTCTTTCCAGATGATCCTTTGTTTCCGCCAGGGAGGCAAGGTGTTGCTGTCCCTGTTCCACGATGGTTTGGCTCTTTTCCAGCGATATCCTCAGATCGTTGCACGCCTTCCGGCACTCTTCGATGGCGTCCCGGCACTGCTTTGCCCGGGACTCCATGTCGCGGACGCGCTCTGCCAAATGCTTCTCCGTCTCCCCCTCCGCGACGTTCATATCCCGCAGGCGCGCCGCGCCTGCGTCCACCGCGGCCTGGAGGGCGGCCAGATCGTTGTCCGCGCGGTGCAGCGCGTCGGCGGCCTCGCGGTGGCGCCGGTCCGCCGCCTCCATCTCCTCCTTCGTGACGGCGTCGTCGGTCAACTGTGCCTTGTGCGGGTGGGACAGCGCGCCGCACACCGGGCAGGGCTTTCCATCCTCCAGCTCCGCGGCCAGCAGCCCCGCCTGGCTGCGGTAGTAGCCCTCCTTGGCCGTGGCATAGGCGAGATCGGCCTGCCGGCTCGCCTCCAACAGCTTCGCCATCTGTTGCTTTTGCTTTGCCAGCTTCTTCTGCTGCTTCTCAAGGTCCCTCAGCACCGGGATGCAGTCGGACAGCTTCCGCGCGTCCGTCAGCAGCGCGTCCGCCTCCGGCGCGCGGGCCTCCGCCTCCCGCTGCCGAGCCTCCGCCCCGGGCAGGGCCTCTTCCGCGGAGGCCACGTCCGCCGCCGCCGCGTCCAGCGCCTTCTGCTGCCGCTGGATGTCGTTGGCGTTGCCGCACAGCAGCGCCTCGTCCGACTTGAGCTTCTCCGCCCTGCGCGCCCGGTCCAGCCTCTCCGCCAGGTCGTCCATCTCCGCCTGCCGGTCCGCCAGCGCCGCCAGCGCCGCCCCCGCCTTGTCCAGCGCGCCGAAATCCGCGTTGACCGCCCGGCCCTGCTCGACGGCGGCGATGAGGGCGTCCGCCTGCGCCCCGGCCTCCTTCTTGTCCCGTTCCGCCCTCTCGCGGGCGGCGCGCTCCGTGTCGATCAGGCGCGACAGGCACTCCGCGAGCAGATCGGCGTACTTGGCGTCGGCCTTGTAGCGCTCGACATCCTCCCGCTCCGGGAAATCGGGCTCCGGGTCGATCTTCCCCGCCGCGATGCCGATGCGCCGGCTCAGGTCCTCCTTCTCCTTGCAGCAGGCGGCGTTCATGTCCTTCAGCTTCCACTGTAAATCGGCGTAGATCGAGGTGTTGAACAGCTTTTGAAACAGCGCCCGCCGGTCGTCGGAGGAGGCGTTGAGGATTTTTAAAAAGTCCCCCTGCGCGATCATCACCGTCTGGGTGAACTGGTCCTGCGTCAGTCCCAGGAGATCGTACACCCTGTCGCCGACGTCCTTCAGGCCCTCGATCACCTCGCCGGTGTCCAGGTTGGTCAGGCTCGCGCCGGCCGTCTGGGTGGTGGTGCCCTCGCCGGACTTCTTGGGGCGCTCGTATTCGGGATTGCGCCGGATGCGCCAGGTATCGCCCCTGTGCCGGAAGGTCAGCTCCACGAAGGTCTCCGCCCGGGCGGAGGCGTAGTCCGACCGGAAGGACTTGCTCCTGCGCCGCTCCCTGCCGCCGGAGGCCTCGCCGTAGAGGGCGAAGCTGACGGCGTCGAAGATGGTGGTCTTGCCCGCGCCGGTGTCCCCGGCGATCAGGTAGATGCCGTCCTCGCCGAACCGGGTGAAGTCTATCTCCGTCTCCCCGGCATACGGGCCGAAGGCGGAGAGGATCAGTTTCAATGGCTTCATGTTCTTTCCTCCAGTTCCCTCAGCACCTTTTGAAGCACCTTCATGTGGGCCTCGCCCGGGGCCTGATCGTTGTTCTGCAAGCGGTAGAAGTCGGTGAACAGCTCGGGGACGGTCTTGTTCTCCATGCGCTGGGCGGCCAGCACGTCCACGTCGACCTTCGTCCGGGAGTTGACGACGGAGAACTTCAACAGGTTGGGGAAGTTGACACTCAGCGTCACCCGCGCGTCCGGCGGCGGCAGCTCGTCGTGCACCGTCGCCCAGACGTAGTCCTCGGAGTAGGGCAGCTTCATCAGATCGTCCAGCATGCCCTCGACCAGCCGCACGTCGCGCTTCGGCGCAAGCGGCACGGTGCGCACGGCGATGTCGCCTTTTTTGCGCGCGTCGACAACGGCCACGCTCTTTTTGTGATCGACCTCGGAAAAGGAGTACTTGAGCGGCGAACCGGCGTAGCGCAGGGTGTCCCGGAGCACCCGCTGGGGCTTGTGGATGTGCCCGAGGGCGACGTAGTCGAAGGCGTCGAACACCTTGGCGGCGATGTCGTCCAGCCCGCCCACGGCGCGCTCCTCGGAATCGGAGGTCTCGCAGCCGGTGATGAACTGGTGGCAGAGCAGTATGTTCAGCTTCTCAGGGTCGACGTCCGCCTGCCGGAGCACCGCCTCCACGGCGTCCTGGTAGGTGGCGATCTTCGCCTCCGGCAGCGCGCGCTTCACCTGCGAGGGCCGCAAAAACGGCAGCATCCACACGACGATGCCGTCCTCCAGCGCGACGCATTGAAGCTTCCCGTCGAACGCCTCCGTCACGTACACCCCGGAGGGCCTGATGAGCAAGGCGAAGTAGGAGATGCGCAGCGCGGAATCGTGGTTGCCGCTGATGACGAACACCCTTTTCCCAAGCGCCGCCAGCCGCGACACGAAGGCGTCGAACAGCGCCATGGCCTCCGCCTGCGGGGAGGAGCGCTGGTACACGTCCCCGGCGACCAGCACGGCGTCGACCCGCTCCGCTTCCGCGATGGAGACGATCTGATCCAGTATGTCCGCCTGGTCCGGCAGCAGGGACAGGTCGTTCATCTGCCTGCCCAGATGAAGATCCGCGATGTGAAGAAAGCGCATGGGCAGTCCTCCTTGATGTCCGTATCGGTAAAACAGTTCTCTGTGGCGCGGTTTAATGCGAATTTAACGTCGGGTTTGTGGGCGGCCCTCCGCGGGGATGCTATAATGACAGTATATCACGGCCGCGCCGGGACAAACGGCACGCCGACCCTATCACAAAAGACGCTTACAGTGACAGGAGAACCGCCATGCGAACGCGACTGAAAAAGACACTGCCGGCCCTCATGGTGACATTGCCGCTGGTATTTGTCATGGTATTCTTCGGGTACTTTCCCGTCCACTACGATATCCTTTTGAAGGTGGACAACGTGGTCGGCGAGGGGATCTGCACGTCCTACGGCTCGCAGCTGGACGGCCGCACCATGCCCAACAAAACCACCTTCTACTTCGGCAGCGCGCTCAAGACCGCCACCCTCCGGGGCACGTATTACGACGTCGGCGGACTGAACCTCGACATCTCGGACGTCTCCGAATTTGATCTTCTGGAGATCGATTCGTACATCCGCGGCATCCGCCTGACGCACACCGACCTGGGCGACCTCTTCGAGGACGGCACGGTCGTAGAAGCCCCAAACTACACGCTGACGGCGCGGGACGGCAGGCTGCACGTGGACGTGATCAACCCCAATGAGGACACGAACATACTCTTTTCCTTTGACTTTGTGCCGCCGTGGTTCTGGATCGCCTACGGGGCGGCCATACTGGTCGCGGCGATACTGCTCGCCGTGCTGTTTGCCCTCGTCATGGACCGCTTTCCCGTCGTGCGGCTCCCGCTGATGAGCGCGGCCTGCGTCGCGGTGACCCTGCTGGCGGGCTGCTTCTTCTGCGGTAGCCTGGCCTATATGCGGTACGCCAACTTCCTGCTGAACTGGCTTCTGCTGTTCGCGGCGGCGCTTGCCCTGAACGCCCTGACGCTGCCGTTTCTCGGCACGGTGCTCGTCATGGCGTTCACCACGTTTTGGTATATCGCAAACTATTTCGTCATCCCCCTGCGCGGCAAGCCCATCATGCCCGCCGACCTCAAGGCCATCGGCACGGCGGAGGACGTCATGGGCCGGTATTCGTTCATCCCCGACTGGCGGATGGTCGCGGGCGTCGCCGTGGCGCTGGCCTACGGCATCGTGCTCGTAAGGCTGTGGAAGCGCTCGAAGCCGGCGGAGAAGCCGCCGCTCGGGAAGCGGCTGCTCAGGCGGGGGATCGCGCTCGCCGCGGCCGGGGCGCTGTTCTTCATCGGCGTGAACACGGAGACCTTCCGCTCGCTGGAGACCTTCGCCTGGGACGCCACGCTGATGCGGAGCTTCCACGAGGAGGGCATGCTGCTGACCTATCTCAAGAGCGCGTTCAACTCCAGCGTCCACGCGCCGGAGGGCTATTCCCGCGCGCAGGTCGACACTTATCTCGACGAATACCGGGCGCAGGCGCCGGAGGCCGTCGAAGGCGTCCGCCCCACCCGGATCATCATGGTGATGAACGAGGCGTTTTCCGACCTGCGCACCGTGGGGCTCGACCCGAAGATCGACGTCATGCCCTTCATCGACAGCCTGCGCGAGAACACCGCGGAGGGCAGCGTGTACGTGGGCGTCTTCGGCGGCGGCACCTGCAACACGGAGTTTGAGGCGCTGACCGGCAACACGCTGGCGTTCCTCGGCGTCGGGGCCTATCCGTTCACGGAGAACGTGACAAAGCCGCTGTTTTCGCTGGCGGCCTACTTCCGCGATATGGGCTACCTGGCCGAGGCGTTCCATCCCAACGAGGCCGACAACTGGAACCGCGACATGGCCTATCCGAACCTGGGCTTTGACGCCTTCCACAGCATTGAGGATTTCAACGCCTTCGGGGAAGTGGTGGATCTCCACGACCTCCCAGCCGACGTGAACGACTACCGCTATATCGAGGCCGTGGACGCCGAAAACCGGGGCTCGCCCCGCTTCCTGTTCGACGTCACCATGCAGAACCATTCGCCCTATGAGCGCTGGCAGAACGTGGAGAAGGCCGACTCCGTGGCGGAAAACGGCGGCGGGCTCTATATGGATACCCAGATCTACCTGTCGCTGGTCAAGGCCTCCGACGACGCGGTGAAGCAGCTGGTGGAGACCTGCCGCGACAGCGACGAGCCGACCATGATCGTATTCTTCGGCGACCATCAGCCCGGCCTGCCGGGCGTCGCGATGGAGGAGATCTATACCGACACCCGCGGCAGCCTCGATTACTACAAGGCGAAGTTCTTCGTCTGGACGAACTACGACACCCCGGAACAACACGACGCGCAAATCAGCGCCAACTTCCTGCCCTGGCTCATACTGGAGCGCGGCAACTTCCCGCTGCCGCCCTACGTGCGTTTGCTTGGGGAGGTGCATGAGAAGTACCCGGTCGTCACGTCCCAGGGCGTGATGGACAGCGCGGGCAACCTCTATGCCAGCGTGGCGGAGGTGGCGGACGACCCGCTGATCCAAAAATACCGGTACGTGCAGTACGCCAACCTCTTTGACGAGATCGACCCGGCGTGGTTTGAGGTCACAAAGTAGCCGTCGTCAAAGCGCGCCATGGCGCAGGCGTCGTAAAAATATTGCTTTTTCATGGTAAATCATATATAATAACAATGTATAATCGTATTGTTTAGACAGGGTTAATTAACGGAGGGGTTCCCCATGAACAGGATCGCTGCCGTGCTGCTTGCCGGGATCATGCTCATCGGCCTGTGCGCCGCCGCCGTCGCCGAGGAATGGACGTTTGAGCGCGGCATCACCATCGTGTGCACTGGGGGCTGGGCGGGGGCGCGGACAGCACCATCCGCCCCATGAGCGAGCTGCTGGAGGAATACCTGGGCGTCCCCGTGGAGGTGCGCAACGAGACGGGCGGCAGCGGCGTGGTCGGCGCGACCTACGCCTGCGAGCAGCCCGCGGACGGCTACATCTTCCTGCTGGGCACCCAGTCCCTCTACATACAGGACCTGCTGGGCAAGATGGACTTCGACTTCAAGGACGCCTTCACCTGCGAGGGCGTGCTGGAGAAGGACTACGATGATTTGAAGTGATTTGACGCCCCGCCAGTGTTTCCGAGGAGGTCTGAATATAAGCTTATCCAGGCGCATTTTCCCGACGCGGCTCACGGCGCTTCTCATGTGCCTGGCGCTGCTGTCGGCGCTGCTGATGCCCGTCGCCGCCCGCGCCATCCGCGAGCTCAGTCGGCCCGACGCGAAGGAGATCCCCATCATCGCCATGACGGCCAACGCCTTCGACGAGGACGTGCAGCTCTCCCTCCAGGCGGGCATGAACGCGCACCTCTCCAAGCCCGTGGAACCGGAGCGGCTGTATGAGACGCTGGAGCAGATGATCGGCAGGCGGTAATAAAAAAGAGACGGGCAACCCGATCCCCGAGGACCCTGCGAGGTGGCTTATGACGACACAGGAAAACATTTTCATGAAGATCGCACAGGCGCTGCTGGTGGACTATACCAGCGTGTACTACGTCAACGCGACGACCAACGAGTACTGTTGGTATTCCGTGGACCCGCGGTATCAGGCCCTCAACCTCGAAAAGGGCGGGGACGACTTTTTCAGGGACATCATACGGGACTGCAAAAAGGTGATCTACCCCGGGGATCAGCACATCTTCCTGGACGAGATCCGGAAGGACAAACTCCTCAGCAGCATGAGAAAGGGGACGATGCAGCGCGTCGAGTACCGCCTGATGATCGACGGCGCGCCCGTGTGGCACGCCCTCAGGCTCATTCGCGGCCTGGAGAACGACGCGGACTACTTCGTGCTGGGCGTCATGAACATCGACGCGGAGTACCGGCAGCGGGAAAACGAGCGGGAGATCGAGCGGCAGAAGGAGCTCTACGACCAGATCACCACCAGCCTCACCGAGCAGTACGACACGCTGTACTACATCGACATCGACACCAACACCTACGTCGAGATCTCCTCCACGGACGAGTACAAAAAGCTGAACGTGCCCGCCACCGGCAACGACTTCTTCGTCGAGAGCCGCAGGAGCATCCGCAAGTTCGTGCATCCCGAGGACCAGGACAAGGTGATGCGCCTGCACTACAAGGACGTGATGCTGAACAACTTAAAGGGCGGCAGCTCCTTTTCGATGGCGTGGCGGCTGGTGGTGAACGGGCAGGTCAGGCACATCCGGCACACGGAGATCATGGCCAGGGACGGCAGGCACATCATCGTGTGCATCGAGAATATCGACGCGGAGGTGCAGGCCGGGCTCGCCATGAAGGAGGACCAGAAGAAGAACGTCACCTTCACGCAGATCGCCGAGCGGCTGGCCTCCCACTACGACCTGATCTACTACATCGACTGCAAGACCTCCCAGTACGCGGAGCTCTCCGCGAAGCGCAAGTCCGGCGAGCTGAAGATCCAGGAGGAGGGGGAGGACTTCTTCGCGGCCGCGTGGAAGAACGCGGGGCGGCTGATCCATCCCGAGGACCGCAACCGCATACGGCTCTTCCTGGACCGGGACCACCTGATCTCCCAGCTCGAGAACCGGCGGCAGCTGACCGAGGACTACCGCATGGTCGTCGACGGCGGAAAGGCCCAGTACACCCGCATGACGGTGACCTACTCCTCCGACCACAGCCACTTCATCATCTGCGTCGAGAACCGCGAGGAGGACGTGCGCCGGGAGAAGGAGCACCTGGCGGCGCTCTCCATGGCCAACGAGATGGCCCGGCGGGACGAGCTGACGGGCACCAAGAACAAGACGGCCTACCACGAGATGGAAAAGGAGCTCGGGCGGCAGCTGGAGGCGGGGGGCGACCCCTTCGGCATCGTGGTCTGCGACATCAACGGCTTAAAGCACATCAACGACACCGAGGGCCACAAGGCGGGCGACGACTACATCCGGGCCGCGTGCAGGCTGGTGTGCCGGGTGTTCCACCACAGTCCCGTGTTCCGCATCGGCGGGGACGAGTTTGTCGCGGTGCTCCGGGGCCAGGATTACGCCAACCGGGAGAGCCTGATCTCCGGACTCAAGCGGCAGGCGGAGGAGAACATACGCATCGGCGAGGGCCCGGTGATCGCCTCCGGCCTGGCGGAGTACCAGCCGTACAAGGACCGCTCCGTCGAGGACGTTTTCAACCGCGCCGACAACCAGATGTACGATGAAAAGGCACGGCTCAAGCGCGAGAAGCTGTTGCAGGAGAGCCACACCTACAAGGAGAAGGCGAACATACGGATCATCACCGAGGAGCGGCGCCTGCTGCTGGACGGCCTGTTCAAGTCCTTCGAGGTGGTCTCGGACGGCACCTACGTGTACCTGTGCGACATGAAGTACGACTTCTCCCGCTGGTCCAAGAGCGCGGTGGACACCTTCGGCCTGCCCTCCGAGTACATGTACGGCGCGGGGGACATCTGGGAAAACCGCATCCACCCGGAGGACCGCGCGGCCTACCACAAGGGCATCGACGAGATCTTCTCCGGCGACGCCGCGGGCCACGACATGCAGTACCGCGCCATGCGGGTGTCCGGGGAGTACGAGGTGTGCACCTGCCGCGGCGTGGTGATCCGCGACCTCAACGGCGAGCCGGACTACTTCGCCGGCACCATACGCAACCACGGCGTGCAGGGGCACATCGACGCGCTGACGGGGCTTCGCAACCAGTACGGCTTCTTCGAGGACCTGGACGGCTGCATCAAGCGGAACACCGAGTTCAACGTGGTGTTGTTCGGCATCAGCCGGTTTTCCGAGATCAACGAGATGTACGGCTACCACTTCGGCAACCGCGTGCTGCAGCGCTATGCCAGAAAGGTGTTTGAGACGGTGGGGAACACCGGCCACACCTATCGCATCGACGGCACGAAGTTCGCGGTGATCACCAACACGCTCTCCATCGCGGAGATGCAGGAGCACTACAACCGCTTCCGCGCGTTCCTCCACGAGAGCTTCCAGGTGGACAAGCGGAAAATACTGCTGGACCTGCACTGCGGCGCGCTGCGGGTGGACCGCTTCGACGTGGATTCCCAGACGGTCTACGCCTGCCTGAACTTTGCCAACGAGGAATCCAAGTACCGCCAGCAGGGCAACCTGGTGGAGTTCCAGAACGATTTAAACGAGGAAAACCACCAGCGGCTGGAGAAGCTGCACGCCATACGCGCCTCCATCATGCGCGGCTACGAGGGGTTCTACCTGCTCTACCAGCCGGTGGTGGACGCGAAGACCGAAAAGCTCATCGGCGCGGAGGCGCTGCTGCGCTGGAAGAACGACCAGTACGGCATGGTGCCGCCGGACCTGTTCATACCGCTTCTGGAGTCGGACCCGCTGTTCCCGGAGCTCGGGGAGTGGATCATACGCGAGGCCATACTGTCGGCGCGGCGCATCCTGAGCACGAATCCCGGGTTTGTCGTCAACGTCAATCTGTCCTACACGCAGATCGAGAAGCCGGACTTCGTGGATATGGTGCTGCGCATACTCAATGAGCTGGAGTACCCGCCGGAGCATCTGTGCTTTGAGGTCACGGAGCGCTGCCGCCTGCTGGATCTCGAGCTTCTGAAAAACGTGATCATCAACCTCAAGTCCCGGGGCGTGCTGGTGGCGCTGGACGACTTCGGCACCGGGTTCTCCTCCATCGGCATCCTCAAGGAGATCCCCTTCGACATCATCAAGATCGACCGCAGCTTCGTCAGGCGCATCGAGAAAAACGACATCGACCGGCAGCTCATACGCAGCATCGCCGACCTCGCCTTCATATTCGGCGCGAAGGTCTGCGTCGAGGGCATCGAGACGGAGGGCATGCGGGACATCCTCATGCGCTTCCACGTGGAGAGCTTCCAGGGCTACTACTACGCCAGGCCGCTGCTGATCGAGGACTTCGGCCTGTGGGCAAACACCGCCCAGGAGTACAAGAGCAACTGACCGCCCTGCGGTTGGGGATGACGTGAAAGACGGGGCTGTCTCAAAACGCATAATCATTCAGATGTGTGCATGCCGTAGGGGCGGCGATACGCCGCCCACCCATGAAGTACGTTGCATTTCGTACCCGGGCGGGCGCCGCATCGGCGCCCCTACGCAGGTTTCATGAATCCATATGCATTTTGAGACAGCCCGGTCATGTCCCACGGTAGATCAATAGTAGCCGTCCATGAAAAAATTAACAGCCAACATATTGTATTCAACAGCGTCAATCGCCTATAATGACAGTGTAAACGTCGGGGGCGACGCCCTGACAGGAAGGATGTGCGTAAACTATGGAGAAAACGATAGCGCATGTGGCGACGATTGAGGAGCTCGAGGCGCGACTGGCCGTCATGCGGGCGGCGCAGCGCAGGTTTGCCACCTACACGCAGGCGCAGGTGGACGAAATCTTCCGCGCCGCGGCGATGGCCGCGAACAAGGCCAGGATCCCGCTGGCCAAGATGGCGGTGGCGGAGACCGGCATGGGCGTGGTGGAGGACAAGGTCATCAAGAACCACTACGCGGCGGAGTACATCTACAACACCTATCGCAGAACCCAGACCTGCGGCGTGATCGAGGAGGATCAGGCCTTCGGCATCAAAAAGATCGCCGAGCCCATCGGCCTGGTGGCGGCGGTCATCCCGACCACCAACCCCACCTCCACGGCGATCTTCAAGACGCTTCTGTGCCTGAAGACCCGCAACGCCATCATCATCAGCCCCCATCCCCGGGCCAAGAATTCCACCATCGAGGCCGCGCGGATCGTCTACGAGGCGGCGGTGGCGGCGGGCGCGCCGGAGGACATCATCGGCTGGATCGACGTGCCCTCGCTGGAGCTCACCAACCGGGTCATGAAGGAGGCCGACATCATACTCGCCACCGGCGGTCCCGGCATGGTGCGCGCGGCGTACTCCTCCGGCAAGCCGGCGCTGGGCGTGGGCGCGGGCAACGTGCCCGTGATCATCGACAGCACGGCGGACATCCGGCTGGCCGTCAATTCCATCATACACTCCAAGACCTTCGACAACGGCATGATCTGCGCCTCGGAGCAGTCCGTGACCGCGCTTGCGGACGTCTACGACGAGGTTCGTGCCGAGTTTGAGCGCCGCGGCTGCTACTTCCTCAAGGGGGAGGAGATCAAGAAGGTCGGCAGCACCGTGATCATCAACGGCGGCGTGAACGCGAAGATCGTCGGCCAGAGCGCGTATAAGATCGCGCAGATGGCGGGGGTCGAGGTGCCCGAGAAGACGAAGATACTGATCGGCGAGGTCACCTCCACCGACATCTCCGAGCCCTTCGCGCACGAGAAGCTCTCGCCCGTGCTGGCCATGTACAAGGCCGACACCTTCGAGCAGGCACTGGACATGTCCGAGCAGCTTTTGATGGACGGCGGCCCCGGCCACACGGCGTCGCTGTACATCGCCACCACCGAGAAGGAGAAGATGGCCGCGCACGCCGCGCGCATGCACGCCTGCCGCATCGTGGTGAACACCCCGTCCTCCCACGGCGGCATCGGCGACATCTACAACTTCCGCCTCACGCCCTCGCTGACGCTGGGCTGCGGCTCCTGGGGCGGCAACTCCGTGTCCCACAACGTGGGGGCCATGGACCTGCTGAACATCAAGACGGTGGCGGAGAGGAGAGAGAACATGCTGTGGCTGAGACTGCCTGAGAAGGTGTACTTCAAGCGGGGCTGCATGCCCGTGGCCCTGGACGAGCTGGGCACGGTGATGCACAAGAAAAAGGCGTTCATCGTCACCGATACGTTCCTCTACAAGAACGGCTATGTGAAGCCCATCGAGGACAAGCTCAACGCCATGGGCATACAGCACACCTGCTTCTGGGACGTGGCGCCCGACCCGACGCTCCAGTGCGCGCAGGAGGGTGTCAAGCAGATGTGCGCCTTCGAGCCGGACGTGATCATCGCGCTGGGCGGCGGCTCCGCCATGGACGCGGCCAAGATCATGTGGGTGATGTACGAGCACCCGGACGCCAACTTCGAGGACATGGCCATGGACTTCATGGATATCCGCAAGCGCATCTACACCTATCCCGAGATGGGCAAAAAGGCGTACTTCGTGGCCATTCCCACCTCCTCCGGCACCGGCAGCGAGGTGACGCCGTTCGCCATCATCACCGACGCGACCACCGGCACCAAGTGGCCGCTGGCCGACTACGAGCTGATGCCCGACATGGCCATCGTCGACGCCGACAACATGATGAACCAGCCCAAGGGGCTGACCAGCGCCTCGGGCATCGACGTGATGACCCACGCGCTGGAGGCGTATGTGTCCGTGATGGCCTCCGACATGACCGACGGACTGGCCCTGCAGGCCACCAAGCTGGCGTTCGACTACCTGCCGGACGCCTACAACCTGGGCGCGAAGGCCCCGAAGGCCCGCGAGCACATGGCGCTGGCCTCCACGCTGGCCGGCGAGGCGTTCGCCAACGCCTTCCTGGGCGTCAACCACTCCATGGCGCACAAGCTGGGCGCGTACCACCACATCCCCCACGGCGTGGCCAACGCGCTGATCCTCACCTACGTGATGCGCTACAACGCCAGCGAGGTCCCCACCAAGATGGGCACCTTCCCGCAGTACGAGTACCCGCACGCCCTCCAGCGCTACTGCGACGTGGCGCGCTACAACGGCCTGGTTGGCAAGGACGACCATGAGACGTTCGACATGCTGATCGACAAGCTGGAGGAACTCAAAAAGACCATCGGCATCCCGGCTTCGATCAGGGATTTCGGCGTGAAGGAGGAGGACTTCCTCGCCACGCTGGACGAGATGACCGAGAACGCCTTCAACGACCAGTGCACCGGCGCGAACCCCCGCTACCCGCTGATGGACGAGATCAAACAGCTCTACCTGCTGGCCTACTACGGCAAGGACACCCGCGAGGCCGGGAAGATCTGACGAAAGGATGGGATCAAAGTGGCAGACAGGATCATTTTGGAGGAGAAATCCTATAAGACCGTCTATCGGGAAGGGAACGTGATCGTCAAGGAGTTCACCGCCTCCCATCCCAAGTCCAACGTGTTCAACGAGGCCTACATCCACGCCTGCGTGGAGGACGCCGGCGTGCCGGTGCCCAAGCTGCTGGGGGTCAATCCCGTGCACGGCGGCTGGGCCATCGCCACCGAGTACGTGGCCGGCCAGACGCTGGAGGCGCTGATGAAGGCGCATCCCGAAAAGGCGGACGAGTACCTTGAAAAGCTGGTGGACGTGCAGCTCGAGGTGGGCAGCTACCGCGTGCGGAACCTGCGCAACACCCGGGTGAAGATGGAGGACGCTATCAAGACGCTCACCGCCATCGACGCCTCCACCCGCTACGAGCTGCTGCAGCGCATCCACGGCATGGCCCAGCACTCCAAGCTGTGCCACGGCGACCTGGTGCCCTCCAACATCATCATCAAGGAGGACGGCAGCTACTGCGTGCTGGACTGGGCCCACGCCAGCGCGGGCAACGCCGGGGCGGACGCCGCCATCACCTACCTGCGCTTCTCGCTGGACGCGCCGGAGCTTGCGGAGAGGTATTTGAGGCTGTTCTGCAAGAAGGCCGACATGGCCATACAGTACGTGCAGACCTGGATGCCCGTGGTGGCCGCCGCGCAGATGACCAAGCACATCGAATCCGAGCGCGCGCTGCTTGAAAAGTGGATCAGCGTGGCCGAATACCAATAATCACTTCGTTCACGGTTGCAGGGCGATCCCGACGCACTCGCGGATATCGGAGATCTCATACTCCGCGTGGATGTCGTCGGGCAGCGCCCTGCCGTTTGTATTGAGCCAGCAGGCGTCGATGTGGGCGTTGTTCGCGCCGCGGATGTCGCTGCCGACGCCGTCGCCGATCATCAGCGCGTCGCCGGGTTCGACGCCCTGCCGCGAAAGCGCCAGCAGGAAGAGCTCGGGCCGGGGCTTCGACGCGCCTACCTCCTCGGAGATCACCACGTCGGAGACGTACCGCATTAGCGGCGAGCGGGCGAAGCGGCTTTTCTGGACGGAGGTGATGCCGTTGGTGACGATCACCACCGGCAGCGCCGCGGCAATTTCCCGCACCACGTCCAGCGCGTGGGGCAGCAGTATGCTCTGCTCGCCCAGCAGCGTCACGAAGCGCTCCGCCGCCCGGACAGGGTCCCCCGGCACGGGGTAACGTTCAAAGAAGCGGATGAAGCGCTCCTGCCGAAGCTGGCCCTGGGTGAGCCGCCCCTGCTCCAGCTCCGCCCAGCACTCGAGGTTGACCGCCTCGTATTGATCGTAGCGGTCGGGGTCATGATAGCCCAGCTCATCCATCAGCCGGTTCACCGCGATGCGGTTCCCCGCCTGGAAGTCCATCAGCGTGTCGTCGTTGTCGAAGAGTATGACCTTATAGCGCATGGCAAAGCCCCTTCCGGTCTATCCGTTTATATTCATGGAATCATTATACCATGCCGGCGTCGCCGGGGCAAGGATGCGCTACAGCATCGCCACGGCTCACGCATGCATGACAGAACACTGTTCCCGATACCGCGAACCCAACGTAGGGACGCCCCATGGGGCGTCCGCGGACGCGCCGTGGCGCGTCCTTTTTGAAATGATCTCTTCATTCATGCGCAAGTCCCGACAGCACCGCCGTGTCGCCGCGGCCCGTCAGGCGGTCGAAGAAGAGCTTCCACCCGCCGTCGCGCCGGACGGCCTTCGCGGCCACCCGCGCGCGCGACTGCTCCCGCTGCAGAAGCCGCGCCGCCTCCGGCACGTTCCAGTCCCGCGCCTCCAGGGCGGCCTGCGCCGCCTCCGGGCTTACGCATATGGTCTGGGAGAGCATTTCCGTCATTCTGGCCTGCGTCATGGTTGTTTCCTCCCTCGGATGTCATATTCCATGGGTTGGACGGCGACGTCCGCGTTTCGTTACAGGGGATTTTTGATTTAACATTGCAGTAAAACTCCCGCCCGGCACCCGTGCCGGGCGGGAATCGTATGCTCTCATCAAGCCTGGGCGACGGCCTTCTTCACCTGCTCGGCGACGCCGGCGGCCTTGTCGAGGGCGCCGTTGATGTCCCTCCGGCCGAGCTCCCTGCCGTCGAAGCTGTAGCGGCAGCCCGCGAACAGGCCGATCACCAGAAGCGGCACGCACACCCAGAAGGCGCACAGCAGAAGCAGCGCGAGCACCGTCACCGGCAGCTGCATCATGGCCGCGTCGCCGCGCCGCACCACGAAGCGGTTGCGGTTGCCGAAGGCCACGACCTGGCGGATGACGCGCTTCAGGCCCTTGTGGCCCCGGCGGCGCTTCGGGGCTTCGACGCGCGCGGTGTCGTCAGTCGCGGCGTCGAAGGCGGTTTCCTCCGTCGCGGCGGCTTCGGCGTCGAGTGCGATCTCCTCCGTGGCGGCTTCCTCCTCGGTCGCGTACTGCACCGCCATGCCCCCGCAGTCCGAGGCGACCTCGTTGAGCTCCTGCATTTTGCGGAACTGCTCCTGCTCCAGCAGGTGCGTCGCCGTGAGCATGTTCCAGTCGCTGACCTCCAGGGTATCCCTGGCCTTCTCCAGGGTCACATTGCACTTCTCAGAGAGCTTTTCAACCATTTCATACTGCGACATGTTTTTGTCCTCCGTTCGATTTGATGGACACAGTATAACCCACGAACATGAAATGGCAAGAAAAACGGATTAGAGAATCATTAGAAAAGAGAGAGGGCTTTTCATGGAATCTTGCGGGACAACCACCTCATCCGTCAGCATCAAAGGATGCTGCCACCTCCCTCAAGGGGACCTCGAAAAACCTCACTTTGCCGCATACATTACTTCGGAAAACCCTGTAAAACAAGGTTTCTTTTCGAGGCAATGCTTGCGAAAACAGGGTTTTTCGAAGTTGCCTCAAGGGGAAGGCTTCAGCGCGGCGGCGCGGTAGGTTCTCAGCGCGCTGGGGAAGGCGAGGGCGTCGAGGTCGTCGGCGGGGGCGTAATCCGGGGGATAGGCCGCGCAGACGGCGCGCCAGCCCCGCATGCGCCAGACGAGATGGGTGAAAACGTGCTTCGCGTCGGGCAGGGGCTCCAGGATCTCCACCCCCGCAAAGCCCTTTTCCCCGAGGCGGGCGGGCAGCGCGTCGCGGTCGGGGTGCCCCTCCAGCGCGACAAATTCATAGAGGCCCCCCAGGAGCCCCGCGGGACGGCGGCGCACCAGCGTCCTGCCGCCGCAGGTGATCAGCAGGATCGTCCAGTCCTGCTGCTTTTTCGCGACGGGCGCGACCTTGCGAGGGTAGTCGAGGGCGGCGTCTGCCTGACAGGCGCGGCACCACGGCATGACCGGGCAGCGGTCGCAGTCCGGCTGCTTGGGCGTGCAGATCATGGCCCCCAGGTCCATCAGCGCCTGGTTGTAGTCGCCGGGGCGGTCCCTCGAGATCAGTTCGAGGGCGGGGGAGAGCAGGTCGAAGGGGGTCCTGAGCGGCTCCTCCCAGGCCAGCAGCCGGGAGAGCACCCGCGCCTGGTTGCCGTCCAGCGCCGGGGCGACCTCCCCGTAGGCGATGGAGGCGATGGCGTTGGCCGCGTAGGGCCCGACGCCGGGCAGCCTCCGAAGCCTCGCCGCGTCCGCGGGGAAGACCCCGCCCGACGCCGCCACGGCCTTCGCCGCCGCGTGCAGGTTGCGGGCGCGGGCGTAGTAGCCCAGGCCCTCCCACAGCTTGAGCACCTCGTCCTCCCCGGCGGCGGCGAGCGCCTCCACCGTGGGGAAGCGGGCCAGGAAGCGGGCGTAGTAGCCCTTTACCGTCTCGGCCTGTGTTTGCTGCAGCATGATCTCCGAAAGCCAGATCCGGTAGGGGTCGCTAACGCCGCGCCAGGGCAGGTCGCGGCGGTTTTGGTCGTACCAGGCGAGGAGGGATTGTGATAACATAGGGCGTACCTCAGAGTGCAGAGTATAAACAGACAAACCCCGCGCATTACGGCGCGGGGCAGGCTCGTTTTGCTTTTATTCCGCCGCGATGGTGGCCACGTCGGTCCCCATGATATTCTGGATCTCGGACCACACGCCGCGCATGCGGGTGACATCGGTGTAGGCCATGTTTTCGGGCTGGTCCTCGCGCCACTGGCCCACGGCCAGGGTGTGGTAGGCGTAGTTGTCGCCCTCGCCCTGCGCGCGCCAGACGTAGGTTGGGATGTAGGTCGGCGCGGTGATGGTGTACTTGCCGGTGGCCGGGCCGGTCTCCTGGATGGTGAACTCAAATATCACGCCGGAGTCGAAGTACTGGTCCCGCTGGTCGGACAGGAAGTTGCCGGTGGAGCACATGATCAGCGTGCGGTGCACGTTGCCCTCGGCGTCCTTCGGGCCGTCCACCCACGCGGCGGGCTGCACGCAGTGGGGGCCGTAGCCGATGATCACGTCCACGCCCGCCTTGACCAGCACCTTCATGATGGTCTTCTGGTTGGCGGTGATATCGCGCTTGAGCATCTTGCCCCAGCTGACGTAGCACACGATCACGTCCGCGCCCGCGGCCCGGGCGGCCTTGACGTCGGCGCTGGCGTTGGACTTGGTGACCAGGTTCACGGCGTTCAAAAGGCTCTTGGACGCTTCCTTTTCCTTGCCGCCGAGGTCCTCGGTGTAGGCCAGGAAGGCCACCTTGATGCCGTTGATCTCCACGATGACCGGGGTTTTCTTTTCCTCGGCGGAGGCCGCCGCGCCGATGTAGGCCATGTCGGCGTCCTGCAGGTTCTGCATGGTGGCCTTCAGCTCGTCCGCGCCGCCGTCCAGGGCGTGGTCGTTGGCCAGCGTCAGCATGTCCACGCCGCACTCCTTCAGCGTGTCGATAAGCGAGGGCGGGGTGATCATCTCGGACAGGTTGCCCTTGACGCCCGCGACGCCGCCCAGGGTGCCCTCCACGTCGGCCACGGTGTAGTCCGCGTTGCCCATGATCTCGCTGACGTAGCTGAACATTTCGCTGAAATCGAAGTCGTTGCCGTTGGCCACGGATTTGAGCAGGTTGAGCTGCATGGCGATCTCGCCCAGCGAGCGGATCCTGGCGGTCTTCGGCTCAGGCTCCGGCGTGGGGGAGGGCGACGGCGACGGCGAGGGCGTGGGCGTCACGCTGGCCGGGTCGATTGTCGGCGTGGGCGTTTCCTTCACGAAGGGGTTGTCCATCCCGCCGAAGGGGTTGAACACCACCATCACCACCACGCCTATTAAAATAAGTAAGAGTATCGCCAGTGTAATCAGGCCCAGCGGCGTGATGCGGTAATTGCCGACCCGCAGGCCTCTTACCTGTTTTGACATAACACTACCTCCAATAATCCCGTAATGATTCCGCAAAATTATGGATATATTATAACACAATCGAAATTCACAGGCAATGGAAGAATGTGATCTTTCGGCATATTTTTTGCGATAATATTTCGATATATTACGAAACTGTTGCATTAAATTATGACAAAATTTCACTTTTTGTGCTCTAACCGATTGACATTGCCCAATAGATGTTGTATGCTTGTAATGGCATCAAGTATCATAGGTTTGTAATGGCAGCCCGCGCTGCCCGTAAAGCCGTCCGCCGCGCCTGGCGGACGCGGAGATATAAGGTGGTAAAAATATGGCAACACATGCGATTGGAAAATTGAAATTCAATCTGTCGAAGCAGGGTCTGGCCTACCGCTGGGGCGAGGGCGAGATCCATCGGCTGTTTGCCGGAAAGCCCAAGGCGGGCGATGCGGATAATGAGGAGAACTACACCGGCTACGAGGGCGAGGACTACGACGCCGACTACGCCGACGACAGCAATGCGGATCCCGGCTACGACGACGGCTATGACGACGACGGCCAGGACTACGCCGACGATCCCGGCTTTGACGACGGCTACGACGATAGGTATGACGACGGCTACGACGATAACGGGGACGGCTACGACGACGATCCCGGCTACGACGACGGCTATGACGACGCGGACGCCGGCGAGAGCTACGACGACGGCTATGACGACGGCTACGACGACGAGACCTACGACGAGGGCGGCGAGGGCTACGACGATTCCGACGGCTACGACGACCGCTATTCCGACGAGGACGCCGGCGACGGCTACGGCGAGGAGGGCTACTACGCCAGCGAGAGCCCGCTGATGCGGTATGTGGACGAGAACGACTGGGTCACCTTCCTGCTTCTGTTCCTGTTCCCGCCGCTGGGCATCTACCTGCTGTGGCGCAGGAACCGGTTTGATAAGCCCATACGCTACGCCATCAGCGCGGTGTCGGCCATCTGGTTCATCGTGGCGCTGATACTGTTGTTCCACAACCTGTTCGGCGGCTCAAGCGACAACCCCACCGACGCCACCATCACACTGGCCCCCTCCGCCACGGTCTCGGCGCTCAACCTGGACGGCTCGTCCGGCTCCGACCTTGACCTGACGGTGGACAACCTGGGCGGTGACGAGACCGGCGACAAGGCCGGCGACGAGACCGGCGACGAGGCGGACGACAGCGGCGACGATGGCAGCGACGAGGCCGCCGTGGCGCCCTCGCCCACGCCGCTGACCAGCTCCGGCGCCTCCGGCGCGGCCAGCAGCTCGGCCTACGTGTACAGCCCGGCTACCGGATTGTACTACCACAGCAAGAGCGACTGTACCAACATCGACAAGGGCGTGTCGGTCTCCCGCGTGCCCAAGGACGTGGCGGAAAACAACCGCAAGCAGTCCGCCTGCCCGGTGTGTATCGGCGCGGCGACGGACGGCGACACCACCACCTACTACGCCACCCGCGGCGGCACCTACTACCACGTGGACCGCACCTGCCAGGGCATGACCGACGCCACCACCTACACCAAGGAGGCGGCTGAGCGCGCAGGCAAGACGCCCTGCCCGGTGTGCATCCTCAAGACCGCGCAGAGCCTGAAGTCCGGGTCGGTGAAGTTCATCACCTCCTCCACCCGGGACCGCAGCAACATCAACGTCTACTACACCAAGAAGGGCAAGTACTACCACATGACCAGTACCTGCTCCGGCATGACCGGCGCGAGCCGCAACTCCCTGAAGAACGCCCTGCTGGCCGGCAAGGAAGCCTGCCCCACCTGCTGCAAGGCGGCGGGCAGCGATGTGTACTGCACCAAGAACGGCGAGAAGTACCATCTGGACAAGGCCTGCTCCGGTATGACCAACGCCATGGAGGTCACGCTGGCCGAGGCCATGGTCATGGGCAAGAAGCGCTGCGACGTGTGCATCAAGAACGGCGCGCTGCCCACCGCGAGCCAGCTGGCCAAGCAGGCCGAGGAGAACTCGCTGGACACCTACGTCTACGGCACGCCCAAGGGCCAGTACTACCACACCGACCAGTACTGCTCCGGCATGAAGGACGCCCAGCGCTACACCCTCAAGAGCATGCTGCTGCAGAAGCGCGCGCCCTGCCCGGTGTGCGCCTCCGCGTCCAACACCGTGGTGTACGCCAAGGAGGGCGGCACCTACTACCACAGCTACGCCACCTGCTCCGGCATGAGCAACGCCTCCAGCGGCACCATGGCCCAGGCCATCGCCGCGGGCTACAAGCGCTGCCCGCGCTGCTGGAGCGAGACCGGCGCCACCGGCACGCTGTCCACGGGCGTGGCGTCCACCACCTCCGCGGCGGCCACCGCCACGGCGGGCAACACCTACGTGTACGCCACCCAGGCGGGCGCCTACTACCACCTGACCAGCAACTGCTCCGGCATGAAGAATGCCAGCCGCATCACACTCAAGCAGGCCATCGACGCCGGCAAGAAGGCGTGCCCCACCTGCGCGGGCGCGGCCAACCGCAAGGTGTACTCCACCAAGGAGGGCAAGAACTACCACTCCGCCCCGGCCTGCAAGGAATCCGGCATGAAAAACGGCGAGGCGCGGACGCTGGCCCAGGCGCTGATGCTCAACCAGACGGCCTGCAAGTACTGCATCGGAAAGAAGAGCGGCGCATCGTCGAAATCCTCGGCGAAGAAGGCCAGCAGCAAGACCGTGGAGTCCATCAAGGCCGCGGCGAAGAAGCTCAAGAACAGCCACACCTACAAGAGCGGCAAGTCGGGCATCAAGGTCTACGCCCGGGCCGACGGCAAGTACTACCACCGCCGGAAGAACTGCTCCGGCATGACCCACGCCAGCCGCATCACCCTGGAGCAGGCGATGAACTACGGCAAGCACGCCTGCCCGGTGTGCTGCTCCACGGCGCGGCGCACGGTGTACGCCACGCGGGGCGGCAGGTATTACCATTACAGCAGGACCCACGCGGGCTCCGGCGCCAAGAGCGGCACCCTGGCCTCCGCGCTGGGCTACGGCTATGATCCCTGCCCGTACTGCGTCACCAAGACCAAGCGCCTCTCCCGCGTGGCCAGCTACAAGTCCGGCACCAGCGGCATCAAGGTGTACACCACCGCGGGCGGCAAGTACTACCACTCCAGGCGGGGCTGCTCGGACATGAAGAACCCCTCCCGCGTGACGCTGGAGACCGCCATGAACTACGGCAAGAAGCCGTGCCCGAAGTGCATGGCCTCCGCCAGCAAGAAGGTCTACTCCTCCTCCGGCGACCGGTACTACCACTACTACAAGATGCACGCCGGCTCGGGAGCCCAGGCGGGCACGCTGGCCAAGGCCAGGGCGATGGGCAAGAAGCTGTGCCCCACCTGCGCCAAGGGCAAGACCGTGGGCATCACCCTGAGCAACAAGGAGGCCAAGAACATCAGCAAGGCCGTGGCCGCGGCGCAGAAGCTGGGCACCGGCATCTCCACCAAGAGCGCCATCGCGTACAGCAAGGCGGTGGCCTCCCAGACCAAGTACTCCGCCCCCGGCAACACCAAGGTGTACGTCGATCTCACGGGCAAGCAGTATTACTACTACCACAAGTCCTCCAAGTGCTCCAAGACGGGCATGAAGAAGGGCACCAAGATCACCCTGCAATACGCCAGGGATTGGGGCTATAAGGCCTGCCCCTTCTGCCAGCCGCCGACGAAGGTGACGAAGTAGTTTGGGCAGACAGACAGGGACCGCGACAGAATCGCGGTCCCTGTTTGTTTTGCGCGGACGGGCTTACAGCTCGATGCCCTTGCGCGCGGGCAGCTTTTTTTCCTGATAATAGTGCTTGATCAAGCGCATCTCGGTGGCGAGGTCGGCGCGGCGGAGTATGGCGTCGGTGGCGCCGCGTCCGGTGAACACCAGCTCGGTGCCCTCGGGCCGCAGCTCGGCGAGGCGAAGCAGGTCCGTCTCACTGAGCAGGCCGCACATCAGGGCGCAGTTGATCTCGTCGGCGATCACCACGTCGTAGTTCCCGGAGGTCAGCGCGTCGGTCAGCGCCTCATAGCCCGCGCGGGCGCAGGCGACGTCGGCGTCCTCCTTTTCGCGGTAGGTGAGTATGCCCTTGCCGGTGCCGAACTGCCGGACGGTTACGTTGGGCAGCATGCCCAGTGCTTTGATCTCGCTGTACGGCTGATCCTTGATAAACTGGCAGAAATACACCCGCATCCCCGCGCCGCTGGCCCGAAGCGCCAGTCCGAGGGCGGCGGTGGTCTTGCCCTTGCCGTTGCCGGTGTAGACCTGGAATTGTCCGATCTTCATGCTCAAACCTCCTGAAAGCCTGCGGGCCGTCCGTCGGCCACGTCGATTCTGTACCCGCCGCAGGGCCCGGGCTGCCACTGGTAGAAGTTGCGCGCCTCCCCCGGGAACCACGCCTGCATCAGGTTGACGATCACCCCGCCGTGGCACACCGCGCAGGCGGTTTTCTCCGCAAGCGCGATGAGCCGCGCGCCGTCCGCAAGCACCCGCGCTCTGAAGGCGTTCAGATTTTCCCCGCCGGGGCAGCGCACCGTGCCCGTCTGATCTTCGATCCATCGGATGTAGTCGGGGTCGTCCTTCAACTGCGCATAGGAGCGCATCTCGAACGCGCCGAAGTCCATCTCCCGAAGCCCGGGCAGCGTGAGATCGGCTTCCCGGCCCGTCATCAGTCGAAGCGTCTCGTCGGCGCGGCGCATGCCGCTTGACACGTACAGGCCGCAGGCGGGTACGACGCCCCGCCGCTCCAGTGCGATCTTGCGGCCCTCCGCCGTGAGCGGGCTGTCGGTGCTGCCGCCGTAGAGCCTCAGGGCGTTGGCCTCGGTCAGGCTGTGCCGGATCAGATGGAGCGCGTTCATTTGAGCCTCTGGGGGATGCCGCAGAACAGCCGCCAGACCTCGTCCGACTGGGACGCCAGGGTGCTGTTCATGCGTCCGCAGGCCTCCCGCCAGGCGCGCAGCACCGGGTCCATGGGCACGACGCCGCCGGAGATGTCCGTGGTGATGACGATGCGGTCCCGAAGCGCGTCGATGTTCTCCCGGAAGATGTCCGCGGGCTCTTCCCCCGCCCGGACCGCCTCCAGCGCGTAGCGCTCCACATAAGCCAGGCACTTTTTGTCAAAGTCTACCCCGCCCAGGCAGATGTCCGCGTCTGTCAACCCGAATCGCGCCTTCGCGTAGCTTAGCTTGCCCTGATAGCTCCCGCCGGTGATCAGTATCATGGGAAACCTCCCCGTATAATTAGGAATTAGGAATGAGGAATTAGGAATTATAGTGTGCGCTGTCTATGATGTTCGCTCAACGCGGCAGAGGGCAATTCAATTCCTAACTCCTAATTCCTAATTCCTCATTTCCCCGCGCCATTCCGATCAGCATCCCCAACCTCTCCGCAACCTCGCGGGCGCTTGGTATGCGGGCGTAATCAGCGCGGAGGGCGTCGAACTCGTCCATGGCGTCCATGAACTCCTCGGGGGCGTCGTCGGCACGGGGGTCGATCTGGGACAGCATGAACAGCGCGTCCTCGAACTCGGCGTTGAGCTCCTCCATGTCCTCGCCGTCGGCGAGGTCGTCCAGCGCCGCCAGGAGCTTACTGAACCGCGCCTCGTATTCCGCGATGGGCAGCATGGGCCGTCACCCCTTTCATACAGAACCAGTATAGCCCCATTTGCCCCGCCTTTCAAGGAAAATTTTCGTTTTCGGCAGGGAAAAGCGCCTCTTTTATAGAATATCACAACGTTACGGAGGTTTGAATTATGAACAGGAGTTTCATCCGCACGGCGCTGAGCCTGCTGATCGTCATACTGTATGTGGTGGGGCTGGTGGCGATGTTCATGGGCAACGCCCGGCTGGGCATCGACCTGTGGGTGGCGTCCACCCTGGGCGGCATCGGGCTTTTATACTGGATCCACGTGATGAAGAGGCGGGCGGAGGACGCCGAAAAGATCGCCAAGGGCATGCCCTACGGCGACCCGGACGATCCCGCCGCGCCGGTCAATCCCGTGGTCCCGAAGGCGGACGACGATCCATGAGGATGCGCAGGAAGCCCTGGACGGAGATCGAGCTGGCGGCCTGCCCCTTCATGATCGACCGGCCCTCCACCCACATCGGCCGGTGGCGGGCGTTCTTCAAGAAGGACCAGCCCGTGCACCTGGAGATCGGCTGCGGCAAGGGCGTCGCCACGGCGAAGATGGCGCGGGAGCATCCGGAGATCAACTACATCGCCATCGACGAGGTGCGGCACGTGCTGGCCGTGTCGGTGCGCAACGTCCGCGCGGCCTACGGCGATGCGCCGATCGACAACATCGTGTTCTCCGCCGTGGACGCCATGATGATCCACGACACCTTCAACGCCGAGGACGGCATCGGGCGCATCTACATCAGCTTCCCCAACCCCTGGGACGAGCGGGCCAAGCACCACAAGCGGCGGCTGACGCATCCGCGGCAGCTCAACCAGTACCGGGCGTTCATGAAGCCCGGCGGCGAGATCTGGTTCAAGACCGACGACGACGCGCTCTTCACGGCCTCGAAGCGCTACTTCCGGGAGGCGGGGTTCGAGGTCACCTACGCAACCGACGACCTGCACGCCTCGGGCTTTGAACCCAACTATATCAGCGAACACGAAATGCTCTACGCGCAACAGGGCAAGAAGATACACTTCATGATCGCAAGGATGAACGACGGAGGGATGAAAGACATGGGCAATTTCTTTGAAGACAACGCCAAAGCGCTTGAAAATTTCACCCGGGTCTCCACCGAGGTGGGCGCGCGGGCCGACTACGTGCAGGGCGGCGGCGGCAATACCTCGGCCAAGCTCTCGGGAGGGCTGATGGCCATCAAGGCGTCGGGCTACTGTTTAAAGGACATCCGGCCCGACAGGGCCTACGCCGTGTTGGACTACGAGGCGCTGCGCAAATTCTACTATGGCGCGGATCCCGCCGGGCTTGAGGACGTGGAGAAGGCCGGCAGCGACCAGGCGAAGGCCAACACCCGGGTGATCGAGGGCCTGCCGGCGCTTCGGCCGTCCGTCGAGGCGGGCTTCCACTCCATACTGGACACCTACGTGGCCCACAGCCACAGCGTGTACGCCAACCTGTGCACCTGCTCGAAGGAGCTGCCCGAGATCGCAAGGAAGGCCCTCGAGGGCGCGGACTACACCTGGGGCTGGGTGCCCTACGTCGATCCCGGCGCGCGGCTGACGTTCTCCATCCGCGACGAATTGAAGCGCGTGGAGGCCGAGACGGGCCGCCGTCCCGCCGCCATATTCATGCAGAACCACGGCCTGATCGCCCATGCCGACGACCCCGACGCATGCGTGCGCATCCACACCGACGTCAACGACCGCATCGCCCGGGCCTTCGGGCTTGAAAACGGCTGCTTCCCGGCGGTGTCCGTCAGGGACCTGGGCGGCGGGCTGTGCGAAGCGGTGTGCCCGTACCTGACCGAGGCGTTGAAGTCCGGCGCGTTCACCGAAAAGTTCCTGCTGGAGTCCCCGCTCTACCCCGACCAACTGGTGTTTTTGACCGGCAGCTTCGCCTTCGGCGAGGGCGCGCCCGCGGAGGGCATGGCCGTGGCCAACCCCGTGACCGGCGCGGTGACCTTCAACATGCCCGCGGCCAAGGCGCAGGTCATCGCCGAGACGCTGTGCGCCATCGTGTTCATCGTCAAAAACATCGAAGCGAGCGGCTACACCCTGTCCACGCTGGGCGAGAAGGCCAAGCAGTTCATCGCCAACTGGGAGAGCGAGAAGTACCGCAAGTCGCTGGCGGGGAAGTAGAGTGTGTTTCTAAAATGCCTGAAGCGCATTTTCGGCGTCTTTGGCTGCATTTCTGCGTTGATTTCCCTTGACTTAGCCCCACTAAGCCTGCGGAAAGCTCGAAACTGCATCTCCCGGCATTTAGAAACACACTCTAGTTTCCGCGCCGGATAGATACCAAGGAGACGCCTATGCGCAGAAAAGCCCTGTTGATCCACTGCGTCACCCGCCGCCTGGCGGCGTGCCTGACGCTCATCACGCTGCTGTTCACCGGCCTGACCCAGGGGGAGCGCATGGTGATGACGGCGCTTGAGCACCTGGGTCAGCCCTACGTGTTCAACACCGCGGGGCCGGACCGGTTCGACTGCTCGGGCCTGGTGCTGTTCGCCGCGGCGCGGGAGGGCCTGCCGGCGCTGCCCCACGCGGCGAAGGAGCTGTACCACCTCGGGCGTCCGGTGGCGCTTCATGCGCTGTTGCCGGGGGACATGCTGTGCTTCGACACCGTGCGCGACTCGGACCCCAGCGACCACGTGGGCTTCTACATGGGCGGGAACATGTTCGTGCACGCCTCGTCCTCCAAGCGCCAGGTCACCGTCAGCGCGCTGGAGGGATACTATCTTGAAAAATGCACCGGGGCGCGGCGGCTGGGCTGCGCCTATATATGAAAAATCAGGAATTGGGAATTAGAGTGTGTTTCTAAAATGCCTGAAGCGCATTTTCGGCGTCTTTGACTGCATTTCTGCGTTGCTTTCCCTTGACTTTTACGCACTGCCGCTAC
>CADASI010000085.1 GCA_902790525.1 uncultured Eubacteriales bacterium
GCCGGACGCGGAGCGTCCGGCGGGGGTGCGGGGGCGGAGCCCCCGCGATCGGGGTTTCCAAAGGGGCACTGCCCCTTGGCGGGGGTGCGGGGGCAGAGCCCCCGCGACTGGGGATTCCAAAGGGGATCATCCCCTTTGGCAGGGGGGTCCGGGGGGACGGAGTCCCCCCGGGATTACCGCCCCAGCATCGCCGCGCCGATGATCCCGGCGTCGTTGGTGAGGGTGGCCAGCTCCACGCGGGCGTAGGGCATGGTCTTGAAGAACACGTACTGGGGCAGCTTGGCGCGCACGGCGTTGAGCAGGAACTCGCCCGCGTGGGACACGCCGCCGCCGAGCACGAACACCTCGGGGTCGTAGACGTTGATGAGGTTGGCGAGGCCCACGGCCAGGTGGTGCACGTAGCTGTCGAACAGCTCGGCGCAGTCGGGGTCGCCGTCCCGGGCCAGGTCGATGACATCCTTGGCGGTGATCTTCGTGATATCGTTTTCCACGGCCTTCATCAGGGCGCATTCGGGCTTTTCAGCGCACAGCTTGCGGCCCTCGCGGATGAGCGCGGTGGCGCTGGCGTAGCGCTCCCAGCAGCCGCGCTTGCCGCAGGAGCAAAGCTCGCCGCCGTCCACGGTGACCATGTGGCCGATCTCTGTGGCCACGCCGTGGGAGCCGGAGAACACCCTGCCGTTGATCACCACGCCGCCGCCCACGCCGGTGCCCAGCGTGATGAACACGCTGGACCGGGTGCCCGCGGACACGCCCTTGATGGACTCCGCCAGCCCGGCGACGGTGGCGTCATTGTCCACGTACACGGGCACGTCGGTGTACTTCTTCATCTCCTCGATGATCGGCACATCGTGCCAGGCCAGGTTGGTGCAGAAGGGCACGATGCCCGTGCGCTGGTCCATGATGCCCGGGATGCCGATGCCGATGGCCTTCACCTCGTCCATGGTGTGGCCGCTCTTCTCGACCGCCGAGATGCCCAGCTCCGCGATGTCGCGGATCACCGCGCCGTAGCCGCGCTCCACCCCCGTGGGGCAGCTGTGCTTGAAGAGGATTTCGCCCTGATTGTCCACGACGCCCGCCTTGATGGACATGCCGCCGACGTCAATGCCGATGTAGATCATAGCTGTATATCTCCTTTCATATCAAATCTCCTCCGCCTCGCGCTGGAACTTCTCCATATGGCGGCGGGTGAGCTCGTTGGCGGCGTTATAGCCCATGGCCTTGAGCCGCTGGTTGCGGGCGGCCACCTCCAGCACCACGGCCAGGTTGCGGCCGGGATGGATGGGCAAGAGCAGGTAGGGCAGCTTGACGCCCAATATGTCGATGTAGTTGTCGGTCATGCCCAGCCGGTCGTACTCCTTGCCGGCCTGCCAAAGCTCCAGGTGCACCACCATGTTGATGGTCTTGGAGCGCATGATCGCGCCCACGCCGTACATGGTGGAGATGTCGATGATGCCCACGCCGCGGATCTCCATGAAGTGCCGCACCAGCTCGGGGCTCTCGCCGATGAGCCGGTCCTCGTCCACGCGGCGGATGTCCACCACGTCGTCCGCCACGAGCTGGTGGCCGCGCTTGATGAGCTCCAGCGCCGCCTCGCTCTTGCCCACGCCGCTGTTGCCGGTGATCATCAGCCCCGTGCCGAACACGTTCACCAGCACGCCGTGGCGGGTCTCCCGGGGGGCCAGGGCGTTGCGCAGATAGGCGATCAGGTCCAGCTCCAGCTGCACGGTCTCCTTGTCGGAGGAGTAGATGGGGATGTGGTGCGCCGCCGCCATGACCAGCATGTCGTCGAAGCAGGGATAGCCCCGGCAGATGATCACGCAGGGCAGCGGATAGCTGAAGTACTTCGCCAGCCGCTCCCGGCGGGTGTCCTCGTGCAGCGAGGACAGGTAGGTCATCTCCACCTTGCCCAGAAGCTGCGGGCGCTCGTAGGGAAAGAAATCCCAGTAGCCCGAGAACTGTATGCCCGGGCGGGTGGTGTTGCTGACCTCGATGGGCAGCGTCTTGCCGTCCGGGGCCAGCACCCGGGTCAGCCCCAGGGTTTTGACAAAATCCCCTCCTATCTTCCCTTCGCTCAGATATCGCTCGATCACCGCCGCCACGCCGTCCTCGAGGTTCGACGGCGCGATGATGTCCGCCGCGGCCCTGGCCTCGGGGCAGCCGTTTTCCATGGCCACGCCGACGCCCGCCGCGGCGATCATGGGCACGTCGTTCTGCCCGTCGCCGAAGGCCATCACCTCGTCCCGGGCAAGCCCCAGGTGCGTCGAGAGCCGCATGAGCGACTTGCCCTTGTCCACGCCCTCCGGGGCGATCTCGACAAAGTACGCCTTGGACTTTAAAAAGCTCGCGCCGCGGGGAAACGCCTCCCGGAGCGCCGCCTGGGCGCGGGTGGCACCCTCGGGGGTGTCGATCAAGAGCAGCTTCTGCATGTCCGACGGGTGGGCCTCCATCCACTCGGACAACGGCATGCCCACGGCGACGGGCTCCACATGGACGGCGGCGGCGTAGCGGCGGGTGTATTCGGTGACCTTTTTGCAGTAGTAGTTCCGCCCCGGGTAGGCCTGGATGTAGTACCCCATGCCCTCGCACAGCCGGGCGATCGCCAGCGCCGTCTCAAAGGGGATGCGGTCGGCGAATATCGTCTCCCCGGTGCGGTGATCGTAGGCCATCGCGCCGTTGAACAGGAGCATCGGCGCGTTCACCCCGATGCGCTCCGCCAGCGGCACCATGGCCTCCAGCATGCGCCCGCTGGACAGCGATACCCCGCAGCCCGCCGCCATTGCGGCGCGCACCGCGTCCATCACCCGCGGGTTGATGTCGCTTTTAGCGTTCAGCAGCGTGTCGTCCAGATCCGTGGCGATCAGGCGTATCATGGCGTTCATTCCTTCGTGTAGACAATCTCCCCTTATTTTAACCTATTTTTCCCAAGTATGCAACCGGATGAGGGAGAGTTGGAAAAATAATGTGTGAAAACGGGGAACGATGGGATAATAAGGAGGGAACAGGGAACAGGGAAAAGGGAAAAGGAATAGTGGCTGCCGCCGGATGAACAAACCTTTTATCTGAACGCGGCAGCAGCATTTCCTGTTCCCTGTTTCCTCTTCCCTGTTCCCTTTTTTCAAAGAAAGGACTGATCCCCCTGCCGCTCTTCCTGATAGCCTACTACGTAACCAACTGCATGGTCCAGAGCTACATGAGCCTGTTTTACACGGGCCTGCGGTTCACCTCGGGGCAGATCGGCGCGATCAACGCGGCGGTGGCGCTGGCGAGCATGGCCTTCCAGCCGGTCTGGGGCACGCTGGGCGACCGCGTAAAGGACCGCAGGCTCCTGCTGGGGGCGCTGGCGGCGGCCTCGGCGGCGTCGGTGTTCGCGTACCGGTGGTTTGTGGGCTTCGTGCCGCTTCTGCTGCTGGCGTGCGCGTTTGCCTGCTTCTACACGTCGCTCCAGCCCATGGGGGATTCCATCATATTAAAGGAACTCGACCGGCGCGGGCGGCCCTTCGGCCCCCTCCGGCTGGCGGGCGGCATGGCCTTCGCGCTGGCGGGGGTGGCGTTCGGGCGGCTGCTGGACGCCCCGAGCCGTGCGCTGACGGTGCCGGTCTACGCCGCCGCGCTGTGCCTGCTGACGGCGCTGTCCACGCTGGCGCTGCCACGGGTCGCCGGGGGCCAGTCCGCGGAGCGGCGGATGCGGTTTTCCGAGCTGTTCAGGCAGCGGGAGCTCATGGCCCTGCTGGCCTTCATGGCCCCGGTGCAGATCACCATGGGCTACTTCTACACGTTCTTCTCGCCCCACTTCGTGTCCCTCGAGGGCGGCACCGCGGCGCGGCTGGGGCTTTGCTACTTCATATCGGCGTGCAGCGAGGCGCCCTTTCTGCTGATGTCGGATAAGTTGTTCGACCGCTGGGGCGCGTGGCGGCTGATGTATCTCTCCGCGGCGACCCTGGCGCTGCGCTGGCTGCTGCTGGGCTTGAGCGGCAGCGTGTATGTGGTCATGGCGAGCCAGGTGCTGCACGGCTGGGGGTTCATCGTCATGAGCGTGTGCATGGCCAAGTACGTCAGCCGCTCGGTGCCCGAGGCATTGCAGGCCTCCGGGCAGATGCTGCTGGCCGTCGTCAGCTTTGGCGTCGCCCGGGCCTTCGGCAACCTGGCGGGCGGGCTGCTGGCCGGGGGACTGGGGCGGCAGAACGTGTTCCTCGCCTGCGCCGGATTGTGCGTTATCGCGCTTTGCTTGGCGTTTATAATGACAAAATCATTAACAAAAGGAGGAAAGGCGAAAACCGATCGGACAAAATCATAAAATGAGAATTGAAAGGATTGACAAATTGTTTGAAATATTGTAAAATCCAAATGTGAATGATGTATATGGCGCGGACTGTAACTGCGGACGCAGGGCGAATACATGTGATTTGGAGGGGATTCGGTGCAGACGGATATCAAGCTGGAATTGAGGAACATTTCCAAATCATTTCCGGGCGTCAAGGCGCTCGATCACGTTTCCTTCAAGGTCCGCAAGGGCACGACGCACGTGCTCTGCGGCGAGAACGGCGCCGGTAAATCCACGCTGATGAAGATCATCAACGGCATCTACACGCCGGACGAGGGCGAGATATTGCTCGACGGCAAGCCGGTGAAGATCGACAACCCCATCCACGCCCGCAGCCTGGGCATCTCAATGATCTTCCAGGAATTGAGCTTCGTGCCCGAGATGACCGTGGCGGAGAACATCTTCCTGGGCCGCTGGCCGCTGGACAAGTACCATCGCGTGGATCACCCGGAGATGTACCGGCGCACGCAGGCGCTGATGGAGCGGGAGGGGCTGCACTACTCCCCCTACGAGCAGCTCAAGAACCTGTCGGTGTCGGACATACAGATGCTGGAGATCATCAAGGCCGTCTCCAACAATCCGCAGATCGTCATCATGGACGAGCCCACCTCCGCCATCACGGACAAGGAGATCGAAAAGCTGTTTGAGATGATCCGCACCCTCAAGGAGCGGGGCGCGAGCATCATCTACATCTCCCACAAGATGGACGAGATCTTCCGCATCGCCGACGACATCACGGTGCTGCGCGACGGCACCATGGTGGACAGCCGCCCGGCCTCGGAGCTGGACGTGGACGAGACCATCGCCCTGATGGTGGGCCGCCGGATGGAGAATAAGTATCCCTGGGAGGACGTGCCCAAGGGCGACGTGCTGCTGGACGTGAAGCACCTGACCGCGCAGGGGGTGTTCAACGACGTCAGCTTCAACATCCGCGCGGGCGAGATCGTGGGCTTCGCCGGGCTGATGGGCGCGGGGCGCACCGAGGTGGTGCGGGCGCTGTTCGGGCTGGACCCCTACGATACCGGCGAGATCACCATCAAGGGCAAGCGCCGGGAGCACCTGAGCGTCAAGCAGAACATCGCCGACGGGCTGGTGATGCTCTCGGAGGACCGGCGGCGCTACGGCCTGATCCCGATACGGTCCGTCATGGAGAACGTCTCCCTGGCGAACCTCAAAAAGTTCATCTACAAGGGCCGGCTGCACCGCAAGGAGGAGCGCGACGCGGTCACCGAGCAGTGCCGCAGCATGAACGTCAAGACGCCCACGCTGGAGACCACCGTGGAGGCGCTCTCCGGCGGCAACCAGCAGAAGGTGGTGCTGGCCAAGTGGATGGAGGTCGACCCGGACATACTGCTGATGGACGAGCCCACCCGCGGCATCGACGTCGGCGCGAAGTTTGAGATCTACAAGCTGATGATCGATCTGGCCCGCAAGGGCAAGGCGCTGTTGATGGTGTCCTCGGAGCTTCCGGAGCTGCTGGGCATGTGCGACAGGATCTACGTTTTGAGCCAGGGCAGGATCACCGGCGAGCTCCGGCGGCAGGACTTCTCCGCGGAGCAGATCATGCACTATGCCATCGGCACGGACCGGGGCTGATTACCGATTGAATAATTAAGGAGAGGGTTGGCGTATGCAGGCAAAGCAGAGCAAGGCGAATCTCTGGGAAACGATCAAGAGCAAATACGCGATTTTTCTGGTGCTGGTGGTGCTGTTCGTCATCTGTTCGTTGCTCAACAGCAACTTCCTGACCTGGGGCAACCTGACCAACATCTCCAGGCAGATCTCGGTGACGACCATACTGGCCTTCGGTGAGACGATACTGATCATCTCCGGCCTGCTGGATCTGTCCAGCGGCTCGGTGATGGCCTTTGCGGGCACGCTGTCGGTCATGTGCTACAAGGCCATGGGCGAGGGCACGGGGGCGATGCTGGTGTCCATACTGGTGGCCATCGCCATCGCCATGTTCTGCAATGCGCTCAACGCTCTGATGGTGACCACCTTCAAGGCCCCGGCGTTCATCGTCACCCTGGCGATGCAGACCATGGCCCGCGGCGCGGCGCTGCTGCTCACCGCCGGACAGAACGTCTACCAGATCGGCAACTACACGGTGCTGGGCCAGGGCTCGGTGTGGATCATCCCCATCCCGATACTGTTCATGATCTTCTTCTTCCTGGTCACCCGGTACATACTCAGCGACACCCGCTTCGGCCGCTCGCTGTACGCCATCGGCGGCAACGAGGCCGCGGCCAACGCCTCGGGCATCGCGGTCAACAAGGTCAAGACCGCGGCCTACCTGGTCAACGGCGTGATGGTCGGCATGGCGGCGGTGCTGTTCATGTCCCGCGTCAACGCGGGCCTGCCCAACGGCTGCATCGGCTATGAGACCGAGGCGCTGACCACCGCCATCATCGGCGGCACGTCCTTCACCGGCGGCATCGGCACCGCGGGCGGTACCATCATCGGCGCATTCATCGTGGGCTTTTTGAACAACATCATGAACCTCACCAGCGTCAACTCCTATCTGCAGCAGATCATCAAGGGCGCGATCATCGCCCTGGCGGTCATCTACGACATCTACGCCAAGTCCCGCCGCACCCGCAAGAAGATGGGCAACATCGAGGACAAGGCGGCGAAGAAGTGAGAAATTCGGCGGAAGGCAATCCGCTGAAATATAGTAAGGAGGTTGTTTCTATGAAGAAGTTCCTGTCCCTGGCGCTCATTCTGGTGCTGACCCTGAGCCTGTTCTCGGTGGCGTTTGCCGAGGAGTACCGCGTGGCCTACATCGCCCGCGCGCAGGCGGACTCCTTCGCCGCGTGGCTCGCCAACGCCGTGAAGGAAGAGGCCGAGAAGTATCCCGACATCACCGTGGACATCTTCGACGGCCAGGCCAACGACGAGACCGAGAACTCGCTGATTGAGAACGCCATCACCAACAAGTACGACTGCATCATCATCCAGCCCAACAACGGCGAGGCCCAGAGGCCCTACGCCGAGAAGGTCGTCGCGGCGGGCATCATCTGCATCACCACCAATGCCCGCATCGACGGCATCGAGGGCGCTTCCTCCGTTGACGCCGATCCCTACGAGCAGGCTGCCGTCAACGCCCGCTACGCGCTGGACAAGGTGCCCGAGGGCGCCACGGCCGTCATCCTGCGCGGCCCCGCCGGCAACTTCCACGCCGACGAGCGTCTGAAGGCCTGGAAGGCTGAGTTCTTCGACAAGAGGCCCGACGTCACCATCGTGGGCGACGACTATGCCAACTGGAACAAGGACGAGGCCATGGCCCTGATGGAGGACTGGGTGACCGCCAATGAGAAGCCCATCGGCCTGATCGCCTCCATGAACGACAACATGTGCGCCGGCGCCCTTGAGGTCATCAAGGACAACCCCGACTACAAGGACGTGCTCTCCTTCGGCGTGGACGGCACCGCCGAGGCCTGCCTGCTGATCGAGGAAGGCCGCATGACCGCCACCTGCCTGCAGAACGCCTATGAGCTGGCCGAGCTGCTGCTGGATACCTCCCACAAGCTGCTCACCGGCGAGGAGACCCAGATCGACACCGACGTCGGCAACCCCCTCTACACCATCGACAACGTGGCCGAGCTCCGCGAGATCCACGTGAAGGCCGGCGCGCTGCAGTAATCAGATCGCCTGATTGAGTGAACCCATGGGCCGTTCGGCGCAAGCCGGGCGGCCCTTTACTTGACTTTGACGGGCCGCTATGCTATATTGTCAAATTAGATAATGTATGGAGCAGACGCAAGGAGGAAGTACCATGCGAAAGACGGGCGCGGCGATCCTGATGGAATGCCTGATGGAGCAGGGGGTGGACACGGTCTTCGGCTACCCGGGCGGCACGATCATCAACGTGTACGACGCGCTGCTGGACTACCCCGGCATCCGCCACATACTGACCGCCCACGAGCAGGGGGCCTGCCACGCGGCGGACGGCTACGCCCGCACCACGGGCCAGGTGGGGGTATGCTTCGCCACCTCCGGGCCGGGGGCCACGAACCTGGTCACCGGCATCGCCACGGCCTACATGGATTCGTCGCCCATCGTGTGCATCACCTGCAACGTGCGCCTGCCGCTGCTGGGCAAGGATTCCTTCCAGGAGGTGGACATCACCGGCGTCACCATGCCCATCACCAAGTGCAACTACCTGGTGCGCTCGGTGGAGGAGCTGGCGAACACCGTGCGGGAGGCCTTCGCCATCGCGCGCTCGGGCCGCCCGGGGCCGGTGCTGATCGACATCCCGCGGGACGTCACACAGGCCGTGGGCGAGTACGAGCCGCTGATGCGCGCCGAGCACGGCAAGAAGGGCCACCTGGCCCAGCTGATGAAGCGCTCCAGCCAGAACTTCCGCGCCCCGGAGCCGGACTACCAGGACATCGACCGGCTCTCGGAGATGATCCGCCAATCCGAAAAGCCGCTTCTGATCTGCGGCGGCGGCGTGGTGCGCAGCCGGGCCAACTGGGAGTTTGAGGAGCTCGCCAACCGCATGGACGCCCCCGTGGGCATCACGGTGATGGGCGCGGGCGGCTTTCGCGGGCTGCACCGGCTGGCCACCGGGCTGGTGGGCATGCACGGCAGCCAGGCCAGCAACATGGCCGTGGACGCCTGCGACCTGCTGATCGCCGTGGGCTGCCGGTTCTCGGACCGCGTGGCGCTCAAGCCCTCCAGCTTCGCCCGGGGCGCGAAGATCGTGCAGATCGACATCGACCGAAGCGAGATCAACAAGAACGTGGATACCGACCACCACATCATCGGCGACGCCCGGCGGGTGCTCCAGCTGCTCAACGAGCGCCTGGAGCAGCAGGACCACGCGGCCTGGAAGGACTACGTGTTCTCCTTCAAGACCCAGACCGAGTACGAGCCCGCGGCGGACCGCATGACGCCGGTGCAGGTGCTGGACGCCATCGCCCGCAACGCGCCCCGCGACGCCATCTACGCCACCGACGTGGGCCAGCACCAGATGTGGGCCATACAGCATCTGCACTTCGAGTATTCCGGCCAGCTCGTGACCTCCGGCGGCTTCGGCACCATGGGCTTCGGCCTGGGCGCGGCCATCGGGGCCCAGACGGGCAATCCCGACAAGGTGGTCATACTCATCACCGGCGACGGCAGCTTCCGCATGAACTGCAACGAGCTGGCCACGGCGGAGCACTACAAGCTGCCCATCGTGACGGTGATCTTCAACAACGGCGCGCTGGGCATGGTGCGCCAGTGGCAGACGCTGACCTGCGGGGGCCGCCACTCCCAGACCACGCTGGACCGGGGGCCGGACTTCGTGAAGCTGGCGGAGGCCTACGGGCTGACGGGCCGGCGGGTGACCAACGCGGCGGACTTCGAATCGGCGCTGAAGGACGCGCTGACCAGCGGCCAGGCCACGGTGATCGACTGCGCCATCAACATCGACGAGATGGTGCGGCCCATGGTGGGCGGCGGCAGCGACATCACCGACTTCATGGTGGACTGAGGGGAGGGACGGTTATGAACACTTCTATCACGCGGCACACCCTGGCGGTGCTGGTGGACAACGAAGCGGGCGTGCTGTCCCGGGTGGCGCGGCTGTTCTCCGGCAAGGGCTACAACATCGAGTCCCTTGCCGTGGGCACCACCCACGACCCCGCCGTGTCCCGCATCACCATCGAGGTCATCACCGACGAGCGGCAGGCCCGGCTGATCTGCAACCAGCTGCGCAAGCTGATCTGCGTGCACTCCGTCAAGCGCCTGTCCGCCGAGCGGGCCATCCGGCGCGAGCTGGTGCTCATCAAGGTCTCCGCACCCACCCATGAGGTGCGCAACGAGGTCATACAGATCGCCAATATCTTCCGGTCCTCCATCATCGACGTCTCCACCGGCACCATCACGCTGGCCGTCATCGGCGACGACAGCAAGGCCGAGGCCATACAGAACCTCCTGAGCGAGTTCGGCATACTGGAGCTCGTCCGCACCGGCACCGTCGCCCTCGAGCGCGGCCAGTATACCATCGACGAGCAGACCAAGGAGAAGGGCGAGTTCGATTATGGGAAGAATGTGCTGTGAGGGGACGAATTGGAATTTAAGAAGCAAATTTCAATTTGGAGGGATTAGGGATTAGGAAATGCCGCTGCCGCCGTTTTTACTGAAATCATTGGATTAATAAAGCGCGGTAGCCACTATTTCTAATCCCTAATCCCTAATCCCTAATCCCTCTCCATTACCCCGTCAAATCCCCAACAACAAACCGGAGCCCGGCCCCCGAAAGGGGGCCGGGCTCCGGCGTTCAGTCACCGGGATTATTCGTTATCCGCGGTCACAGCCTTTGCGGCGGTACGGCCGGAGACGAAGATCTCCACGATGGCGTTGCCGCCCAGGCGGTTGCCGCCGTGGATGCCGCCGGTGACCTCGCCGGCCGCGTACAGGCCGGGGATGATCTCGCCGTCGGCGTTGAGCACATGGCGCTGGGTATCCACCACGACGCCGCCCATGGTGTGATGGGTGGAGGGGGCCATCAGGCGGATGGTCAGCAGCGCGTTGACCAGATCGTAGGACTCCACGTTGTAGCTGCCGTCCTCGTTCATCTCCACATTACCCACGGTGCGGGAGGCGATGGCCTTGCCAACGTCGGGATACTCGCCCTGGCCCATCACGGCCATGTCGTAGGCGCGGATGGTCTCGACGACGGTGGCGGGATCGGCGGTCACGCCCAGCTGTTCAAACAGCTCGGGCAGCTCGGTGACGGTGCGGCGATAGTAGCGGCCCTCATAGTCGCCCTCAGCCAGCTGCATGGGCGCGGGCATCATCTGTTCCTTGTTGTAGAACTCCAGGAACACGCCCTTGGTGCCGTTGACCTCCATGCCGTTCTTGAACTCG
Source organism: uncultured Eubacteriales bacterium (assembly GCA_902790525.1). GTDB lineage: Bacteria > Bacillota > Clostridia > Christensenellales > Aristaeellaceae > UBA2862. The sequence goes on from CADASI010000085.1 coordinate 11,180, forward strand.
GCCAGGGACAGCACGTCGCGCTCGGAGCCCTCGTCCACGAAGCGGTGGCCGGTGGTGGGGTTGATCCAGCAGGCGTAGTTGCCGCCGCCGAAGGCGAGGTTGCCATTGTCGACCCAGGAGATGGGCATGAGCTGCGTGAAGCCCAGGCCGGTGGTGGCGGCGCCGACGGCCTCGGCCATCTTGATGCCGTCGCCGACCTGGCTGGAGCGGTTGGTGGTCTTGGTGGCGGTGGACAGGTACTCGGTGGACCAGTACACGTTGTTCTCCAGCACCATGTCGATGTTCGCGGCATAGCCGCCGGTGGCCAGTATGACGCCCTTGGCGGCGTGCACGGTGACCTCGGTGCCGTCGAACTTGGTGGCCTTGACGCCGGTCACGCGGCCGTCCTCGACGATCAGGTCGGTGACGGTGGTGCGGGGCATGACGCCGTTCTTCTCATTGGCGTTCAGCAGGGTGGTCAGCGGAGCGGCGAAGTAAGCGCCCCAGCGGCCCATCTCGGGCTCGCCGTCGCCGTCGAGGTCGATGGTGGAGCCGATGAACTCATTCTCACGATACCACAGCGCGCCGATCAGGGTCTGCTGGCTGTCCTCGTGGAAGGTCGCGCCCTGGTCCTCGAGCCACTCCTTGAGGCCCTGGCCGTCCTGGATGAACTGGGTGACCAGGTCCACGTCGCCGTACACCCACTGGGACTTGTCCGCGCTCTGGCGCAGGCCGCCGTAGTAGGTCTGGAAGATGTGCAGGTTCAGGGTGGAGAACAGGGTCAGCTGGTTCTCGGGGGTCCCGGCGTCCAGCTGGGGCTGCGCCCAATCCAGGTAGGCCTGGATCTCTTCCTTGAGGGCCTTCAGCACGGGCAGGTACTCCTGATGCACGCCGTGCTTGCTGAGCTCCACGGCGTCGCCGGCCACGAACTCATTGTCCTTGTAGTAATCCTCGTCGAAGGGCTCCTCGGACCAGTTGAGGATCATCTTCAGCTCGTCGATGCAGCCCTGCACGGACTTGACCTTGTCGTAGGTCTGGCCGTCGTGCGCGTAGACGCCGGTGGTGGCGTCGGGATCGGCGGGATCCCACACCAGGTAGGGCATCACGGACTGATACTGACCGCCGGAAACCAGCGTGTTGCCGCCGATCTCGGCGTTCTTCTCGATGACCAGCACGGTGTTGCCGTCCTGGGCGGCCTGGGCCGCCGCGGCCATGCCAGCGCCGCCCGCGCCGACCACGACCACGTCGTAATCCGCCTCAATGGGAGCGCCCGCGGTGTGCTCGACCTTCGCGGCCTTGAAGGCGTCCAGATCGGTGCAGCCGGCCTGCTCGGCGGTGTCGTTGACCGCGCTGCGCAGGGCGCGGGAGGTGAAGGTCGCGCCGGCGACGGCGTCAACGCCGGAGCCGTTGGCTTCGATCATCTCGGGGATCATGATCTGATAGGCCAGGGTGCCCACATGGCCGGTCTCGACGGTCTCCTCGACGTCGATGGCGGAGATGGCATCCTCGGTATAGGTGACCTTCACGGTCATGGGGCCGTTGTAGCCGTCCGCGGTGGCGGTGTACTCGCCGGCGGTGAAGGTCATGGGGCTTTCCGCGGCGGGCGCGGCCTCGCCGCTGGCCTCGGCCAGCGCGGCGGTCGCGGCTTCCTTAACGGCGGTGGAGGTGAAGGTCGCGCCGGAGACGCCCTCGATCTCGGCGGAATCCGCCTCGACGAGCTGCTCCTCCAGGGGATCGAGCGCGGCGCCGCCCACCTCGGGGGTCTCGCCGTCGCCAACGATTTCGGCGGCGGTGATGTCGCCGTCCTCGACGGTCAGCGTCACGGTCACCGCGCCGCCAAAGCCCTGGGCTTCGCCGGTGAAGGTTTCGGCGAGGGCCGCGAAGGGCAGCGCCAGCATCATAACCAGCGCCAGTGCAAGGATTTTCTTCATGGTACTCCTCCTTTGGGTCGTCGTGTCTGGGCATACCTGTCCCATAATGTACACTATAATATTATCAAAACTTGCTGTGTAAGTCAATTATTTAACAGAACAAAATCCATGCGTCGCAAGGGATAATCAATACGGGACAATACCTGCGGGCAAGGATTCGATCTGAGTGCCCGCGGGGCTTTTTACTCACGGCTCACGCATGAATGACAGAACACTGTTCCCGATACCACGAACCCAACGTAGGGACGCCCCATGGGGCGTCCGCGGACGCGCCGTGGCGCGTCCCTTTTTGAAATGATCTCTTCATTCATACGTGAGCCGTGCTTTTTGCTGCGGGCGGCTTGCCTTTTTGTGCATAAGATGGTAAAATAAGTTGAGAAATAATCACGGACGGTACGGGCGATGATGGGAGTTTGGAGGTGTCTGGCGTACATAGCCGCGTGGGGGCTGTTATGCTTCCCGCTGGGGCGGCTGTTCAAGCGGCTGGACCTTCGGTGGGACAGGCCGCCGTTTCGCACCATGGCGTGGGAGCGGGACGGCGCGGCGTACCGGCGCGCGGGCATCCAAAAGTGGAAGGACATCGCCCCGGACGTGAGCCGGATGTTCCCCGGCTCCGTGCCGCGCAAGAATCTCTCGACGCGCCCGACCCCGGCGGTGATGGAGGACATGCTGCTGGAGACGTGCGTGGCGGAGTTGACCCACGATATGCTGATACTGTCCGGCGCGGCGCTTCTGTGGCTGTGGCCGGGCGTCGGGGGGATCGCGGCGTACGCCGCGTACGTCTTGCTGGGGAACGTCCCCTTTATCATGATCCAGAGATATAACAGGCCGCGGTTCGCACGGCTGCTTGAGGCGGCGAAGGCGCGGGAAAGGCGGAGGATGGATGCGGGTTCTGATACTGTCGAGCAATAACGGCGGCGGGCACAACGCCGTGGCGCAGGCGCTCAAGCAGGTCTTTGAGGCCCACGGCGACCTGTGTCGGGTGGAGGACTGTCTGTCGTTCATATCGGAGGACGTATCGGAGGCCGTGGCGAAGTCCCACAGCTTTATGTATCGCCATGTGCCGAAGCTGTTCGACTCCGGCTACCGGCACTCGCTGAAACATCCCAAGACCTTCATGCGGCACCACAACGGTCGGCGCATGCTGAACCTGGGGCGCAAGAACCTGGGGCGCACCATCCGCAACGGCGGCTACGATGCGGTGATCTGCACCCACGTGTTCGCCTCGATCATGCTCACCGACGCCCGGGCCAAGTACGACCTGCCGGTGGTGACCGGCGTGGTGGAGACCGACTACACCGCCACCCCGGGCACCCAGGCGGGCAGCCCGGACTGGCACTTCATCCCCGCGGAGCGCCTCAGGGAGGGGCTGGTGGCGCTGGGCGTGCCCCGGGAGCGGATCATCGCCAGCGGCATACCGGTGACGGACGCCTTCTACCGGCCCTTCGACAGGGCGCAGGCCCGGCGCGCGCTGGGGCTGGACGCGAACGGCCGCCACCTGCTGGTGATGGGCGGCAGCATGGGCGCGGGACCGATGCCGGAGCTGGCGTCGGAGCTGGCGGGGCTGCTGGGGCCCGGGGAGGTCGCCACGTTTGTCTGCGGCACCAACCGGGCGCTGGAGGAGGCGCTGCGGACCGCCTGGCGCGGGGACGCGCGGTTCAGGATACTGGGCTTTGAGACGGACGTGTCCCTGCGGATGGAGGCGTCGGACGTGCTCGTCACCAAGCCCGGCGGCATCACGGTCACGGAGGCGGCCATGAAGGGCCTGCCGATGGTGCTGGTGGACGCCGTGGCGGGCTGCGAGGCGTACAACATGGATTTCTTCACGGACCTGGGCGGCGCGGTCAGCGCTCCGGGGCCACGGGCGCTGGCGCGGCTGGCCGTGGACATACTGCGAAACGACGCCCGGAGGGGCGATATGGCCCGGGCGTTTCAGCCCATCGTCCGCGCCAATGACCGGGAGATCATATGGAGGACCATGCACGGCATTTGAGGTCGTTCAGACGAATATACTCAGTAAGGGGATGTTGAGAAATGGACAGCAGGCAGCTTGCGAAGTACATCGACCACACGATTCTGAAGCCCGACGCCACCGCGGCGCAGGTTTTGAAGCTCTGCGACGAGGCGAAGCAGTACGGCTTTGCGTCGGTATGCGTCAATCCCAGCCGCATCGCGCTGGTGGCAAAGGCCCTTGAGGGCACGGACGTGACCCCCTGCTGCGTGGTGGGGTTCCCCCTGGGCGCGATTCCCTCGGAGAGCAAGGCCGCCGAGACTGCCGTGGCGGTGAAGAACGGCGCGCGGGAGATCGACATGGTGATCGACATCGGCAGGGCCAAGGACGGCGACTGGGGCTATGTGGAGGCCGACATCGCGGCGGTCAAGGCCGCCTGCGGTCCCGCGAAGCTGAAGGTCATCATTGAGACCTGCCTGCTGACCGACGACGAGAAGGTACAGGCCTGCCTGGCCGCCAAGCGCGCGAACGCCGATTTCGTCAAAACCTCCACCGGCTTCTCCAAGGCCGGGGCCAACGTCGCCGACGTGGCGCTCATGCGCAAGACCGTCGGTCCCGACATGGGCGTCAAGGCCTCCGGCGGCATCCACAACCGCGCCGAGGCTGAGGCCATGATCGCCGCGGGCGCGTCCCGCATCGGCGCCAGCAGCGGCATTGCGATTGTGACGGGGTGACTCCGGGGGGGACGCTGTCCCCCCCGGACCCTCCTGCCCGGGGGCGCTGCCCCCGGGACCCCCGCCAAAGGGGATGATCCCCTTTGGAATCCCCAGTCGCGGGGGCGCTGCCCCCGCACCCCTGCCAAAGGGGCAGCGCCCCTTTGGAAACCCCAATCGCGGGGGCTCCGCCCCCGCACCCCCGTGAGGAGGATATGAATGAAGGTATTGTTGATCAACGGCAGTCCGAGGGCGGAGGGCAACACGGCCCTGGCGCTTCATGAGATGGAAAAGGTCTTTTCGGAGCAGGACATTGAGGTGGAATACGTGCACATCGGCAACAAAGCCATCCGCGGCTGCATTGCCTGCGGCAAGTGTGCCAAGCTGGGCAAGTGCGTGTTTGACGACGCGGTGAACGAGATCGCCCCGCTGTTTGAGGAAGCGGCGGGCATCGTGGCGGCGGGCCCGGTGTACTACGCCTCGGCCAACGGCACGCTGGTATCGTTCATGGACCGGCTGTTCCACTCGACCCCCTTTGACAAGACCATGAAGGTGGGCGCGACGTTGGCGGTCTGCCGCCGGGGCGGGGCTTCGGCGACCTTTGACCAGATCAACAAGTATTTCACCATCTCCAACATGCCCGTGGCCTCCAGCCAGTACTGGAACTCGGTGCACGGCCGCGCGCCCGGCGAGGCGGCGCAGGACGCCGAGGGTCTCCAGACCGTGCGGGTGCTGGCCAGGAACATGAGCTTCCTGATGAAGTCCATCGCCCTGGGCCGGGAGAAGTACGGCCTGCCGGAGACGGAAGCACACGAATGGACGCACTTTATCCGATAGGCGGGGCGGCAGATGTACAACGAACTGAGCGAAGTGGACATCCGGAAGATGCAGGAGGAGATCGACTACCGCATGCGCGTGGTCCGGCCCAAATGCGTGGAGGACGTGGCCACGGCGGCGGCCTTCGGCGACCGCAGCGAGAACTACGAATACAAGGCGGCCAAGCAGGAGCTGCGGCGCTGCGACAGCCGCCTGCGCTACCTGCGGCGGATGATCGCCACCGCGAAGGTGGTGAAGTCCGACGCCCGGGAGGGCGTGGCCGGGCTGTTCGACCGGGTGGAGCTCTACTACGAGGACGAGGGCGACACCGAGACCATCACCCTGATGACCACCCTGCGGGAGGACGCCATGAACGGCATCATCTCCAAGGAATCCCCGCTGGGCCGGGCCGTCATGGGCAAACGGGTCGGCGACCGGGTTCTGGTGAAGGTGTCGGACGACGTGCAGTACTACGTGCAGATCCGCGCCATCCACAAGGGCTCGGACGACGACAGCCTGCCGATCCATTCATTCTGAATCAAAAAACCATGCGATACAGGAGGAAAACGCTATGAAATTTGAACTGCTGCACCCCGCGGACCAACTGGTGATGATCATCTCCCGCATTTACTACTACGGCATGACCACCATGTCCGGCGGCAACCTGTCCATCCGGGACGACAACGGCGACATTTGGATCACCCCCTCGGGCATCGACAAGGGCAACCTGTCCCGCGCCGACATGTGCCAGGTGAAGCCGGACGGCACCGTCATCGGCCCGCACCGGCCCTCTGTGGAGCTGCCGTTCCACCAGGAGATCTACCGCCGCCGCCCGGACCTGAAGGCCATACTGCACGCCCATCCGCCGACGCTGGTGGCCTTCTCGCTGGCCCGCGTGATCCCCAACATCGCGCTGATCCCCAACGCCACCGAGGTCTGCGGCAAGGTGACCTACGCCAAGTACGAGGTGCCGGGCTCCAAGAAGCTGGGCGAGTACATCGCCGAGGAGTTCAGCAAGGGCTTCAACACCGTGATGATGGAGAACCACGGCGTGGTCATCGGCAACAAGGACCTGTTCAGCTGCTTCATGGCCTTTGAGACGCTGGACTTCTGCGGCCGCCTGGAGATCGACGCCAAGAAGCTGGGCACGCCCAAGGCCCTCACCGAGGACCAGATCGACATCGACCGCTCCATCACCAGCCCCAGCCTGGACGAGTACATCCCCGGCTCCCACTCCTCCGAGGAGTGCGCCGGCCGCCGCGACCTGTGCGAGCTGATCCACCGCTCCTACGACCAGCGGCTGTTCACCTCCACCCAGGGCACCTACTCCATGCGGCTTAGTGACGGCAGCTTCCTGACCACCCCCTACAACAAGGACCGGAAGTACATCGAGCCCGAGGACATCGTGCACATCAAGAACGGCATGCGCGAGATGGGCAAGAAGCCCAGCCGCGCCACCCGGCTGCTGGAGGAGATCTACAAGACCCATCCGGGGATCAACGCCATCATCATCGCCCATCCGCCGGCCATCATGTCCTTCGCAGTGACGGACGCCGAGTTCGACTCCCGCCTGATCCCCGAAAGCTACATCAGCCTCAGGGACGTGGTGCGCATCCCCTACGCCGCCAGCCGCCTGGACGTGGAGGGCACGGCGAAGATCTTCGACGCCAAGCATCCCGTGGTGATCGTCAACAACCAGTGCGTGATCGTCACCGGCACGAGCCTGCTCAACGCCTATGACCGCCTGGAGGTGCTGGAGTATTCCGCCGCCGCCATGATCGCCGCCAAGGACATCGGCGAGGTGGTGTACATCACCGACGACGAGGTCAAGGCCATCGAGAAGGCGTTCCATCTGGAAGGTTGATTTTGATTTGTGACGGTTCAGTCCGGATGCGCGTTGTAGGGGCGATGCCCCCATCGCCCGCCGGACTGAACCGTCGCGGCAATACAGATCGAAGGGGAGAAATACCGCATGCCCAGGACGCGCGAGGAACTGCTGAGGCTGCTGAACGCCGAAAACGGACTGGATAACCTTAAAATGCTGCTGGAGACCGAGCCCCTGCCGCCGGTGGGTCGGGACGTGAACAACCACATCCACACCACCTACTCCTTCTCGCCCTATTCGCCCACCGCGGCGGTGTGGTTCGCGCGGGCGGCGGGGCTGTGCACCTGCGGGCTGATGGATCACGACTCCATCGCCGGCGCGGGGGAGTTCCTCGCCGCCGCGCAGGCGGCGCGCATGGGCGCGACCATCGGCCTGGAGTGCCGGGTGAGCTTCAAGGACACCCCCTTCGGGGACCGGAAGCTGAACAACCCCGACCAAAAGGGCATCGTGTACATGGCGCTGCACGGCGTGCCCCACGACAAGGCCGCGGGGCTCAACGACTTCTTCGCGCCCTACCGCGAGAAGCGCAACGACCGCAACGATCCCGCTATCCAACTACAACAGGGGCGGGTCCGTCACCGAGCGGCACCTGTCCAGCGCCCTGGCCCTGCGCATGATCGACGTGATCGGCAGGGGGCAGGGGTTGGTGGATTTCATCAAGAACGAGTTGAAGCTGCCCATCTCCGGCAGGATTGAGGGCTACCTGCTGGACGAGCAGAACCCCCACATGATGTACGACCTGCTGGGGTGGATCAAGAGCCAGTTGATCAGCCGGTTCTATATTGACGCCGACGCGGAGTGCCCGGACGTGCGGGACATACTGCGGCTGGCGGACGACATCGGCGCGATCCCCGCCTACGCCTACCTGGGCGACGTGGGGGACAGCGTGACCGGCGACAAGCGCGCCCAGAAGTTCGAGGACGACTTCCTGGACGAGCTGGTGGCGTACATCGCCAGGCTGGGCTACCGGGCCGTGACCTACATGCCCAGCCGCAACACCAAGGCCCAGCTGCGCCGCCTGCGCGCGCTGTGCGAGCAGCACAAACTGTTCCAGATCTCCGGCGAGGACATCAACCAGCCCCGGCAGTCCTTCGTCTGCGAGGCCCAGCGGGACCCCGAGTTCGCCAACCTCTACGAGGCCACCTGGGCCCTCATCGCCCACGAGTGGCGCGCCACCGCCGACCCCGAGGACGGCCTGTTCACTGCGAAGTCCGCGGCGTGCTGGCCCGATCTCAACGACAGGGTCAGGGCATTCGCCGCGCTGGCTTAGGGGGGACGCTGTCCCCCCTAAGAATCCCCCTGCTTAGGGGATTGAATCCCCTAAGAACCCCCAGTTGCGCCGCTGACGCGGCGCGGGGGAACGAATATTCTGTTTTGCCTTGCGCCGTGAAGCGGCGCAAAATAAGGGATTTTTAAGGGACGATGTCCCTTAAACAGGAGGTCCAGGAGGACAGCGTCCTCCTGGCGGGGGTCCGGGGGCGGCGCCCCCGGGCGTTGCTATGAAGGCCAAGATACAGATCATCATTGCCATGGCGCTGTACGGCACGCTGAGCGTGTTCGTGCGCAACATACCGCTGCCCTCGTCGCTGGTGGCGCTGTGCCGGGCGGCCATTGCGCTGGCGGGCCTGCTTATATTGCAGGCGGCGCGGGGCAAATTGCCGCGGCTTCGGGACATGGGCGGCGACGTGGCGCTGCTGTTCTTGTCGGGCGCGGCGATGGGCTTCAACTGGATATTCCTGTTTGAGGCGTACAAGCACACCACGGTGTCGGTGGCGACGCTGAGCTACTACTTCGCGCCGGTGCTGGTGATGGCGCTGTGCCCGATACTGTTTAAGGAGCGCATGACGAAGAAGCAGGTGCTGTGCTTCGTCGGCTCCACGGCGGGGCTGATCCTCGTGGTCAACGTCGGCGGCTTCGGGGGCGGCGCGCACGTGAAGGGCGTGGCCTTCGGGCTGGCGGCGGCGGTGCTGTACGCGACGGTCATACTGATGAACAAGCGGATCACCCGCGTCTCCGGCATCGACCGGACGATCATGCAGTTCGCCGCGGCGGCGCTGGTGCTCTTGCCCTACGTGCTCATGACCACCGGCGCGCGCTTCGACGGCATGACGCCCCTGGGCTGGGCGTGCCTTATGTGCGTGGGGCTTTTGCACTCCGGGGTGGCCTACGTGCTGTACTTCTCGGCGCTTCGGACCCTGCCGGGACAGGAGGCCGCCATACTCAGCTATATCGACCCGCTGGTGGCCGTGCTGATCTCACTGACGGTGCTCGGCGAGCCCGTCACCGCGCTGCAGATGCTCGGCGGGGCGATGATACTGGCATTCACGCTTGCCAATGAAATCCGATGAACGATATGTCTGATAAAAGGGAGAGGCTGCTGGTCGTCGCCGGGGTCGTCGTCCGCGGCGACAGGATCATGCTGTGCCAGCGCCGGCCCGAGGTCCACAACGGTTTGAAGTGGGAGTTCCCCGGCGGCAAGCTGGAGCCGGGCGAGAGCCCCGAGGCGGCGCTTCGGCGGGAGCTTCGGGAGGAGCTCTCCATCGACGTGCGCGTGGGCCGCATCGTCGACGCCGTGTACCACCGCTACCCCGACCGGGACGTGTTGCTGCTGTTCTACCGGTGCGAGATCACCGGGGGCGCGCCGATCCCCGTCGACTGTAACGCCGTCGAGTGGCCCAGGATCGAGGATGTCCCCCGCTACGATTTCGCCGACGCCGACAGGGTGTTCGTGGAGCGGAATTTGGCATAAAGCAGGGAGCTGCCTCAAAACGACAACAATGCAATGCAATCGCCCGTAGGGACGCCATTCATGGCGTCCGCGAATACCCGGGCGGGCGCCGCATCGGCGCCCCTACGCATGTTCCACGCATCGAAGGGCAAGTCGCAGAGTGGAATAAAGATCGGGCAAAAAACACGCCCATCCATCCCTTGAATCTGTGGGGATGGATGGGCGGTTTCGTTGTGGCGTTGCGGCAGAAATGAAACACCGGAGTTTTGCCCCTCGGATCTATGGGGGCAAAACTCCGGCATTTTGTCGCGGTAGCGATTGGTCGACGGCCCTGCCGTTACTTGGCGAACTCGACCGCGCGGGTCTCGCGGACCACGTTGACTTTGATCTGTCCGGGGTACTCCATCTCGGCCTCGATGCGCTTGACGATCTCGCGGGCGAGGATCAGCGTGCCGGCATCGTTGACGTCCTCGGGCTTGACGATCACGCGGATCTCGCGGCCCGACTGTATGGCGTAGCAGGACTCCACGCCGTCGAAGGAATTGGCGATGCCTTCGAGCTTCTCCAGGCGCTTGATGTAGTTCTCCAGCGACTCGCGCCGGGCGCCGGGGCGCGCGGCGGAGATGGCGTCGGCGGCCTGCACCAGCACGGCTTCGACGGACTTGGGCTCCACGTCGCCGTGGTGGGCCATGATGGCGTTGACCACCAGGTCGTTCTCGCGGAACTTCTTGGCGAGGTCCGCGCCGATGGTGACGTGCGTGCCCTCGACCTCGTGGTCGATGGCCTTGCCGATGTCGTGCAAAAGGCCCGCGCGCTTGGCCAGCGTGACGTCCGCGCCCAGCTCGGCGGCCATGACGCCCGCCAGGTGGCTGACCTCGATGGAGTGCCTGAGCACGTTCTGGCCGTAGGAGGTGCGGTAGCGCATCCGGCCCAGCAGCTTCACAAGCTCCGGATGGATGCCGTGCAGGTTGGTCTCGAAGATGGCCTGCTCGCCGGCCTCGCGGATCTGGTTGTCCACCTCGCGGCGGGCTTTCTCCACCATTTCCTCGATGCGGGCGGGATGGATGCGGCCGTCCATGATGAGCTTCTCCAGGGCGATGCGGGCGACCTCGCGGCGCACCGGATCGAAGGCGGAGATGATGACAGCCTCCGGGGTGTCGTCGATGATCAGATCGACGCCGGTGGCAGTTTCGAGGGTGCGGATGTTGCGGCCCTCGCGGCCGATGATGCGGCCCTTCATGTCGTCGTTGGGCAACGCCACCACGGAGACGGTGGTCTCCGCCACGTGGTCGGCGGCGCACTTCTGTATGGCCAGGGAGACGATGTTGCGTGCCTTCTTGTCGGCCTCCTCCCGGGCCTGGGCCTCCACCTCGCGCACCATCACGGCGGCGTCGTGGTAGGCGTCCTTCTGGATGCGGTCCACCAGGATCTGCTTGGCCTCGTCGGCGGTCATGCCGGCGATGCGTTCCAGCTCGGCCTTCTGGCGGTCGTGCATCTCCTGGGCCTCGGCCTCGAGGCGCTCGGCTTCGCGATACTTGTCGTTCAGCGCCTCCTCCCGGGCCTCCAGATTGTCAAGCTTCTTGTCAAATTGCTCTTCGCGCTGGTTCACCCTGCGCTCCAGCCGCGACACCTCGTTGCGGCGGTCACGAACTTCTTTATCAAGCTCCGACTTCAAGCGGATGATCTCTTCTTTGGCCTCCAGGACGGCTTCCTTTTTCTTTTCCTCCGCCTTGTGGGTGGCTTCCTCCAGCATGTTGGTGACGAATTCCTCGGTTTGCCCGATCTTCTTTTCCATGCCGTTCTTGCGGTAGAAATACCCGGCCACCAGGCCAATAACCAACGCAATCAGCGCAATCAATGCGACGATTGCAGGACTCATAAGCGCACATTCCTCCTTTATCTCAATTTATGATCAACGAAATTCTTTAGCCTTGCAAACATACCTATTCACATTCTACACGACTAACATATTTATTTTACTCTTCCGTTAATATGATGTCAAGCGAAGATATCATTACCGAAACTTTATGATTGTGGCAATTCGACAATATTATGACCTTATTTTTGACGCCTGTTTGCGTATTCCGCGCGCTTCCGGACGGCCTCGAACACGAAATAGCCGTCGATATCGCGGATCTTCACCCCGCCGAACACCGCGATCAGCCTGTTTTTGTACCACTCGCGGCGCTTGGTGACCATCATCAGCCGCCCGCCGAGCTTCAGGCGGTTGAAGCCCTTTTCGATGAACGCCTTCGCCACGGAAAAGTCCGATTGATAGGGCGGGTTGGACAGTATGAGGTCGAAGCCCGCGGCGTCGAGCTGCTTAAAGCCGTCGGACAGCGCGAGGGTCACGCCGGGCACGCCGTTATCCAGGGCGTTCTGACGGGCGGTCTCCACGGCCAGGGGGTCAACGTCGACGAGCCACACGTTCTCCTGCCCGCACTTCTTCGCCGCCACGATGCCCACCACGCCGCAGCCGCAGCCCAGGTCCAGCACCTTCATGCCGGGCTCAAAGCCCGCCGCGGACAGCATCGCCAGCGTGCCGCGGTCCACGTGGCCCGGCGAAAACAGCCCCGGCCAGTACCTCGGCGCGGATGACGGTCACGGCGACGCCCCCCTGTTCAGTGCCTGATTTTTCCTCCCTGATTATAACATACGTTCGATGCCGGAAAATAGAATTAATCGGGACAATCAGGAAAAAACTAAGGCGAAGCGAGGTGATTATACTGATCGTCAACATCGTCGCGGCGCTTGAGGCGCTGTTTTACCTGTGCGCGATACCGGTGCACCTGGCGGTGCGGGTGGACGGCCTGCGGGTGGGCGCGGGGCTTGCGGCGTTCGAGCGGCGCTATGCGCGGCGGCGGGCGGAAGTGGAGCTGGCCGCGCCGCCGGGGCAGGGCGGGTCCGCCCCGGATGTGAGGCGCGTTTTGCGGCTGCTTAAACGGCTTCGGATCGAGCGCGTGGAGCTCACCGGCCGGGTGGCGCTGGGGGACGCCGCCGCCACGGCCATACTCTGCGGCATGATCGGCGGCCTCTCGCGGGCGTTTCGGGGCCGGGTGCGGCGCATGCGCGTGGACGTGCGGCCGGATTTCGCGTCGGAGCGCGTCGCGGTCGAAATGACCGGTATGATCCGGGCGCGCTCGGGGCAGATTATCCTTGCGGCAATCATGATCCTGACAGAGGAGGCATTTCCATGGATAAGCACCCGATTGAAAACCTGATGACCACCACCGAGGCCATTGGCACGCCCGACGGCGCGACGCTGATCCCCATCTCCCGAGTGAGCTTCGGCTTCGTGGCGGGTGGCGGCGAGTACGGCGAGAGCCAGCTTCGGCAGAAGCACGCGGACACCGCCGACGCCGACATCCCCTTCGCCGGCGGCGCGGGCGCGGGCGTCACCGTACAGCCCATGGGCTTTCTGGTGTCCTCCGGCGAGCAGGTGCGGCTGGTGCCCGCCCAGTACTGCCAGAGCGTCGACCGGCTCATTGAGCTCATCCCCCAGGCCATGGCCGAGCTGCGCCGCGCCACGAAAAAGGACGATAAGCCCGCCGGGATCTCCATACCGGTGACGGGGGATTGACAGGCTTCCGCGAGGGATGATATGATAGGGAACAGGGAAGAGGGAACAGGGAACAGAAATTGTGGCTGCCGCCATCTCTATTGAACGCGGCAGCAGCATTTTCTGTTCCCTGTTCCCTGGGCCCTGTTCCCTCAATTACCCATACGGAGGCAACCATGACCCTCAAAGCCCTGCTCAAGAAAACGCGCTTCACCTACATACTGGCCAGCGCCATCCGGTCCGCGCCGTATCCGATCTACGCGGGCTGGATGCGCCTGTGCCACGCGGTGCGCGGCGTGGAGAAGAACACGGTGTACTTTTCGAGCTTCAACGACAACCCCCGCGCCATCGCCGAGGCGCTGCACGCCATCCGACCGTCGGCGAAGCTGGTGTTCCGGGTCAACCGGGAGGGGCTTCGCCAGGAGGTCCCGGACTACATCACCCGGGTGTACGCCTTTTCCCCGAGGGGCGTGGCGGCCATGGCCACGGCGCGGGTGATCGTCAAGAACGCCTATGCGCTGCCCTGGATGCGCATATTCCCCGATCAGAAGTACGTGCAGACCTGGCACGGCGACCGGGGCTTCAAGCGCATCGCGCTGGACCTGTGGCCGGACCGCAAGGACCTGATGCGCGAGCGCGAGTGGCTGAGCCTGTGCGTGTCCGGCTCCGACTTCGGCAGCCGCGTGTACCGCAGCGCCTTCAGATACGACGGCGAGATCATGCAGCAGGGCTACCCCCGCAACGACATACTGGTTAACCCGCCCGAGGGTCTGGCGGAGTCCGTGAAGCAACAGCTGGACATCCCCCCGGACGTCCGGGTGCTGCTGTACGCGCCCACCTTCCGGGCGGCGTCCTCCGGCGCAGCGCTGAGCGCGGCGCTGAGCCTGGAGAAGGTCAGGGCAACCTTGGAAAAGGCCACCGGGGAAAGCTGGCTTTGCCTGACCCGCAGCCACGAGCTCAACCTGGGCATACGCTCCGACGCCGCCCGGGACGTCACCGGCTGGCACGACGTCAGCGCGCTGCTGACCGCCTGCGACATGGTGATCACCGACTACTCCTCCATCGGCGGCGACTTCATGCTGCTGGGGCGGCCCACGGTGTACTACCAGCCCGACGCCGGGGACTACCACCGGGAGCGCGCATTCTACTTCGATATGGACAAATCGCCCCTCATCGTCGCGCACAATGAGGGGGAGCTGATGGACATACTCTCCCGCCCCATCGACGGGGCGGAGAACTGCCGCGAATGCCTGGCGTTTTTCGGCGCCACCGAGACCGGCCACGCCGCGCGGTCCGTGGCGGAGTGGATCGTTAAGCAGTTGGATGGGGATTAGAGGGGATATTCGGGTGAATTAGGAATTAGGAATGAGGAATTAGGAATTTTAGAATACCGGCAGACATGCGTAGGGGCGCCGATGCGGCGCCCGCCCGATCAGTATCCATGGTTCCGTTCGGGCGGGCGGCGCATCGCCGCCCCTACGATGGTCTGTGCGGTAACCTAATTCCTAATTCCTATCTCCTAATTCCTCATTTTCTACAAGTACATATCTTCCGCATGCTCCTTCAACCACTTCTTCCACACCCTGTACTCGGGCATCTGCTGTTCGACGAGGGACCAGAATCTGGGGGAATGGTTGAACTCCCACAGGTGGCACAGCTCGTGGATGACCACGTAGTCCAGCACCGGCGGCGGGGCCATGATGAGCTTCCAGTTGAAGTTGAGGCCAGTTGAAGTTGAGGTTGCCCTTGCCGGAGCAGCTGCCCCAGCGGGTCTTCTGCTCGCGGATGGCGACGCGCCCCGGGGTCTTGCCGACCCTCGGGGCGTAGTGGTCGAGGCGCTCGCGTATGCGCTCGAGCGCCCGCGCGGACAGCGTGGCGCGTATGGCAGCGCGCACGGATGAATCGTCCTCCGGCCGGGGGAGGCTCAGGCACAGCGCGCCGTTGCGGACCTCGCCCCGAACGCGCCCCGCCCGGGACAGACGGATGACGTGGGGGACGCCCTCGATCATGATCGTCGAACCGTCGCTGACCGGGTGGTTGCGCCGCTCCCTGACCATTTGGTCGATGTCCCGAAGCCGCATGCCCCTGGGGGCGTAGACCCGTATCGCGCCCTCCGGCAGCGCCTGAAACAGCACGCTGGCGCGCACGGTCTGTATCAATGTGTATTCCAGCCGCCGGTTCCCGGCGATGACGATGCGGTTCATGAGCACCTCGCAGTTGTTATCTCCATACGGACCGGGTCTGCCTTCCCTGCATCATGGCGGCCCAGGGCTTCGGGTCCTCGATGATCTTCGCCATGCCCCGCACGCCGCAGGTGGCGGGGGCGTCGGCGACGCGGCAGGGGATGCCCAGCGCCTGGCCGAGGCGGCGGTCCATCTCGGTCATGCCGGCCCCGGCGCCGGTGAGCACCGCGCCCACGTCGTTCAAATCGGCGGACAGGCCCTCGGGGGCGGCGTCCACCACCGCCAGGCACATCCGGGCGATCTCGGACACCACGTCCTCGCAGGCGTCCAGCACGGGCTGGGTCTCCACGTCGAAGGTCATGGGCAGCCGGTCCGTCATGCTGATGCCGATCATGTGCATGATGATGTCCTTGGGGGCCTTGTCGGGCATGGCGCTGCCCAGGGTGTGCTTGATCTCCGCCGCGGCGGCCCAGCCGATGCGGTAGCCGGAGTGCATGCGGGTGATGCGCTGTATGCGCTCGTCGATGCGGTTCAGGCCGTAGGGCAGATAGCCGTAGGCCGCCACGCGCCCGTATGTAAACAGCGTGGCGGAGATCTTGCCCGCGCCGATGTCGATCAGCAGCCGGGCCTCGGGCGAGCGTATGTCCAGCCCCGCGCCCAGCGCCGAGGCCACATCCGAGCGTACCAGCATGGCCTCCGCCGCGCCGGCCTCGATGGCCGCGTTCAAGAGGGCGTCCCGCTGCACCGGCCGCGCGAAGGGCTGGCAGGAGATGATGGTGCCGTAGTGGCGGCGCTTTTTGAGTATGTCGGAGCGCTGAAACAGCCAGTGGAACAGCCGCTCGGCATAGAAGTTGTTCTCCAGCACGCCGTCGGAGAGCGGATAGTGCACCGATACGCCCTCGCAGGTGCGCCCGATCAGCCGCTGGGCGATCTCACCCGCGCAGATGGGCGACATCTTGCCCTCCCGAAACGCCATCGCCGCCGGACAGTCCAGCACCGGCCCGCGCTTCAGCTCCGCCACGCGCACGTTCTGCGTGCCCAGATCTATGCCAATGTCCCATCGCATGGTCAAATACCCCCGCGCAATCATTCAATCTATTATAGCATACATTCCCCCGAATAAATCGAAGATAATTTGACAATATGCTACACAACTATTATATGCTATAATAGTTGTGTAGCGAGTACATAGAGGGGGGATCGGATATGAACGAAGCGTTCGCGAGGACCGCCATGCTGCTGGGCGAGACGGGCATGGCGCGCCTGGAGCGCGCCCGGGTGGCGGTGTTCGGCATCGGCGGCGTGGGCGGCCATGCGGCGGAGGCGCTGGCCCGCAGCGGCGTGGGGGCGCTGGAGCTGGTGGACGCCGACGTGGTCAGCCTGTCCAACCTGAACCGGCAGATCGTCGCCCTGCGCAGCACCGTGGGCATGCCCAAGGTGGACGTCGCCGCCGCGCGCATCCATGACATCAATCCGGACTGCGAGGTCACCCCCCGCAGGGTGTTCTTCGGCCCGGATACCGCTGATTTATTCGACTTTGCGCGCTATGACTACGTGGTGGACGCCATCGACACCGTGACCGGCAAGGTGCAATTGATCCTCCGGGCGAAGGCGGCGGGCGTGCCCGTCATCTGCGCCATGGGCGCGGGCAACAAGCTGGACCCCACCCGCTTCGAGGTGGCGGACATCCACCAGACCGAGGTCTGCCCGCTGGCCCGGGTGATGCGCCGCGAGTGCCGCAGGCGCGGCATACGGGGCGTCAAGGTGGTCTACTCCAGGGAGGAGCCCGTGCAGACCGCCGCGCCCGCGGAAGGGAAGCCCGTCCCCGGCTCCACCGCCTTCGTTCCCGCCGTGGCGGGGATGGTGCTGGCGGGGGAGGTTGTGAAAGACATCGCTTTCAGAAGAATGGGAAATGGGGAATGGGAAATTGAGTGAGCCCGGTGGCGGGGAGCTTGAACTACATTACACAGAGAGAACAGGACGAACTCTCCGCCTCACTACGCTGGGAGGCAAGAGGGTTACGGCATATGCGCGGCAGCCTCGGCTCCCCTTCCAGGGGAGCTGTCGCCGACGAAGTCGGTGACTGAGAGGTCGTTATCCCCCGGGAAAACGTGAAGAGTTTCCTGCGATGCCCGGGGCATTTCATAATTCCTAACTCCTAACTCCTAATTCCCAATTCCCAATTTCCCATTTCCCATTAAAAAAAGACCCATTGCCCTTAGCAATGAGCCAATCGGGAAGGTCGGATCAGAACAGATCGACCTTGCCCTCGATCTCCTTATTGACGACGTAGTACGCCTTGCCCTCCTGAGGCTTCACATAGATATCCAGAGTTTCGATATCGGTCAGCTTCTTGCCGGCGTCCTTCCACTCCTTCTTCACATTGGCCTCAACGGTGCTGAGCTCGACTTCCTGCTCGTTGAACTGCAGGAACATCTGCTGCTTCATCTTCGCCATGATTATATCCTCCTTTTCTGAGTTATTCCGCACACCTGCGGTACGCTTACAATATAACAAACGAAGGTGAATTTTTCAACCATTTTTTTGTGAAAACGTCTAACGCGCTTTGAGCAAAGTTTACAATCTGCGCGAGAATGGTTTATCCAATTGTTGATGGTTTTAAGAAAAGAGGAAGCGGGGATGGCGAAATATTGCAAAAAGCGGCTTGCGCCGGGCGATGTAACGCCGTATAATGGATGGGACAGGAGGCACGCAAATGGCATCGCTGACACGCAGGACGATCATGGACGCCTTCATCCGCCTGCTGGATGAGCGGCCCGTGAACAAGATCTCGGTCAAGGACATCGTGGAGGACTGCGGCATCAACCGCAATACGTTTTACTATCACTTTTCGGACATCCCGGAGCTGGTGGAGGAGATCGTGAAATCCGAGGCCGACGCCATCGTGGGCGCGGGGGCGGGCATCTCCTCGCTGGAGGAGTGCGTGGAGGCCGCCATGCGCCACTGCAAGGAACACCGCCGGGCCATATGGCACATCTACAATTCCGCCAACCGGGACATCTACGAGCGCTACCTGATGGACATCTGCGACCACGTGGTCGTCAACTTCATCGACAACGCCCTGGCCGGGCGCAGGATCCCCGAATCGGACAGGGCCGCCATCGTGCAGGGCTACAAGTGCGAGGTGTTCGGCTTCGTGACCGACTGGCTCAACCGGGGCATGACCGACGACATCGAGGCGGTGTTTTTGCGGCTGTGCGTGCTGCGCAAGGGCTTCACCGAGGAGATGTTCAGCCGGTCCATGGCTGACGGGGGTTTTTGATATGCTTCAATCCATCATCGAGCGCTCCCGCCGCATCGTGTTCTTCGGCGGCGCGGGGGTGTCCACCGCCAGCGGCATACCGGATTTCCGCTCCGACGACGGGCTGTACCGGCGGCGCTTCGGCGAGCTGACGCCGGAAATGATACTGAGCCAGTCCTTCTTCTACCTGCACCCGGAGGCGTTTTTCGACTTCTACCGAAGCTACATGCTCCACCCGGAGGCCAGGCCCAACGCCGCCCATCGCGCGCTGTACGAACTGGAAAGGCGGGACAAGCTCAGGGGGATCGTCACCCAGAACATCGACGGCCTGCACAAGGCCGCGGGCAACCGGCGGGTGTACGAGATCCACGGCAGCGTCCATGAAAACTACTGCATGGACTGCAACGCCTTCTACCCCATGGAGAAGATACTGCACGCGCAGGACATCCCCCGGTGCGAGCGCTGCGGCGGCGTGATCAAGCCCTGGGTGGTGCTCTACGGCGAGGCCCCGGACAAGTACACCTGCATGGGCGCGTGCCGGGAGATCTCGGGCTGCGACACGCTGATCGTCGCCGGCACCTCCCTGTCCGTGGAGCCCGCCGCCTCCTTCCTGGGCTACTTCCACGGCAAGAACCTGGTGGTCATCAACCGGGAGCCCACCCCCGCCGACGATAAGGCCACGCTGGTGATACGCGGCGAAGTGGAGGAGGTCATGGCGCGGTTATACGCCGAATAGATATAATACTAATCTCAACCTAAATTATAACATTTTCACGGCGTCTTCTCCGCCATGCCTGCGTTGAAGTCCCTTGACTTAGGGTCCACTAAGCCTGCGGGCCTTAAAAAGGGACAGCCCCGGTCAATCCGGAGCCGTCCCTGATCTTCAGTGATAGTAGATTCCGAGTTCTTCCAGGCGCTTGCGCATTTCATCTGCATTGACGTAGCCCAGCTTCGCGGCCTCCTTCAGGCAGCGCGCCGCGTTATCGGGATAGCCCGCCTGCGCCAGCGCCAGCGCGTAATTGCCCAGAGCGCTGGGGTAACTGGCATTGTTGCCCTTCTTCAGCATCGGCAGGGCCTTCTCAAACCAGCCCAGCGATTCCACGGGGTTTCCGCCGCACACCAGAGCGATTGCGGTGTTCGAGAGAAAGACGCCGTTGTCCGGGTCCAGCTCGGACGCCCGCTTGTAGCACTCGATGGCTTTATGGTGGTCGCCGAGATTGCGATGGGCGATGCCCATGAGATTGTATACGCCGGACACATCGGGATACAGTGTGGCCACATGCTGGAGGATCATGAGTTGCTGGGCGTAATCTCCGGAATCGCCATACCGAACGGCGAGATTCAACAGCTCTTCCAGGGACTGGGAATTGTCTGGCGCGGCGCTTTCCTTCTTCTGGTCCTCGTCCGGAGCGGGGACCGGGGTGCCGCATTTCGCGCAGAACTTTGCGTTCGGTCTGATCTCATTTCCGCATTTTATACAGAACATGGCGCTGTCTCCTTTCAGAATTGCTTCTTTTACTGGAGATTATACCACACGGATCGTGGGTTGCGCAACAGGAAAAGCGGCATTCGGCGCAACATCTATCCTGCGCGCCTCCAGATAGTAGCGCTTCTCGCTCGCCCCGCCCATGGAGAAGGTCTTGCGGGGCAGCACGCCCCACCGGCGGATGTAGCCGAACAGCTCCGACTTGCCGAGGGCCCGGGGGATGAAGCCCATGGCGTCCGGGCGGTTCACCAGCTTTCGGAGGGCGGATTCGCCGTGGATGTAGTCGATCCGCGCGCCAGGATGATCGTCGAGGTAAACGTCCAGGAAGCCCTGCAGCAGCCGGAGGGGGTGCGGCGTGGACCGGATATGCCACTCGCGGGTCATGTCGAAGGCGACCAGGTCGTCGCCCGGGCCCTCGTCCGCGCCGTTGGCTTTGAGGAACGCCCGGTAGTCCGCGATCAGGGCCGCCGGGTCCACCCCGGTCAGCAGCCGGTGGATGGGCTCGAATATAAGCGCCGGGCAGTTGAGGTTGATAAGCTCCACCAGGGCGTAGCGGGCGGGATGGTTTTCACGTTTGCCGGGGGAGAGCGTCTTTTGAAGGTCCAGCCAGCACTGCTTCGCGGCGGCCAGCGAGTGGTTGCCGTCGCCCACGGCGTACAGCAGGCCGTCCGCCTTCGCGTTCAGCGCGTCGACGGCGGCGTTGACCCGGCCGACGTCCGCGCCCTCCACGGCCCAGCCGCGCAAATGCCCGCCGCCCTGCATCAGCTCGAAGTCGTACAGCGCCCGCAGGGTTTCCGCGCGTGCGCGCAGCGGCTCGATCACGGTCATGCCGGGGTCGTCGATTAGCATCATCACGTGGGGCAGCTCGACCGGCGCGCCGGCGCGGATGCGCGCCCGGGGCGGCACGCGGCTGATCACCGTGCCCTCGGTGGGGCGGATCAGGGTCCTGGCGCCGGGGTTGAAGTCGTACTGATCCAGGTCCAGGCACACCATCAGGCCGGGCCGGACGCCGGAGGACGTGGTCCGCTCGGTGAGTATGAAGCCGTCGCGCACCGCCGTCTGCCAGACGCCGGTTCGCAGGTAGGCGTCCATGGTCGCGCGGATGGTCGGGATGCGCGCCGCGGATTCGTCAAGCCACGCCTCCGGCAGCGTCACCCGCAGGGACGACGGCGCGTCGCCCACGACGGCCTCCACCGCCCGCCAGTATTCCGGCTGAGCCGTGAACTGGTCGCAGGCGATGACGGACCACTTCGCCAGGTCGATGCCCGGGCGGGGGAGGAGGAAGGCGGCGGTTTTGAGTGCGTTGGTCATTTTACGGCATCAACAGCCTCACCCGGTACACCGGCGAAAGCGCCCTGAGCTTTTCCATGAGGGCGTCGCTGGGCTGGGTGGCCACGTCCAGCACGGTGTAGGCGTAGACGCCGCGGGACTGGTTGACCATGTTTTCGATGTTCAGCCCCTCCTCGGACAGCACCTGGGTGATGCCGCCGATGACGTTGGGGATGTTCTTGTGCAGCACCGCCACGCGGGGCATGGTGGGCTTGCCCAGGGGGCAGTTGGGGTAGTTGCAGGCGTTGACGATGGACCCGTTTTTGATGTAGTCGTTGACCTGCCGGGCCACCATGCGCACGCAGTTGTCCTCGCTCTCGGGGGTGGACGCGCCCAGGTGGGGGGTCAGTATGGCGTTGCGCTGGCCGATGAGCGCGCTCTCCGGGAAGTCGGTGACGTACACCCTGAGCGAACCGGCGTCCAGCGCGGCCTTGACGTCGGCGATGTTCACCAGTCCGCCGCGGGAGAAGTTCAGAAGCGCGGCGGAGCTCTTCATGCGGGAGAGCGCCGCGGCGTCGATCATGTCGCGGTTGGAGTCCATCAGCGGCACGTGCAGCGTGATGTAGTCGCTCTTTTCGATCACATCCTCCAGCGACAGCGCGTGGCTGACCGCCCGGGACAGGTGCCAGGCGTGCTCCACGGAGATGTAGGGGTCGTAGCCCAGCACGTTCATGCCCAGCGCCACGCCCGCGTTGGCCACCAGCACGCCGATGGCCCCCAGGCCCACCACGCCCAGGGTCTTGCCCTCGAGCTCCGGGCCGATGAAGCGGTTCTTGCCCGCCTCTACCTGCTTTTCCACGGTGGTCTCGCCGTCGGTGAGGGTCTTGCACCACTCGATGCCGTCGGAAATCTTCCGGGAGGCCAGCAAAAGGCCCGCCAGCACCAGCTCCTTGACGGCGTTGGCGTTCGCGCCGGGGGAGTTGAACACCACCACGCCGTGCTCGGCCATCTTGTCCAGCGGGATGTTGTTCACGCCCGCGCCGGCCCGGGCCACGCACAGCAGGTTGTCGTTGATGGGCATGTCGTGCAGGTTCGCCGAGCGCACCAGTATGGCGTCCGGATTCTCCACATCGGCGTTGACGTTGTATTCCCCGTTGGGCAGTATGCCGTGATAGACGGGGGAGATGGCGTTGATCTTCTTGACGTTATACATCATCTGTTCTCCACTTCAAACTTTTTCATGAACTCGGCGAGCTTCTTCACGCCCTCGATGGGCATGGCGTTGTAGATGCTGGCGCGGATGCCGCCCACCAGCCGGTGGCCCTTCAGGCTCACCATGCCCTCGGCGGCGGCGGCCTTGACGAAGGCGGCGTCCATATCGGGGCTGGGGGTGGTGAAGGTGACGTTCATGCGGCTTCTGTACTTCGGGAGCACCGCGGCGCGATAGAACCTGGAATCGTCCAGCACGTCGTAGAGCAGCTTCGCCTTTTCGATGTTGACCTTCTCGATGGCCTCCACGCCGCCCTGGTCCTTGAGCCACTTCATGCATAGGCCCGCCATGTAGATGGCGAAGGTCGGCGGGGTGTTGAGCATGGAGCCCTTGTCGGTCATGACGGTCCAGTCGAACACCTTCGGGCAGATGGGCTTCGCATGGCCCAGCAGGTCCTTGCGGACGATCACGATGATCAGCCCGGCGGGGCCGATGTTCTTCTGCGCCCCGGCGTAGGCCACGCCGAAGCGGTTGATGTCGAAGACCTCGCTCAAAATATTGGAGGACATGTCCGCCACCAGCGGCACGTCGCCGGTCTGCGGCAGCTCCGGATAGCGGGTGCCGAAGATGGTGTTGTTGGTGGTGATGTAGAAGTAGTCCGCCTTCGGGTTGAACGTTGCGGGGTCCAGCTCCGGGATGCGGATGTAGTTTTCCTCGCGGGAGGAGGCCACGCAGCGGACGTCGCCGTACTTCTTCGCCTCGACGAGCGCGCCGTGGGCGAAGTTGCCGGAATCCACGTAGTCGGCGCTGCCGCCCTCTGAAAGCAGGTTCATCGGAATCGCCGCGAACTGGCCCGTCGCGCCGCCCTGCAAGAACAGCACGGAATAGCTGTCCGGGATGTGCATCAGCGCGCGAAGCGTGGCTTCGGTCTCGTCAAAGATGTCCTGATAGGCCTTCGAGCGGTGGCTCATCTCCATTACGGACATGCCGGTGCCGCCGTAGCTGAGCAGCTCCGCCGCCGCCTGACTGAGCGCCGCCTCCGGCAGCATCGAGGGACCCGGCGCAAAGTTGTACACGCGATTCATACTGACCCTTCCCTTCGGATTGGTGTCGGCCCGGGTTTTGCCCGGGCGATTGTACTTTATTATAGTGCCCTGACAGAGAATAAACAAGGATGGGCGCGTTAAAAGTAACCGCCG
>CADASI010000086.1 GCA_902790525.1 uncultured Eubacteriales bacterium
GGCTACGAGGGCATACTCAACAAGGACACCGCCGAGGAGGTCTGGAAGCTGGCCAACGAAAAGCTGCACAGCGCGGGCTACAGCGTGCGCGGGCTGATCGACATGTCCAACGTCGAGACCATCTGCACCACCGACGATCCCATCGACAGCCTGGAGTGGCACGAGAAGCTGGCGGCGGACAAGTCCTTCAGGACCGCCGTGCTGCCCGCCTGGCGTCCCGACAAGGCGATGAACCTGGAGAAGGACACCTATCTGGACTACCTTAAACAGCTCGAGGCCGTCTCCGGCGTGAAGATCGACAGCTTCGCCGCCCTCAGGGAAGCGCTGAAGGTCCGCATGGCGTTCTTCCACGACCACAACTGCCGCCTGAGCGACCACGCGCTGAACTACGTGATGTACGCCCCCGCGACGGAGGATGCGGTGGAGGCCGTGTTCAAGGCGCGCCTCGCGGGCACGCTGCCCACCCCCGAGCAGGAGAACATCTTCAAGTTCGCGTTCATGTCATTCGTGGCCGGCGAATACGTGCGCCTCGGCTGGGCGATGCAGCTCCACTACGGCTGCCGCCGCGACAACAACCGCACCATGTTTAAAAAGATGGGCCCCGACACCGGCTTCGACTGCGTGGACAACTTCGCCCCCTCCGCCCAGACAGCCGCGTTCCTGGGCCATCTGGAGGAGAAGGGCATACTGCCGCGGACCATACTCTATTCGCTCAACACCAACGACAACGCCGCCATCGACACCATCCTCGGCTGCTTCCAGAAGTCCGAGGCCGTGGGCTACATACAGCACGGCTCCGCCTGGTGGTTCGACGATCACTTCGACGGCATGGTGGACCAGCTCAAGTCCCTGGCCGCCCGCGGCTATCTGGCCGGCTTCGTGGGCATGCTCACCGACAGCCGCTCCTTCCTCAGCTATCCCCGCCACGAGTACTTCCGCCGCATACTCTGCCGCGTCGTCGGCGAGTGGGTCGAGGAGGGCATGTTCCCCGAGGATATGGACACCCTCTCGGAGATCGTCAGGGGAATCAGCTATGGCAACGCGAAACGCTACTTTGGGTTTGCAGAAAAACGCTGAATTGAAATTTGCGAAGCAAATTTCAATTGGAGGGATTAGGGATTAGGGACTAGGGACTAGGAAATGCTGCTGCCGCCATTTCTGATGAAATCCCTGGAATAAAAAAGCGCGGTAGCCACTATTTCTAATCCCTAATCCCTAGTCCCTAATCCCTCCCCATCACCCGACGAATATCCCATTTCCAATCAGCAAATAAGGAGGTCAAAACTATGATGACAGTTGAACAGGTCGCGGCATGCGGCGTTGTGCCGGTAGTCGTATTGGAGGACGCGGCGCAGGCGGTGCCGACCGCGAAGGCGCTTTTGAAGGGCGGCATCAACGCCATGGAGATCACCTTCCGCACGGCGGCGGCGCGGGATTCCATCGCGAAGGTGGCCAAGGAGGTCCCGGAGATGATCGTCGGCGCGGGCACGGTGATCAACGTGGAGCAGCTGCACGCAGCGGTCGAGGCGGGCGCGCAGTTCATCGTCTCCCCCGGCTCCGACGCGGACATCATCCAGGAGGCCATGAAGCTGGGCGTGGCCGTCACCCCCGGCGTGGTGACTCCCAGCGAGATCATGCTCGGCCTCAGGCTGGGCGTGAAGGTGTTCAAGTTCTTCCCGGCGGAGAGCTTCGGCGGCTTAAAGACCATCAAGGCGCTGTGCGGCCCGTTCCCGCAGATCCGCATCATTCCCACCGGCGGCATCAGCCAGGCCAACGTCGCCGACTACTTCAGGAACCCCAAGATCGTCGCCGTGGGCGGCAGCTGGATGTGCACGAAGGACATGATCTCCGCCGGCGATTTTGACGCCATCACCGAGAAGTCCAGGGCCGCCACCGATCTGTTCAAGGAGATTCGCGGCTGATCCTACGAAAAAAGGAGGCAAGACCCCATGGCAAAGCTGAATTATGAGGTGCTCAGGCAGTCGGGTTACAAGGGCTACGTTCTTGAGAGCGCGCCCGAAAAGGTCATGCAGTTCGGCGAGGGCAACTTCCTGCGCGCCTTCGTGGACGATTTCTTCGACATCGCCAACGAGAAAGCCGGCTTCAATGGCAAGGTGGTGCTGGTGCAGCCCATCGCCATGGGCCTGACCGAGCTCATCAACGAACAGCAGGGTCTGTACACGCTGTACCTGCGCGGCAGCGAAAAGGGCGTGAAGGTGGACGACAAGCGCGTCATCTCCTGCGTCAGCCGCTGCATGAACCCCTACGGCGAGTGGGACAAGGTGCTTGAGCTGGCGCGGAGCGAGGACCTGGAGATCATCGTGTCCAACACCACGGAGGCCGGCATCGTGTATGACCCGGAATCCACCTTTGACCAGGTGCCGCCGAACAGCTTCCCGGCCAAGCTGACCGTGGTGCTGTACGAGCGCTTTAAGGCGGGCAGGAAGGGCATCGTGATGCTGTCCTGCGAGCTGATCGACAACAACGGCAAGGAACTGCTCAAATGCGTCAACAGGCACATCGACGACTGGAAGCTGGGCGAGGACTTCAAGAAGTGGGTCAATGAGGAGAACATCTTCTGCTCCACGCTGGTGGACCGCATCGTGCCCGGCCGCATCCGCGACAACGCGGAGGTCGCGCGCCTGGCGGAGATCAACGGCTACGACGACCCGCTGACCGACGTGGGCGAGGTGTTCGGCATCTGGGTCATCGAAGGCCCTGACGGATTGGAAGATCGCCTGCCCTTCAAGAAGGCCGGCTGCCCGGTGATGGTGGTGCCGGACGTCACCCCGTACAAGAAGCGCAAGGTGCGCATACTGAACGGCGCGCACACCGGCTTCGTGCTGGGCGCGTACCTGGCGGGCTACGACATCGTGCGCGACTGCATGCACGACGAGGCCGTCCTCGGCTACATGAACAAGATGCTCTACGACGAGGTCATCCCCACCCTGCCGCTGGACAAGGAGGACTGCAAGAACTTCGCCGCGGCGGTGCAGGACCGTTTCAACAACCCGTTTGTAAACCACGAGCTGATGAGCATCAGCCTGAACTCCACCAGCAAGTGGCGCGCGCGCAACATGCCTACCTTCCTCGATTACGTGGACCAGATGGGCGCCCTGCCGCCCTGCCTGACCACGAGCTTCGCGGCCTACGTGGCGTTCTACTCCAACGACGTGCAGGGCCTTACGGACAAGGGTCTTGTGTGCAGGCGTCCCAAGGGCAACGAGTACACGGTGTCCGACGATCGCTGGGTGCTGGAGTTCTACGATGCCCATAAGGACGACTCCCCCGAGGACCTGGTACACGCCGTGATGACCAACACCGAGATGTGGGGCCAGGATTTGACCCAGGTGCCCGGCTTCGAGGCCGAGGTCGTGCGCATCCTCAGGCTCATCCGCGAAAAGGGCGCGCGGGAAGCCTACAAGGCGACCCTGTAAACCCCTCCAAGGGCGGCGGCACATCACCGCCGCCCTTGACGAATTAGCGCAATTATGATAAAATAACGCTAACAAGGAGGTGTTGAACGGCATGCAAATTCGGCCTGTTTCCGATCTGCGCAACAGCTTTGCGGAGATTTCCCGCGCGGTACACGGCGGGAAGGAACCGGTGATACTGACGAAAAACGGCTATGGCGACATGGTGGTCATGAGCTACGACGTCTATCAGAACATGATGGGCGAATACGACATCGCCGCGCAGTTGAACGCCTCCGAGGCGGAGTCTACGGGCACCCGGGAGCGCTTCACGCACGCGGAGGTCATGGAGGCGCTGAAAGAGAGGCTCCGGCATGTATGAGGTCGTCTATCTGCCCACGGCGCGTCGGCAGCTCGAGGCCATCGTCGATTACATCGCCGTCGAGCTGAGCGCGCCGGACGCGGCGCTGGATTTCATCGAGGCGCTGGACGCCGCGGCGCGAAGCCTGTCCGAAATGCCCTACCGGCACCCGATCTATCACTCCCGATTCGCCATCCCGGAGGAGATACGCTGGATGCCCGTCAAGCGTTACAACCTGTTTTACAGGATCTATGAAGAAGAGAAGCGCGTAGAAATTCGCAGAATCCACCATCAGCTTAAACAGACTGGAGCATGATGCCTATGAACAGATTGGTACAGATCACCCCGAAGGACATGGTGGCGGTGGCGCTGCAGCCGCTGACGGCGGGGGAGACCGTCGACTACGGCGCGGGCCGCGTGACGCTCAAACAGGACGTCCCCATGGGCCACAAGGTGGCGCTTCGGGACATCGCGAAGGGCGAGCCGGTGATCAAGTACGGCTTCCCCATCGGCTCGGCCACCGAGGACATCCCCGCGGGCGGCCACGTGCACGTCCACAACATCCACACGCTCTTGTCCGGCACGCTGGCGTACGAGTATCACCCCAGCCGCCCGGCGCTGGCGCCGAGGACCCCGGTCACCTTCCCCGGCTATCCCCGGAAGCAGGGCCGCCCCGGCATCCGCAACGAATTGTGGATCATCCCCACGGTGGGCTGCGTCAACGACATCGCCCAGGCGCTGGCGAAGGACGCCCAGCGGTTCGTGGGCGGGTCCGTGGAGGGCGTGTACGCCTTCCCCCACCCCTACGGCTGCTCCCAGATGGGCGGCGACCAGGACAACACCCGGCAGATCCTCGCCAACCTGTGCACCCATCCCAACGCCGGCGGCGTGCTGCTGCTGGGGCTGGGCTGTGAGAACAGCGGCATCGAGCAGATCATCCCCCGCATGGGCGACTACGACGCCGCCCGCTTCCGCACGCTGATCACCCAGCAGGTGGAGGACGAGCACGCGGCGGGCATGGCGCTGATTCAGGAGCTCGCCGAGAACATGCAAAAGGACGTCCGCGTGCCCTGCCCCGCCGCCGAGCTGGTGGTGGGCCTCAAGTGCGGCGGCTCCGACGGGCTGTCGGGCATCACGGCGAACCCGACCATCGGCGTGTTCTCGGACCTGCTGACCTCGATGGGCGGCTCGACCATACTCACCGAGGTGCCCGAGATGTTCGGCGCGGAGACCATCCTCATGGACCGCTGCGCGGACGCGGCGCTGTTTGACAAGACCGTCCACCTGATCAACGACTTCAAGGAGTACTTTGAATCCTACCACATGCCGGTGTACGAGAATCCCTCGCCCGGCAACAAGGCCGGCGGCATCACCACGCTGGAGGACAAGGCCCTGGGCTGCACCCAGAAGAGCGGCTCCGGCCCGGTGAAGGGCGTGTTGAAGTACGGCGAAAAGGTGCAGACCCCCGGCCTGAACCTGCTGTCCGCCCCGGGCAACGACCTGGTGGCGTCCACGGCGCTGGCGGCGTCCGGCGCGCAGATCGTGCTGTTCTCCACGGGCCGCGGCACGCCCTTCGGCTGCCCGGTGCCCACGGTGAAGATCGCGTCCAACTCTCCGCTTGCGCAGAAGAAGCGCAACTGGATCGACTTCGACGCGGGACGGCTGCTGTCCGGCATGACCCTCGACGAGCTGGGACAGGACCTGATGGACTACGTGCTCGCCGTGGCGGGGGGCAAGCCCACCCGCAACGAGCAAAACGGCTTCCACGACCTGGCCATATTCAAGCAGGGCGTGACATTGTAGCCGCATGAACGCAACCACCCCCGAATACGCTGTATCGGGGGTGGTTTTATATGCGCATACCGTGGGAGCTTGCGGTGTCCTTCGGCATCGGCCTTCTGCTGCTGTGCCTGATCGGCTACCTGCTGCTGGTGCCCCGGCGGTTCATGTGGCGGCTGGTGGCGGGCGGCGTGATGGGCGCGCTGGCGCTGTGGGCCGTGAACCTGGTGGGGGCGCTGGTGGGGTTCTCGGTGGCGATCAATCCCTTCACCGCCATGTCGGTGGGGTTTCTGGGCCTGCCCGGCGCGGCGCTGGTGGTGGCGCTGAAATTGTTGATGTAATATTTAATCTTCCGTTGGTAAATACCCCGGCTCGCGCTGCATGGCGGCGATATCCAGCGCCACGCGCGCCTCCAACCCGTCGACCTGCCGAAGGTCGGTGTGCCACAGCTCCCTGTCGGCCAGGGCGGCGTAGGCCAGCGACTCCGGCGGCATGTCGTGGGCAAGGGTAAAGAAGCGCTCGATCGCCGCCGGGTCGTCGTGGAGGGTTTCGGCCTGCTTGCCCCGGGCCACCGCGCACGCCCCGGTCTCGGGCTGGCGCCGCGCCCCGGCGTAGAGCATGATCGTGGCGGCCAGCGCGAACGACAGGCGGCGGGGCGGTTCGAAGTTCTGCTCCGAAAGCGCCTGCATCAGCGGGAACGCGCCCCGCGAGAACCGCGCGATCAGGTGATCGGCGGCGCGGAGTATGCGGTTTCGGTTCAGCGGGTTTTCGTACCGGGCGAAGCTGTCGATCACGGCCCGCTCCAGTATGGCGCGGTCGATGTCTTGAAGCGCGGGCATGATCTCCCGCGTGAAGCCCTCGCCCACGAACCGGCGCAGGCGCTTATGCCGCATGCAGTCGCTCAGGGTGTCGCAGCCGTTCAGCCAACCCGTGGCGGCCATCAGAAACAGCCCCGCGTCGAACACCTGCGCCCTGAGCCGCGCCGCCAGGCGGAAGTCCGCCTCGTCCGCGAAGCGCACGCCCCCGGCCCTGTCCAGCGGGAAGTCCGCGCGGAGCTGGTCAGAGGCGCGGATCGTCAGCCGGGCGTAGGGCTCGGCCAGGTGCAGCATGTCGTCCAGGTAGTTCATCTCCGCGCACTCCCGGCGGGCCTCGTCGGGCTCGCTGCGGAAAGCAAGGCTGTCGGCGAGCATGTCCTCGCCCAGCCGGAGCATCGGGATGTCGCCGAGCCCGAGGTCCCGGCGCGATTCGGCGAAGCGCGCCGCCAGCGCGCGGGCCTCGGGGGTGTCGTCCACGATGCCCAGCGCGATCTCCTGATCGTGCGCCAGCGCGTCCAGGCCCTCCGGCCCGCAGGCCGACAGTACGCACTGCACCACCTGCTCGCGGCGCACGGCCTCCTCGCCCACGTAGCCCCGGATGAGGACGGTGTAGAGCCCCCGCTGGGCAGTGAGCCGCCGGGCGCCGCGCGGGCGTCGTCGATCAGCCGGTCCACCGTGCCCAGCAGCGCCTCGCCCATGCCGAACTGCACCGCGTTGATGCGGGCGGGGCGGTGATCCTCGATCTCGTATCGCGCCATCATGTCCGGATGAAGGCGCGGCATGGCCATGTCCATATGATCCATCATTTGTAGATCTTGCGGTAGCCCAGCTCGATGAGCAGGTTGGACACGCCGTTGTAGATGATGATCACGCCGATGGCGACCACCAGCATCTCCATGGTGGAGAAGGGGTTGAACAGTATCAGCAGCCCCAGCACGATGGTGAGCACGGCCATGGCCAGCGAGGCGGTCCAGCGGCTGTAGCTCTCCCGGCGCTGGTCGAAGGCCTGGGCGAGGTTGAATATGCCGTTCAAGGCGATCATCGCGCCCACGGCGAAGGGCACGATGGAGATCAGAAACCTCGGGGCGAACAGCACCACCAGGCCCGCAATGGCCAGCAGTATGCCCTCGGTGAGGGTGATCACGCTGCTGTTTTGGTTGCGCCCGCTGTACCAGGAGTAGATCAGCAGCCCGCCGCCCACCACCAGGGCGATGCCCAGCAGCGTCAGCGCGGTGGTCATCACGTGGCCGGGCCACAGCGCCAGCAGCAGGCCCAGCACGATCATCAGTATCGAAAGCAGCACGCCGTGGTTGTCGGCGCGGTAGAGAAAGTCCTTCATGGCATGTCTCCTCCTTGATTTATGACAGCCTAATTATAATTCAGCCGCCCCAACATGTCAATGCGGACTATTGCCACGGGACGCATCAAATGATATAATTATGTCAGTGATCAGCGGGATAAATTGGAATTTGTGTGCGCGAATGAGGAATTAGGAGATAGGAATTAGGAATTGAGCAATCCCCCCGGCCCTTCGGGCTACCTCCCTTTGCACAAGGGAGGCAGGGCTGTCGCACAAGACATCCGTAGGGACGCCATAATTGGCGTCCGCATAACCCGTTTCGCCTTGAACGGACGCCAAGAATGGCGTCCCTACGCCGGGTTTCCGGCATTCTATAATTCCTAATTCCTAGAGTGTGTTTCTAAATGCCGGGAGATGCAGTTTCGAGCGGATTTGGCTGCATTTCAAGGCGATTTTCCGCAGGCTTAGTGGGGCTAAGTCAACGCAGAAATGCAGTCAAAGATGCCGAAAATGCGCTTCAGGCATTTTAGAAACACACTCTAATTCCTCATTCCTAATTGAACAGATAACTTCCCGTTTCTCGGGAAAAATCAGCAGTTTCATTATTGCATCAACAGCAACACCACAGGAGGACGGCACATGATACAGGTCACGTTCAGAGTCAACGGTTCCGAGGTACACATCAACGCCAACAAGGGCGACAAGCTGCTCTCCGTCGCGCAGCGGGCCAACGTGGCCATCGACGCGCCCTGCTCCGGCAACGGCGCGTGCGGCAAGTGCCGCGTCAGGCTGTTGAAGGGCGAGCTGGAATCCCCCAAGACCCGCCACATCACCGAGGAGGAATACGTCATGGGCTGGCGGCTGGCGTGCATCAGCCGCGTGCTGACGGACGTGGTGGTGGCCGTGCCGGACATCGCCTCCGCCTATCGCAGCCGCATGAAGGTGGCGGACCTCTCCTCCCCCAAGGAGCTTGAGATATTCGAGCGCACCAAGGCCGAGATCGAGGCGGCGGGCATCCCCTTCGGCAACAACCTCTCCGCCGTGACGGTCGGCATGGCGCCGCCCACCAACGACGACACCATGCCCGACAACGAGCGCGTGGCCTGGGCGCTGCGGGCGCAGACCGGCGCGGAGAAGGTGGTGTTCGCCTTCCTGGCCCTGAAGAAGCTGGCACGGGTGCTCCGCGACAGCGATTTCAACATCCGCTGCGTGCTGGAGACCGAGGGCGACACCGCCACCGTGCTGGACGTCATGCCCGCCGGGGACACCACCCCCATCGCCGGGCTGGTGGTGGACCTGGGCACCACCTCCGTGGCGGCGCTGCTGGTGAACATGGAGGACGGATCAGTGCTGGCCAAGGCGTCCACCGGCAACGGGCAGATCCGCTACGGCGCGGACGTCATCAACCGCATCATCGAGTCCGGTCGGGAGGGCGGCGGCACGCGGCTTCAGAAGGCCGTGGTGGACGAATCCATCACCCCGCTGGCCGAGCAGCTCTGCGCCGCGGCGGGCATCGGCATGAAGAACATCTACCGCATGTGCCTGGCCGGCAACACCACCATGAACCACCTGCTGCTGGGGGTGTACGCCGAGCCGGTGCGCATGGAGCCCTACATCCCCACCTTCTTCCATTGCGACGACATCCGCACCTCGTCGCTGCACATGCGGCTGCACCCCGACGCCCGGCTGATCCTGGCCCCGAACATCGGCAGCTACGTGGGCGGCGATATCACCGCGGGCTGCTTCGCCTCCATGCTGTGGAACAAGGAGGAGATGGCGCTGTTCATCGACCTGGGCACCA
The DNA here is from genome assembly GCA_902790525.1 of uncultured Eubacteriales bacterium. Taxonomy (GTDB): domain Bacteria; phylum Bacillota; class Clostridia; order Christensenellales; family Aristaeellaceae; genus UBA2862. The sequence goes on from CADASI010000086.1 coordinate 9,470, forward strand.
ACGGCGAATTGGTGTTCGGCAACAACGAGTTTTTGATGAGCTGCGCCTGCTCCGCGGGCCCGGCGTTTGAGGGTGGCGACATCTCCTGCGGCATGCGCGCCACCGACGGGGCCATCGACGCCATGAAGATCGACAAGGCGACCATGGAGCCCGACTACACCGTCATCGGCAAGGCCCGGCACCCGGTGGGCATCTGCGGCAGCGGCATCATCGACACCATCGCGGAGCTGTTCAAGGCCGGCATCATCAACGGCAAGGGCAAGTTTTCCCGCGAGGGCCGGCGCATACGCTTCGACGAGAACGGCATGGGCGAATACATCATCGCCTTCAAGGAGGACACCGGTTTAACGCGGGACATCTCCATCAACGAGGTGGACATCGACAACTTCATCCGCGCGAAGGGCGCGATATTCTCCGCCACCATGACGATGCTGAGCAGCATGGGCATGGACCCCTCGGTGCTGGAGCACGTGTACGTGGCGGGCGGCATCGGTTCGGGCATCAACATGGACAACGCCGTGACCATCGGCATGCTGCCGGACATCGACCGGAGCTGCTTTTCCTACATCGGCAACTCCTCGCTGGCCGGGGCCTACGCCATGCTGACCAGCCAGAAGAGCCGCGAAAAGGTGGACGAGCTGGCCCGGACCATGACCTACCTGGAGCTGTCCACCGAGCCCGGCTACATGGACTCCTTCGTGGGCGCGTGCTTCCTGCCCCACACCGACGCGGAGATGTTCCCCTCCGTGCAGCTTTACTGAACGATGAACAGCATACCTTTTGACGCCGCCATATTCGACCTGGACGGCACCCTGCTGGACAGCCTGCACGTCTGGCGGCAGGTGGACGAGCGCTTCTTCGGGGCCCGGGGCATCGCCATCCCGGAGGACTACGTGCGCGACATCGCGGGCATGAGCTTCGGCGAGACGGTAGCCTATACCATCAACCGCTTCAACCTGCCGGAGGCCCCCGAGGCGGTGGTCGCCGAGTGGATGGCCCTGGCGAAGGACGCCTATGCCCACCGCGTGCAGCCCGTGCCCGGCGGCCGGGAATACCTGAGGATGCTCAAACGCGCGGGCGTGAAGCTGGCGGCGGCCACCGCCAACCGCAGGGAGCTGTTCATGCCGGCGCTTGAGAACCTGGGCATCACGGGGCTGTTCGACGCCGTGCTGACCACCGGGGAGATCGGCGACCGCAACAAGGCCGACGGCGCGCTGTTCCGCGCGGCGGCCGGGCGCCTGGGCGTCGATTGCGGGCGCTGCGCGGTGTTCGAGGACACCCTCGAGGGCGTCCGCGGGGCCCGGGCGGCGGGCATGCGGGCCTACGCCGTGCGGAGCGTGGCCTGCGCCCACTGTATCTGCGAGATCGACGCCCTGGCGGACGGCGTGATCGACGATTTCCGCGGCATGCGGCGCTATCACGAATATCCCGACAACGCCCGGCGGTGCGTGATCTTCACGGCCCGCTGCGAGGGCGACCCCGGGGCCGCCTATGATCCGAGGCCCGGCGACTTCGTGCTCTGCGCCGACGGCGGCTGGCGCGTGGCCGGGGCCGTGGGGGCGCGGCCGGACATCGTGATGGGGGACTTCGATTCCTCCGATGTGCCCCCGGGCGTGCCGGTGGAGCGCTTTCCCGTGGAGAAGGACGACACCGACACGCTGCTGTGCATGAAGAAGGGGCTTGCGCTGGGGTTCGACGACTTCCTGATCGTCGGCGGCTTCGGCGGGCGGCTGGACCACACGCTGGCGAACCTGCAATCGCTGAACTATGCCGCGTCGCTGGGGGCCCGGGCCGAGATGTGCGACGGGCGGCATTGGGCAACGGTGATCCGCGGGGGCTCTGTCGCCGTCAAGCGGCGCCCCGGCAAGCTGTCCGTGTTCGCGCTGGACACCGCCTGCTGCGGGGCCAGCATCCGCGGCGCGAAGTACGAGGCGGAGGACGTGGTCCTCACCAGCGCCTTTCCGCTGGGCATGGGCAACGACTTCGCTGCCGATGTGGCGGAAATCTCGGTCCGCAGCGGGGCGCTGCTGGTCATGACCGGCCCGGAATGACCGAATTTGGTATTTTTTGCCATAATTGGAATTGAATATTGACAAATGTGTGTTTGATATGTTATCATATACACACTATATCGGTGTTGTGTCATTTGCCGTAAGGCGCGCAATGATCCCTCGACAAATGATCGGCGGCTGATAATACAAAGGTGTTGAGGGGGTCAATGAAAATGAAAGCGATGAACCTGATCAAGAGAGTGATCTGCGCGATGCTGGCGTGCATGGTGCTGGTTGCGATCGCCGTCCCGGCGATGGCCGAGGGCCGTTCCACCACGCTGGCGCACAAGGGCGATACCTATTATGTCGTGGCCAGCGGCCTGCATGTGCGCACGAGCGCCGAGATGGGCGACAACATCAAGACCAGCATCAAGCGGGGCAAGAAGGTCACCTTCCGCTATGAGAAGAACGGCTGGTGGTATGTCCGCTACGGCGACGGCAAGTACGGCTACGTCGACAAGCAGTACCTGACCCGCTACAATGTGCGCAGGAAGGGCACCTACAGGACCAAGGGCTACCTGAACGTGCGCACCTATCCCCGCACCGATTACAAGATTCTCGGCACCCTGAAGAAGGGCGCGAAGATCAAGGTTCTGCAGCTCAACGGCGACTGGTGCCGTATCAACTACAAGGGCCATGAGGGCTGGATCGCGGCCAAGTATCTGAGAAAGGTCTGATCCGGTTTTCATAATAGCGCCACCCCTGTTTTCGGGCAGGGGTGGATTTTTATATGCGCTTATTGACCGATCTTCGCCAGGACCTCCGCCACGGACAATCCCTGCTCCCGCGCCAGCCTGGCCACGTCGTCGAACTCGGGCTTGACGCGCGATACGCCGTAGCCTGTGGAACGCTTGCCGCGGACCGGGCCCCACGGAGTGTCGAGGGTCACGGCCTCCCGGTCGAGGGCGTAGCGCCGCAGGGTGTGCGCCCGGACGCCGAGGGTGGCGGTGTGTTTGAGCATCAGTTCCGCGAACCGCCCTTCTTCCCCCGGCCGGCACAGGCAGCACAGCATCTGGCCGGGCCGGCCCTTCTTCATCAGCAGGGCCTCGCACCAGGCGTCCAGCGCCCCGGCGTCCAGCAGGGCCTGCATCGCGAAGCCCAGCGCCTCGCCGGTCATGTCGTCCAGGTTGCATTTGAGCTCACACACGTCCTCCGCGCCCCCGTCGGCCTCGCCCAGCATGGCCCGCAGGCAGTTGGCGGCCTCGAAGTCCTTTGCGCCCATGCCATAGCCGATCTTTTGGACCGCCATGACGGGCATGTCGCCGAAGCCGTCCGCGAAGTGCTTTAGCAACGCCGCGCCGGTGGGCGTGCACAGCTCGCCGCGAATCCGCCCGCCGTAGGTGGGCGCGCCTTCCAAAAGTCGCGCCGTGGCCGGGGCCGGGACCGGCAGCAGGCCGTGGGCGCATTTGACCTGGCCGCTGCCCACGTGGACGGGCGAGACGACCACCCGGTCGGGCCGGATTATGTCCATCAGCAGGCACACCCCGGTCACGTCCGCCACGGCGTCCAGGCTGCCCACCTCGTGAAAGTGGATCTGTTCCACCGCCGTGCCGTGGACCTCGGCCTCGGCCCGCGCGATGCTGTCGTAGACCGCCGCGGCGCGGGCCTTCACTGCCTCCGGGAGGTCCAGACCGTCGATGACGCGCCGGATGTCGTCAAGCCCGCTGTGAGCATGATGCGCGTGGTCGTGCGCCCCCTCCTCATGGCCGTGGACGGTGACGGCGACGTGGGTGCCGACGATGCCGCACTTCGTGACATTTTGGCGCTCAAGGCGCACGCCGGGCAGGCCCAGGGCGTTCATCCGCGCGATGAAGCCCTCCGGGTCGGGGATCAATTCGCTCAGCGCCGCCATCAGCATGTCGCCCGCCGCGCCCATGCTGCATTCCAGGTACAGTATCTTCAAGCGTCGCACCCCTTCATCTGGTTGATACGATTGGCGAGATAGCCCGCGCCGAAGCCGTTGTCGATGTTCACCACCGAAACGCCGCTGGCGCAGGAGTTCAGCATCGACAGAAGCGCCGACACGCCGCCGAAGTTGGCTCCGTAGCCCACCGACGTGGGCACGGCGATCACCGGGCAGTCCACCAGCCCGCCGATTACGCTGGCCAGCGCGCCCTCCATGCCCGCCACGGCCACCACGCACCGGGCGGCCTGCAGGTCCTCCACGTGGGCCAGCAGCCGGTGCAGCCCGGCGACGCCCACGTCGTACAGCCGCGTCACCCGGCTGCCCAGGGTCTCGGCGGTCAGCGCGGCCTCCTCGCACACGGGCAGGTCGCTGGTGCCGCCGGAGGCCACCACCACCCGGCCCACCAGCGGGCGCTCGACGCGGTTGGCGACGCCCACCCGGGACACGGGGTCGTAGTCAAGCGGCAGGGCCTCGCCCACCGCCTTGGCCTTGTCCGCCTCCAGGCGGGTGATGAGTATGTTTTCGCTCCCCGCCGCGACCATGCGCCCCGCGATGGCGACGATCTGCGCCGCGGTCTTGCCCGCGCCGTAGATCACCTCCGACGCGCCGTTGCGCAGCGGGCGGTGGTGGTCGATCTTGGCGAAGCCGATGTCCTCAAAGGGGGCGCGGCCCATGAGCCGGGCCGCCGCCTCCGGGGTCATGGCGCCGTCCCGCACCGCGTTCAGCGCCCTGAGCAATGCTTCTCTGTCCATTCAGCCCCTGTCCTCCGTATCCAGCAGTATGATGTCAAAGTACGGCGCCAGCGCCGCGCGAATCTCCGGGCGACGCTCGACGGCCCGCGCGAGCTGGTCGGCCCGGAACTGAAGCCGCGCCGCGCCGTGGTACACCCGGCAGCGAAAGTCCGAAAACCCCAGCCTGAACAGCGCCGCCTCCGCCCCCTCGATCCTCCCAAGCAGCCCGGCGGACAGCGGCGTGCCTGTCGGCACCCGGGTGGCGAGGCAGGCGTAGGCGGGCTTGTCCCAGGTGAACAGCCCCGCCTCCCGGGAGTACATGCGCACCTGCGCCTTGGCGATGCCACACAGCCGCAGGGGGGAGAGGATGTTCATCTCCCCGAGCGCCCGCATGCCGGGGCGGTCGTCGGCGTCGTCGGAGGCGTTGGTGCCGTCGATCACGGTGTCGTAGCCCTCCGCCCGGGCGGCGGCGGTCAGCGCGGCGAACACCGCCCGCTTGCAGTGGTAGCAGCGGTCGGCGGGGTTTGCGCGGATGATGTCGTCGGCCAGCGGGTCCACCGGCACGAGGCGCACCGCCGCCCCGAGCCCGTCCGCCAGCCGCAGGGCGTCCTCCCGCTCAAAGGCCGGCTGAAACGCCGACACGGCGCAGTACGCCGCCACGTCGCAGCCGCAGGCGAGCGTCGCGTACAGCAGGTATGCGCTGTCCGTGCCGCCGGAAAACGCCAGCGCCAGCCGGAGATGATCGGAGAAAAACGCCTGGAGGGTCGAAGGAACGGCTTTTATCATCTTTCTTTTCGCCTTTCTGTATGGGTTTGCGCTATCGTTTCGTGCGCTTCCTTTCCACCCGGAATGCCTTGATGGGTTGAAGCACCTGATTTTTCAGGTAGTCGCTGCCGAGGTGTTCAAAGAAGCTGATCGGCACATAATAATCTCCGACGGAATACCTGCGAAAGAACAGGAGCATGCACTGCGTGCCTGTTTTCAGACGGATCGCGGCCCGGAACAGCAGCAGGTCGCCACGGATGCGCGTATTGAACAGAAGCCGGTCCGGCCGATAGGGAAGGACCAGGGAGGCTTCCTGATTCAACAGCGCGTCAATGTTCAGAAATGCCCTGAGACGGTCGGGCACGACGGCCTCGTCGTAGTGTTCGCTGAGCTGCAAATCATACTCCGTAATGTTGCCGCACAGTATATCCTGATAAATCGACTTGGCGCTTCTGCCCCGCTCCCGGTCGATGGTAACCTACGCGATGTCGGGAAACTTGTGCAGCCCGACCAGATGATGATAGCAGCCCGCCGGGAACCGAAGCTCAATCACAGAATCATCCGTCAGGGTGATGCGATAATTGTTCTGTGACAGCGATCGGTACAGCTTTGCGGTGCTGAGCAGCAATTCGGGCGTAGGCATATGCTTCATCTGTCCTCCGTAATGAAAGAACATCGTGCGTCGCACGATGTTCTTTAGCGCTTTTCTTTTTCGGAAACCCTATTCAGGCAACGGCTAAGCGCTAACCCCCATCTGAGCCTCCACATTCACTCCCTGAACGAGCTCATGCTTCTTCAGCTAGCTTAATTATATGCGATATCGCCGATCATGTCAACAAGAAATATTTAAAAACCGGAGCCTCCCGCGGTGGGAGGCTCCGATGCTTTCTGCGGCTTACTGCACGTTCAGCGTGACGGGCACGCGGTTGGTGAACTGGACCTCGCCGTCGTCGCCATAGATGCTGGTGACGGCCATGGCGTCATACCGGCCGGTGGTCAGCGCCCTGTCGAGGGTGATCTCGTCGATGCTCTCGCCGGGCTTGAGGGCCTGGGAGGTGTAGACGGGCTCACCGTCCAGCAGGAGCTTGAGCACCACGTCCCTGCCGCTGATGGCGGTGTTGTGGTAGTGCCAGCGGGCGGTGACGCCGTCGGCGTCCACGTCGATCTCGTTGCGCACGGAGGTGGCGCTCATGGCGTCGCCGTCGGTCAGCTCGCGGGAGAGCTTGTACGCCTCGACCTCGGCGAGCTGCTTTTCGTAGCTCTCCTTGCTGTCGGCCAGCTCGTCGGCGATGCTCTCGGCGTCCGCAACGGCGTCCTCCAGCTGATCGTTGAGCGCCTCCAGCTGGGCGGCGTCGGTCTCGGACTGGGCGTTCAGCGCGCCGATCTGGCTGTTCAGGTCCTCGATGGTGGCCTGCTTCTCCTCCAGCTCGGCGGCGGCGCTGTTGTAGCGCTCCTCGGCGGCGGCCAACTGCTTCTGCATGTCCTCCAGCGTGGCGTCCACGGCCACCAGCCTGGCCTCGGCCTCGGAATACTGTATGGCGGCGGCCTCAAGCTGCTCGACGTAACCGCTCAGCTGGGCCTTGAGGGCCTCCAGCTCGGCCTGGCGGTCCGCCTCGGACATCTCGTTGTTCTCGTCCAACAGCGCGTCGATCTGGGTCTGGAGCGCGCCGGTGTCGCTCGCCAGCGCCTGGGCCGTCACGGCGGCGGTCTCCACGTTCTCGGTGGCGTCCGTCACGTCGGCGGTTTCGGTGTTGCCATTGTCCGCGCCGGTGTCATCGGCGGTTTCGGTGTTGCCATTGTCCGCGCCGGTGTCGTCGGTGGGCGTGGCGCTGCCGGTGTCCGCGCCGGTGTCGTCGGTGAGCGTGGCGCTGCCGGTGTCCGCGCCGGTGTCGGCGGCGGTTTCGGTGTTGCCATTGTCTGCGCCGGTGTCGGCGGCGGGCTTGGTGCTGCCGGTGTCCGCGCCGGTGTCGTCGGCGGGCTTGGCGACGGCGGCCTCCAGCTGCGCGTCCTTCTCGGCGATCTGCTGGTTCAGCGCCTCGATGGTGGCGTCATGGGTGGCGATATCGTCCTGCAGGGACGTGACCTGCTCGGAGAGGGCCTTGACCTCGGCCTCGAGCTTGTCCTTCTCGGCCTGGACCCGGGTGTTCTCCGCCGTCAGCTGCTCCTTCTCGGCGACCTGCTGATTCAGGTCCTCGATGGTGGCGGCGTTGTCGCTCAGGGTGGTCTCCAGCCCCTTGGCCTTCTCGGCGTTGGCCTCGGCCTCGGACTCGGCGGCGGTCAGCTTGTCCTGCAATTCCTTGATCTGGTTTCCGGCGGTCTCGGCGTCGGCCTTGAGCTTCTCGGACACCTCGTCATAGCTGGCCTGGGTCTTGTCCAACTGCTCCTGCAGCGCCTCGGAGCTCTTCTGCGCCTCGGCGAGCTGCTCCTGGGCGGCGGAAAGCGTGGTATTGCTGGCGGTCAGCCGGTTGTTGAAGAGGACGATGGCAACGATGGCGGCGATCAGCAGCACCAGCAGCACGATTTGCCAAATTTTGCTTTTGCGATCCATGGTCAGGCCTCCTGTGACGTCTGTCAAGAGAATTTATCTATTCTATTATAGCATGTTTAATTGAAAATGAACAGACCCGCCGATCAAAATTCGCCAATTTTTTGCCGTAAATAATTGTCAATCTTCGGCGGAATCGACGATACAGCCGCCCAGGCAGACCCGATCCTGATAGAACACGGCGGACTGGCCGGGAGTGACGGCGCGCTGGGCGTAGGGGAAGCGCATGCGGGCTACGCCGTTTGACAGTGTGAGGGTGCACCGCTGCAGCGGCTGGCGGTGCCTGAGCCGCACCTGGCAGTCATAGGCGACGCCCTCCGGCGCGGGGGCACGGCCGGAGAGCCAGGTCAGCTCGCTGCCCCGCGCGGCGTGGGTGTACAGTAGCGGGGAGTCCTCGCCCTGCTGCACCACCAGCACGTTATTCTCCAGGTCCTTCTTCACCACGAACCAGCGCCGGCCGTCGCCCCCGCCGCCGATGCCCAGGCCCCGGCGCTGGCCGAGGGTGTAGTACATCAGCCCGTCGTGGCGGCCCACCACCTTGCCGTCCAGGGTGACCATGTCGCCGGGCCGGGCGGGCAGGTAGCCAGCGAGGAACTGCTTGAAGTTGCGCTCGCCGATGAAGCACACGCCAGTGGAGTCCTTCTTCTCGCTGACGGGGATGCCGTTGTCCCGCGCGAGCTGCCGCACCTGCGCCTTGGTGAGGTTGCCCACCGGGAACAGGGCTTTCGACAGCGCGCGCTGGTTGATCATGTACAGAAAGTAGGTCTGGTCCTTGTTCTCGTCCGCCGCCCGAAGCAGCCGGTACTCGCCGTTTGCGCAGTCGATGTTGGCGAAGTGGCCGGTGACCAGCTTCTCCGCCCCGAGCTGCTCGGCGAAGTCCAGGAACACGTTGAACTTGATCTCCCGGTTGCACAGCACGTCGGGATTCGGCGTGCGGCCGCGGCGGTATTCCTCGAGAAAGTGCTCGAACACCCGGTCCCAGTACTGTTTGGAGAAGTTGACGGAATAGTAGGGGATGTCCAGGTGCTCGCACACCGCCCGGGCGTCGGACCAGTCCCGCTCGGAGGTGCACACCCCCGCGTCGTCCTTCTCCTCCCAGTTCTTCATGAAGACCCCGATCACCTCGTGGCCCGCCCGCTTCATCAGCATCGCCGCGACGGAGCTGTCCACCCCGCCCGACATGCCCACAACGACACGCATAGTGATGATCCTCCAAATAACCGGGCGGATGCTCCGCCCGGGGGGTGTGTGAGATAAATGGGAATTTGTACGAGGAGAGGGATTAGGGATTAGGGATTAGACAGGTTAGTGGCTGCCGCGCAATCCCGAAATCCCTGTAATAGAAACCGCGGCAGCAGCTATTTCTAATCCCTAATCCCTATTCCCTAATCCCTGAATTTGACGAACTTCGTTCGTCAAATTCCAATTTACGGCACCAATATCTCCTCCGGCAGCTCCTCGGTATTGTCGTCGGCCTCCATCAGCACGGTGACCTGCTGCATGCCCACGATCTTCCACTGCCCGCCCATCTTGGCCAGGGTGATGTCATATCGGCCGCCGACCCACTTGGGCACGCGGCTGGAGACCTGGCTGCGGCGGGAGGCGATGACGTTGCCGGTGATGGAGGGCACGCGCTCCACCACGGTGCAGTTGGCGTAATTGTCCCAGGGCCAGGCCCACAGCTTTTCGATGGTCAGGTCGTAGTCGAAGCCGGTGATGTTGTAGTCCACATAGGCGCTGGTGCCGTTGAGCGCTCCCTCCAGGGCGGGGTCGGCCATCAGGAAGTCCGCGTGGAAATACTTGTTCAGCTCCTCGGCCTGCTGGCGGGTGAGTATGACGTCCACGCGCTTCTGCATGGCCATATAGAAGCCGCACACCAGCATGCCCAACAGTATGCAGATCAAAATCAGGTATTTTGCGATAAACCACACAAATCTGCGAAAGTACAGCACGGTAAATAATCTCCCTTACTCTCCCTCAGTTTCCAGAATATTCTTCAACTGCTGGATCATCTGCTCGTCGGTCATGCGGAACTTGAACACCACGCGGCGGGAGGCGTCCTTGTCCTCGACGCCGTTGGCGTCCCGCACCAGGTCGCTCCACGACCGGCCGTTGGCGGTGGCCAGGCTGCGCAGCAGCCTCTTCTGCTCGCCGCTGATGCCGTAGTAGTCATCGGCCAGCACATAGGAGGCCACGGCCAGCGCGCGCTGCTGGGACAGCTTCAGGTTGGTGATGTAGTCGCCGTCGGAGTCAGTGTGGCCCTCGATGATGATCTCGGTGACGTAGGGCCGGTAGTCCTCGGACAGCAGCACGTTCAGGTAGACGGGCAGGAACTGGTCGATGAAGGCCTGGCCCTGCTCGGTGAGCTCGAACTTGTTGGTGGCGAACAGCACGTCGGATTCCAGCGCGATGGAGCCGTTGGAGGGATCCACCTGGGCGGAGATGTGCGCGGCGCGCAGGGCGTCGGACAGGGAGGTGATGATGCGCGTCTTGAGGCCCACGAGCTGCTCGATCTGCACCTGCTGCTGCTCGAGGGTGAGCTGCTGCTCGTCCAGCCTGACCTGCTGGGCGTTCATGGTGTTTTGCTGTTCGTCCAGCTTGATCTGCTGCTCGTCCAGCTTGACCTGCTGGGCGTTCATGGTGTTCTGCTGCTCGGTCAGCCTGACCTGCTGTTCGTCCACGGTCCGCTGCTGCTCGTCCAGCTTGACCTGCTGCTGGCTCAGCTGGGCGCTCAGCGCGTCCAGCGCGGTCTTCTGGGTGGTGATCTCCTGCTCCTTTTCGTCCAGCAGGGACTGGGCCGTGGCCAGGTCCTGCTGCTGCTGGGCCAGTATGCCCTCGGCGTCCTCCAGGTCCTTCTGGGCGGCGTTCAGGCGAATCTGCTGGGCCAGCATCTTCTCCTCCGCCTCGGACAGCTTTTCCGTCTTTTCGTTCAGGTCGGCGTTGGCCTGGTCCAGATCGTACTGCTGGCGGGCGATCTCCGCCATGTTGATTTCATACATATCGAAATACTGATACATGATGTAGAACATGATCAGTATGAAGATCAGCAAAAGCGAGCTCATCAGGTCCGAAAAGCTCAGCCAGTTTGCCCCGTCCGGCCTGCCGCGGCGATGGCTGCGGGACATTCTCTGTCTTATGCGCAAATTCCTGCCCTCCTTTCCGATTGAATTTGCAAGGCAAATTCACTCAGTTCCGGTACATCCTGCCCACGGCGGCGTCGATGGCGCGCTGGGCCTGCTCCAGGGATTCGGTGAGGGCGTCCACCTGGTCCAGGAAGCGGGCGTTGGCGTCGTTGACGGCGTCGGGCATGCGCTCCATGGCGCCGGCGATGTTGGAGGCCAGGTAATCCACCCGCTGGGTGAACTGGTTGACGTAATCCCGGTAGGCGTCCAGGGTGGTGTTGAGCTCGTCGGTGATGCTCCTGACGGCGTCGGCGTGCACCGCGGCCAGCCTGTCGCCGGCGGCGGACAGCTCGCCCGCGGCTTGCTGCATGGTGTCGGCGGTGCTGGCGGCCTCGGCCTGTATGGCGCCGACGGTCTTTAAGTAGCTGGCCTCCTGGCGGGAGACGACCTCCATCTGCTCCACGGCGGAATTGATGCGCATGAAGGCGTCGTCGGCCAGCTTGCGCTCGGCGTTGAGCTGCTCGACGAAGTCGGAGGTGCCCTTCAGCAGGTCCTGCATGATGTTCCGAAGCTCGGTGATGTCGTTGTAGAGGTCCGCCGCACCGGAGAGGCTGGCGCGCACGGCTTCGCAGTTCTCCTGCTGCAGCCGGGAGGTCTCGTCAAGCGTCTGGCCGAAGCGCCGGATGGAGCCGGACAGGGATTCGTTCATGCGCTCCAGGAACCGGGCGAGCACGGCGTCGATCAGCCGCGCCTGCTCCTTGGAGATGCCGTTGACGAAGCCCTTCATGGTGGTGTTCAGCGGCTCGGTGGACTTTTCGATGGACTGGGTGATGTTGTCGGCGAACTTGCCGTTGAGGTCCTTCGCCATGTTCTTGATCAGCGCGGTCTGCTCCTGCTGATAGATGGCGATCTGGGTCATGGGGTCCACGCTGAGCACGCCGGCGTGGCGGCTCATGGCGGAGTAGAACTGGGTCAGCGTGTGCTCGGTGGAGCCGTACACCATGCGGGTGATCAGCGTGAAGGCCACCGAGCCCACCACGCCGAATATGGACGTCATGAAGGCGTAGCGCATGCCGGGGATCAGCGTGACGATGGAGCTCTGCACGGCGGAGGAATCGGTCATGTCGAACCCGGACAGGCCCCGGGCCAGGCCGATCAGCGTGCCCAGGAAGCCCAGCGAGGTCAGGAGCCCCGGCAGCGCCTCGGCGAAGCTGATGCGGCCCGGGCCGTAGATCACGGTCTCCTCGTTGATGTAATCCTCCACGTTCGAGGCGTTGTGGTAGCGCCCGTCCGCGAAGAACAGGTTGTTCAGATAGTCGCTCCAGTGCGCAAACAGCGCGCCCTTGCCCAGAAAGTCGTCCTCCTGCCAGGCGTACTTCTTGTCCCCGCCCTCGCGGATGGAGCGTATGGCGCGGCGCACCAGGCCCCGCGTGCGCATCACCGGGAACACGCACCGGACCAGTCCCACCAGGAACAGCACCACGATGGCGATGTAGATCACCAGGCTCGAGACGCTGTTCATCGAGCCCGCGAACATCTTCTGCGCAAAATCGATATATTTCATAGATACCTCCGGGCACTCCTGCCTATGGGCATACCTCTCCCTCTATAACGATACGCATATAGTATATCATCATTGTCCC
>CADASI010000087.1 GCA_902790525.1 uncultured Eubacteriales bacterium
GCGGCGGCGGCCTGTGTCGGCGCGGCTGCCACCGCCTGTGTCGGCACGGCGGCGGCGGCCTGTGTCGGCGCGGCTGCCACCGCCTGTGTCGGCGCGGTGGCTGCAGCTTGTGTCGGCGCGGCGGCGGCGGCCTTTTCGGCCTCCAGCAGCATGTCTATCAGCACGCTCTTGTTGGTGCCCGCCGGGATCCGAACGCCCATATCCTTGGCCAGCTTGCGCAGGTCGGCGACGGTCTTCATATGCAGCGATTGATAATCCATTTGCACCTCCGTTTGATTCAGGGGTTCTTGCGCGCAACCGCGATATCCCGGGTGATGGCCTGCTCGACCCAGTGCTCAAAGCCCTCGTAGGGCCCGCCGGAGAGGGGCGTGAGCCCGGCCTCCGCCATCAGCGCGGCGAGCCTGTCGCGCTTAAAGGTCTGGGCGTTGAAGGACATTGCCACGGTCCCGCCGGGTTTGAGCAGCCTGCAAAGCCCCGGCAGGGACTTCGCCAGCAGGGCCTCCAGCCAGTTCTTTCCACTGGGCGTCGCCTCGCCGGGCCGGGCCGCGTGGGCCACGCCGTAGGGTAAATCGCAGGCGATCAGGTGAAAGCTGTTTTTGCCGAAGGTCTCCCCCGCCAGCGCGGCGTCCAGGTTCGCCAGGCTCAGTCTGACGCGGGGGCCGTTTTTGTAGTCCTCCGGCGTGGCCGCGGTCTCGAAGCGGGTCACCGGCACGGGCTTTTTGCCCCTGGCGGTGCGGGATTCGCGGGTCAGGTTGTATTTATAATGATGGTATTCCAGATAGCGCTTGAAGAAGCTCTCCGCCTCTTTGAGGTCAGCCCTGTCCACGTCCGCGCCCACGGCGTCGAAGCCGCGGTTGAGCGCGATGAAGGGCGCGGTGGCGCGTCCGCACATGGGGTCGAAAAAGCTGAGGTTTTCATCCCGCCAGAAGTCGCCGGAATACAGCGCGACGTTCAAAAGCAGTTGCAGGAACATCTCGTTGGTCTTGCCCTTGTACTTGAGTATGGCGGGCAGGTCGGCCCCCAGTAGCGCCGGGGCGCGTCCGGCGACGGGCACGAGCGCGCCGTCCCCGCGGTTGATAAACAGTCCGTATAGAAGCGAGTGGTTCCTGACGGCGGAGAGCGCCGCATCGTCCAGCGGCGCGGGGCATTCCAGCTTCAGGCAGGGCATGTCGGAGGCCTCGTCGATCGCCGCGGCGGCCTCCGGGGCCACCCGGGCGAGCATCAGCTCAAGCTCCGCCAGCGCCAGTCTGCGGGTCCCGGCCTGGTAGCGCGCGTTGGCGTGGGGCCACAGCAAGAGGGTGTATTGCATTTTCAGTCTCCAAACAATAAATCCAGAGAAACAAAGGTCACTCTTTATTATGCGCAGTATCGTATGAATATGTAAGAACAGGTATACGAAAATGCCCCTCTGGGGTCCAGAGGGGCTTTCATTGGCTTAATACTTGCGTTTGCGAGCGGCTTCCGCCTTCTTCTTACGCTTTACGCTGGGCTTCTCATAATGTTCCCTTTTCCTTGCTTCTGCGAGAATGCCATCACGAGCAGTCTTGCGCTTAAAACGGCGCAGCGCGCTTTCCAATGATTCATTTTCCCGAATGCGTACCTCGGACATGTGCTTTCCCTCCCCTCGCGATTAAATGGCATCTGCCAATGTAGCATGGGGTTCGCCACATTGGTTATTATACCCCATGGAATGTGTACTCGTCAACCCTAAACGGCGTTAAATTCATGGTTTTCCGTCATAATTCCGCCGCATTTGAGCGAGGGTCAGGCCATGCGCTCGGCGAGCTTTTTGCCGCCCAGCAGGTGTACGTGCAGGTGGTTGACCGACTGCGCGCCGTCCGCGCCGCAGTTCGAGATCACGCGGAAGCCGCTTTCGTCGATGCCCTCCTGCTTCGCGATGGCGCGAATGGCGTCGGTCAGCGCGGCGGCGGTCTCGGCGTCGCACTCCAGTATGTTCGCCAGGTGCTTCTTGGGCACGATCAGCACGTGCACGGGCGCCTGGGGATTGATGTCCCGGAAGGCGTACACATGGTCGTCCTCATAGACCTTGTCGCCGGGGATCTCACCGGCGATGATCCTGCAAAAAAGGCAGTTCTCCAAATTGATTCACCCCTCTCACTGTGTGATTCAGACGACCTCACCCAGCGCCAGCGTGCCCTCTGCGGACACGAGGCGCACCGCCCGGATCTGACCGGGTTCGGCCTTGGCGCGGACGCGGATGTATTGCCCCGTGTAGCCCTCCGCCATGCCGCAGCCGGGTTCCCCCGCACTCTGCTCAAACAGCACGGACTGCACGGTTCCAATCATCGATGAGACGTATTCGCGCTCCAGTTGGTTCCCCAGCGCGATCAGTTTTTTTGTGCGCGCATCGCCGGGAATACGGGAAGGCGTGTATGCGCGAAAGCCGGGCCAAGCGGAGGAAGTCGAGCGTCTCCTCAAACTCCGCCTCCGTCTCGCCGGGAAAGCCCGCGATGACGTCGGTGGTCACGGCGCAGTCGGGCATGTAGCTTCGCAGGTTTTCGACGGCCCGCAGGTATTCCTCAGGGGTGTACCTGCGGCGCATGCGCTTTAAAACCGTCGCCGAGCCGGACTGCAGCGACAGGTGGAACTGCCGCATGATCCCGGGCATTTCGGACAGCGCCCGGGCAAACTCCGCCGTGGCGACCACCGGCTCCAGCGAGCCCAGCCGCACGCGCATGACCCCGGGGGCGTCGTGCACGGCGCGTATGGCGTCGATGAGCTTCTCCCCCGTCTCCCGGCCGTAGCTGGCCAGGTGGATGCCCGTCGCCACGATCTCCCGGTAGCCGGCCTGCGCCAGCCGTTCCGCCTCGGCCCGCACGTCCTGAAGGGGCATGGAGCGCACCGGCCCCCGCACCGACGGTATGATGCAGTAGGCGCAGTAGCGGTCGCAGCCCTCCTGGATCTTCATGGTGGCGCGGGTCTTGCCCTCGTGCCGGGACACGAACAGGTTTTCAAACGACGCGCCCTTCAGCGGGCCCACGGCGTTGATGGGGGTGTTTTCTGCAAGCGCCCTTTCCAGCAGCGAAACCACCTCGGCGCGGCGCTGCACGCCCACCACCAGCATCACGTTGTCCATGCGGACGATGGCCTCCGCCTCCCGCTGGGCCAGGCAGCCGCACACCACGATGGCGCACTCCGGGTGCTCCCGGGCCACGCGGCGCACGGTCTTCAGGGACTTCTGGTCCCCCGTGCCGGTGACGGTGCAGGTGTTGATCAGGTAGACGTCCGCCGCGTCCCGGAAGGGCACGGCGACGTAGCCCGCGCGCTCGAACGCCTCCAGCATGGCCTCGGTGTCGTACTGGTTCACCTTGCAGCCCAGCGTATAGGTCGCGATCGTCTTCATAGGTCCCCCCAAAGCTGCATCGCCAGCGCGGCGGACACCACCGCGGCGGTCTCGGTCCTGAGGATGCGGGGCCCCAGCGTGACGGTCAGCGCGTCGATGTCCTGCATGGCGCGCACCTCGTCCTCGGACATGCCCCCCTCCGGGCCGATCACGATGCCGATGTCCCGGGCGTCGGGATGGTCCGCGTAGGCGTCCTTCATGCGCCAGCCCCGGGCGTCCTCCCAGGGCGTCAGCACCAGGTCGTGGCGCCGCATGGCCTCGAGGGCCTGCTTCCACGTCATGGGTTCGCTGATCTTGGCGGCGCGCGCCCGCTGGCACTGCTTGGCGGCCTCGAGGGCGATGCGCCCGAGGCGCTCCCGGCGCTTCCGGCCGTCCTTTTCGTCCAGCTTCACCACGCAGCGGTCCATCTTCACGGGCACCAGCGCAGAAGCGCCCAGCTCGGTGAGCTTTTGGGCGATGAAATCCAGCTTCTCCGCCTTGGGGATGCCCTGGTACACCGTCACGCGCACCGGGGGCTCGTTGTCCTGAAGCGCCTCCCGAAGCCGCACGACCACGCCGTCGGCGTCCACGCGCACTATCTCCGCGTCCCAGCGCCCGCCCGCGCCGTCCATGGCGCAGACCGCGTCGCCGGGCTTGAGCCGCAGCACCCGCGCGGCGTGCTTCGCCTCGTCCCTTTTGAGCGCCGCCATGCCGTCCACGGGCGGCTCGATGTAAAAGCAGTGCATGCTGTTTCCTCTCATGCGTGCACATGAATGATGCCGCCAACCCGCCGTAGGGACGCCCCATGGGGCGTCCGCGGACGCGCCGTGGCGCGTCCCTGCGAAAGAATGGTTTCCTTCCGCAATGCTTCCTTCATTCACGCGCGCGCCCTGCTACTTCCTCGACGCGACGGCGGCCCACTCGCCCTCGACCAGCGTGTCCAGCACCTCGTAGCCCGCCGCGCCCAACGCCGCGAGCACGTCCTCCAGACGGTTCACGGCGATGCCGGAGCATATGAACACGCCCCCGTCCGCGACATAGGGCTTCACCGGCGCGGCCAGGCCGATGATGACGTCTGCGATGATGTTGGCGATCACCACGTCCGCCTGCTCGTCCACGACCTCCAACAGGTCGCCGCAGCGCATCTCGATGGTATCCTCAAAGCCGTTGATCTTCACGTTTTCCCTGGCCACGCGCACGGCCACGGCGTCCAGGTCGGTGGCCAGCACGCGCTTCGCGCCCATGTGGGCCGCGGCGATGGCCAGTATACCCGTGCCGGTGCCGATGTCGATGGCCGTGTCGCCGGGCTTCACGTACTTCTCCACCAGCCTGACGCACATGCCGGTGGTCTCATGGGTGCCGGTGCCGAAGGCCATGCCCGGGTCGATCTCGATCACGTGGTCGCCGGGCGCGGTCTCAACCGTCTCCCAGCTGGGCTTGATCAGCATGTGCGCCCCGAGGCGGAAGGGCTTGAACGCCTTCTTCCAGCTCTCGGTCCAGTCCTCCTCGGCCACAGAGTGAGTGCGGGTCTCCAGCTTGCCCAGGTCCATGCCCAGCTCAAGCCCCTTGATGCGGTTCAGCTCCGATTCGATGAACATCAGCCGGTCCCGCAGCTTTTCGTCCACCTCGTAGTAGCCGGTCACCTTCACGTCGTCGCCGATGCGCTGAGCGATGGCCTCGTCGATGATGTCCCACTGGCCCTCGGGCCGCTGGTTCGCGGCCACGTCGTTTTTGTCCTCGATCATCGTGCCGTTGCTGCCCGCGTCCATCAGTATCTGCGAGATCAGGTCGCTGGCCCCGGTGGTGGTCAGCACGGTGTACTCCATCCAATCCATTGTGTCTGCTCCTGTTTTACGAGAATGCGTCCCTCAGCTTGTCCAGGAAGGACTTCTTCTTTTCATACTGCCGCTCGGAGGCGGTGCCTTCGAACTGCCGGAGCAGGTCCTTCTGCTTCTCGGTCAGCTTCTTGGGGATCTCCACCACGGCGGTGACGTACAGATCGCCCTTGCCGCCGCCCCGCAGGTGCTGCACGCCCTGGCCCCTCAATGTGAACATCTGGCCGGGCTGGGTGCCCTCGGGGAAGCGGTACTTCACGGGCTTGTCCAGCGTGGGCACATCCAGCTCCGCGCCGAGGGCCGCCTGGGTGAAGGTGAGGGGCAGCTCGATGAACAGGTTGTCGTCGCGCCGCTTGAACAGCTTGTGGGGCCGCACGGTGATCACGATGAGCAGGTCGCCCGGCTGGCCGCCGCGCTCGCCCAGGCCGCCCTGGCCGCGGATGGTCAGCACCTGGCCGTTATCGATGCCCGCCGGCACCTTGATGGTGCGCCGCTTGCTGACGCGCACCTTGCCGCGCCCGTGGCACTTGGCGCAGGGCTCGGTGATGATCTTGCCCGCGCCGCGGCAGCGGGAGCAGGTGCGCACGTTCTGGATGCGGCCGAAGGGGGTGTTCGACACCACGCGCTCCTGGCCGGTGCCGTGGCAGTTGGGGCAGGTGTCCACCTTGGAGCCGGGCTTTGCGCCGGAGCCGTTGCAGGTGGGGCACTCCTCGTCGCGCACCAGGTTGATTTCCTTCTCGCAGCCCTTCGCGGCCTCCTCGAAGGAGATGGTCAGGTCGTAGCGCAGATCCTCGCCCGGGATCGGGCCGTTGGAGCGTCCGCCGCCCGCGCCGCCGCCGAAGAACGTGGAGAATATATCCTCAAAGCCGCCGAACCCCGCGCCCTCAAAGCCGCTGAACCCGCCGAAACCGCCGCCGCCAAAGCCCGCCTGCGGGCCGTCGGGGCCGAACTGGTCGTAGCTGGCCCGCTTCTGAGGGTCAGACAGGGTCTGGTAGGCCTCGTTGACCTCTTTGAACTTTTCCTCGGCATCCTTGTCCCCCGGGTTGACGTCCGGGTGGTACTTCTTCGCCAGCTGACGGTAAGCCTTTTTGATGGCCGCCTCGTCCGCGTCCTTGGATACGCCGAGAACCTCGTAGTAGTCTCTCTTGTTTGCCATTTATTTCACCCCTGAGAACAGGGAACAGGGAATAGGGAACAGGGAACAGGAATAGCCGCTGCCGCTTACGAAAATCAAAGGAATCGACGCAACTGTCCATCCTTTAGCCATAGCCGAATTGACAATCGCGTTTCAGCAGAAATGGCGGTAGCCACATTTCCTGTTCCCTGTTCCCTGTTCCCTGTTCCCTCAAAATAGGGGCAAGGATGGTTTATCACTTGCCCCTTCGTTTGCCTTCAGGCATTGGGTTAATCGGTGAACTCACTCTCCACGGTGCCGTCGTCGTTGACATTGGCGCCGCCGCCGGGGTTCTGGCCGGCGTTGGGGTCGAAGCCCTGTCCGCCGTTGGGGTTCGCCTGCTGGTACATCTTGCCGAAGACCTCATAGGTGGCCTTGCTGAAAGTCTCCATGGCGGCCTTGATCTCGTCGACGTTGTTGCCCTGCCGCACCTGCTTGAAGGTGTTGAGCTCGCTCTCCAGCTTGGCCTTGTCGGCGGGGTCCAGCTTGTCGCCGGCGTCGTTCATGGTCTTTTCGGTCTGGTAGATGAGCTGGTCGGCCTGGTTGAAGGTCTCGGCCTGCTCCTTGTTCTTCTTGTCCTCCGCCGCGAACTGCTCGGCCTCCTTGACGGCCTTCTCGATCTCCTCCTCGCTCATGTTGGAGGAAGCGGTGATGGCGATGGACTGCTCCTTGCCGGTGCCCAGGTCCTTGGCGGACACGTGCACGATGCCGTTGGCGTCGATGTCGAAGGTGACCTCGATCTGCGGCACGCCGCGAGGCGGCCATCTCGCGCTCGCCCTGGAGCACGTGCACGTCCACGGAGGGCTGGTTGTCGGCCGCGGTGGAGAACACCTGGCTCTTTTTGACCGGGATGGTGGTGTTGCGGTCGATCAGGCGGGTGAACACGCCGCCCAGGGTCTCGATGCCCAGGGACAGCGGGGTGACGTCCAGCAGCACGATGTCCTTGACGTCGCCGCCCAGCACGCCGCCCTGGATCGCGGCGCCCACGGCCACGCACTCGTCCGGGTTGATGCCCTTGAAGGGCTCCTTGCCGGTAATGCGCTGCACGGCGTCCTGCACGGCGGGGATGCGGGTGGAGCCGCCCACGAGGATGACCTTGTCGATGTCCTTGGCGGACACGCCCGCGTCGCGCATGGCCTGGGTCATGGGGCCGACGGTCTTCTCCACCAGGTCGGCGGTCAGCTCGTTGAACTTGGCGCGACTGATGGTCACGTCCAGATGCTTCGGGCCGGTGGCGTCGGCGGTGATGAAGGGCAGGTTCACGTTGGTGGACATCATGCCGGAAAGCTCGATCTTGGCCTTCTCAGCGGCCTCCTTCAGGCGCTGGAGGGCCATGCGGTCCTGCCGCAGGTCGATGTTGTTTTCGCGCTTGAACTCCTCGGCGATGTAGTCGATCAGCCGCTGGTCGAAGTCGTCGCCGCCCAGGCGGTTGTTGCCGGCGGTGGCCAGCACCTCGAAGATGCCGTCGCCGACTTCCATCAGGGAGACGTCGAAGGTGCCGCCGCCCAGGTCGTACACCAGGATCTTGTGGGCGTCGCCCTTGTCCAGGCCGTAGGCCAGCGCCGCGGCGGTGGGCTCGTTGATGATGCGCTTCACGTCCAGGCCCGCGATGCGGCCGGCATCCTTGGTGGCCTGGCGCTGGGCGTCGGAGAAGTACGCGGGCACGGTGATGACGGCCTCGGTGACGGTGCCGCCCAGATAGCTCTCGGCGTCGGCCTTCAGCTTCTGAAGGATCATGGCGCTGATCTCCGGCGGGGTGTAGTTGTGGCCGTCGATGGAGATCTTGCGATCGGTGCCCATGTCGCGCTTGATGGAAATGACGGTGCGGTCCGGATTGGTGACGGCCTGGCGCTTGGCGACCTGGCCGACCAGGCGCTCGCCGTTCTTGGCGAAGGCCACGACGGACGGTGTGGTGCGCGAACCCTCGGCGTTCGCGATGACGACGGGCTCGCCGCCCTCCATGACGGCGACGCAGGAATTGGTGGTGCCCAGATCAATACCGATAATCTTGCTCATTGTTGTTACCTCCTATATTCTCGAAAATGTTCGTTGTTGACTGTTGTTGATGTCATTCCTCGACGGCCACCTTGACCATCGCGTAGCGGATGATCCGATCCTTGACCTTATAGCCCTTCTGGAAGACCTCCAGCACCTTGCCGGGCTCCTCCCCCACCTCGCGCATGACCGCGTTGTGCTTTTCGGGGTCGAAGGTCTCGCCCAGGGCGGGGACCTCCTCGAAGCCGAAGCGCCTGAGGGATTCCGTCAGGCTGTTGAGGGTCATCTTCACGCCCTCGGCCAATGCCTCGCCGCCCTCGTGCTTTTCGGCGGCGTCGATGGCGCGCTCCAGGTTGTCGATGGCGGGCAGCATGGCCGCGATGGTCTCGCGCACGCCGTCGTCATAGCCGTCCGAACGGGCGGTCTGGTTGCGCCGCTTGAAGTTCTGGAAGTCCGCCTGGCTGCGCAAAAGCTGGTCCTTCAGCTCGTCGCGCTGCTTGACGGCCAGCTCCAGCGCCGCCTGCCACTCCGCGATACTCGCTTCCGAGGCGGCTTCGGCGGCGGCCTCCTCCTGCCCCGCCTCGGAGACCACCTGCGCGTCCATGGCGCCGTCGTCGATGTCGGCGCCCTGCGCGGTCGCGGGGTTTTCCGGGGTCACGGGCGTCTCACGCCTGTCTTTCTTCTCTTTCTTCATGTCAAGCCCTGCTCTCATTTATATTCTGACAATACATCGCTCAGCGCCCGGCCCATGAAGTCCAGTACCGAGATCACCCGGTTGTAGTTCATGCGCGTGGGGCCGATGATGCCCAGGGTCCCGTTGGAGCGGTCGCCCACCCGGTAGCTGGCGGTGACGATGGAACAGTCGTTCAGCGCCGGCACCTGGTTTTCCGGGCCGATGCGAATGGTGACCTCCATGCTGCCGTCCCGGGACAGCACCCTGCGGATGGTGTCCTTGGATTCCAGCACCGCCAGGAAGTTGCGCGCCTTGTTGACGTCGGCGTACTCCGGGTAGCCCAGCAGGTTCGCCGAACCGCCGATGATCACGTCGGCCTGGTCCTCGGACTCCAGCTTCTTCTCGATCACCTGCAGCGCCTCGCCCAGCAGCCTGCGGTTCTCCGCATTGTTGCGCAGAAGCTCCGCGAACTCCTGCCGCACGGCCTCCAGCGGCTTTTCGGCCAGCTTTTCGGTCAGCATGCGGGAGATCGAGTACAGCTCGTCGGCACTCAGCCCGCCCGGCACCCGGATCACCGCGTCCTTCACGATGCCCGCGTTGGTCACGATGATAATCAGCGCCGTCTTCTCCGACACCGGCACCAGCTGCACGTGCTTGATGCGCAGCGTGCCCAGCTTCGGAGCGACGATCACCGAGGTGTACTTCGTCGCGTCGGACAGCACGTCCGCCGCCGAGCGGATCACGCCCTCCACCCGCCTGGACTTGTCCACCAGGTGTTCGTGCATGCGCTCCCGCTCGTCCGAGGTCAGCTTCGCCGCCTTGAGCAGGTGATCCACGTACAGCCGGTAGGCCTTGTTGGACGGCACCCGCCCTGCGGAGGTGTGCGGCTGGGCCAGATAGCCCAGCTCCTCCAGGTCGGACATCTCGTTGCGAATCGTCGCCGGCGAGAAGCCCACGCCGGACTTGCGCGAAATCGTTCGGGAGCCCACGGGCATCGCCGTCATGATGTAGTCATCGATGATGGCCTGCAGTATCAGATACTTGCGTTCGTCCAACTGCATTTCGATCAGCGCCCCCTTCGATCTTCTCGTCTGTTAGCACTCATCACCCTCGAGTGCTAACGACTGAGGATAATATACTCCCAACCCCCGGTTTTGTCAATGGGTTTTGGATTTGATTTATTGTAAAGTTTTGGGGAACGCCGGCCTATGTAAAAGTTTTCCGAACCCATTGATGAACGATCGACAATATGCTATAATAACGTTTGTCTGATTCGTTGGATGCCGGTTCCGCCGGAGAGCCGACAGTCCAATTCGAGCGAGGTGAATACCATGAAGGAAAACATCCATCCGAAGTACGGCAAGGCGGTCGTGCGCTGCGTGTGCGGCGAGACCTTTGAAACCGGTTCCGTGAAGAAGGAAATGCGCGTGGATATCTGCTCCAAGTGCCATCCCTTCTACACCGGCAAGCAGAAGCTGGTCGACACCGGCGGACGTGTGGATCGCTTCAAGAAGCGCTACGGCATGTAGTCATCACAAAGCATCGGCGAAGGATACCCTCGCCGGTGCTTTTGACGTTTCATCGCATTGGCGCTGACCCCGACCCGGCGCTGTGAGCGCCGTTTTTTCATATATAATAATGGAGACGGTGATATGGCCAGAAAGAGCAGAACCCAGCTGAGCGCCGCGCCGGTGGCGGAGGGCGTGCGCTTCACCATCGGCACGGCCACGGCCTTCGCGGTGCGCCGCGAGAGCAAGGACATCGCCCTGCGCATCCGCCGGGAGCGCCGTCCCCTGCGCGCCATGATGGCCCGCACCCCCTTTGTGCGGGGCATGCTGCGGCTGACCCGTTCGGTGTTCGGCCTGGTGGACGGCATCTCGGAGTCCGGGGAGCTGGAGCCCCAGCGCATCGCCCGGGGCAACCGGCTGGAGCGCGGCATCGCCGAGCTGTTCCAGTTCCACCCGGAGAGCCTGGTGGGCTTCTTGAGCGGCGTAGCGAGCATCCTCATCCTCTTGACGGGCATCTGCGCGCTGCCGCTGGCGGTCAGGACGTGGATACTGCCCAACTTTGAGCTGACCGCGGGCTGGATCAACGCCATCATGTGCTTTTGCCGCATCGTCGGCGCGGTGCTGGGCGTGTTTCTGTGCACGCGGCTTCGGGTGATCAACCGGCTGTGCATGTACCGGGGCGCCATCAACAAGGTGCTCAACGCCTACGAGGCCCGCCGCCGCACCCCCGACCTCGAGGAGACCCGCGCCGCCCCGAGGCTCTACCGCCGCAGCGACGCCGCCTTCCTGATGGTGGTGCTGACGGTCTCCCTGATCGCCTTTACGATGATCCGCACCTTCACGCTGCCCATACAGATCCTGGTGCGCATACTGATCGTGTTCGTCGCCGCCGGGGTCGTGAACGAGCCCATCTACCTGGTGGAGCGTCTGAGCGCCACCAATCCCCTGCGCTTTCTGCGCGCGCCGCTGATGTGGCTGGAGCGCATGTTCGTCATGGAGCCCCACAGCCAGATGGTGGAGGTCGCACTGTGCGCCTTCAACGCGGCGAAGGAAAACAATATGGAATAGAAAGCATGATTTGAAATGAACATCACCGACTGGCTGCGCCACGCCAACGCCGTGCTCGCCGAAGCCGGCTGTCCCGATCCCGAAATCGACGCCCGGTGGATGGCCGAGGACGTGCTGCGCATGACGCGGACCGATCTTAAATTCGAGGGCGAGCGGGAGGTCGTGCCGGAGGAGCTAAAGCGCCTGAACGCCATGCTCTCCCGCCGCGCCGCCGGGGAGCCGGTGCAGTACATACTGCAGCGCGCCGACTTCATGGGCCTTCGTTTCTACGTGGACAGGCGCGTCCTGATCCCCCGGCAGGACACCGAGACGCTGGTGGAGAACGCGCTGATCGCGCTGTCCGGGATGCCCGGGCCCACGGTGCTGGATTTGTGCTGCGGCTCGGGCTGCATCGGGTTAAGCCTGAAGAGCCTGTGCCCCCAGGCGCAGGTGACAATGGCCGACGTGAGCCGCGACGCGCTGGAGGTGGCGAAGCGCAACGCCGAGCTGCTGTCCACCGACGTGGACATCCGCCACGGCGACCTGTTTAAGGCCGTGGGCCGCGCGCGCTTTGACCTGATCGCCTGCAACCCGCCCTACATCCCCCACATCGACCTGGCGGCGCTGCAGCGCGAGGTGCAGTACGAGCCCATGCTGGCGCTGGACGGCGGCCGCGACGGGCTGGACTTCTACCGCCGCATCGCCGCGGAGGCGCCCCGGCACTTAAACCCCGGCGGGGCCGTCTACCTGGAGGCGGGCTATGGCGAGGCCCAGGCCATACTGGACATGCTCCGTCAGGGCATGCGCTGCGCCGATTCCGGCATCATCAAGGATTTGAACCACATCGACAGGGTCGTGTGGGCGAGGAGTGTTTGAATGCAGGCCAATCCAACCTTCAACGAACAGGAGCGCATCGCCCGGCAGCTGGAGGCCGTCGAGGGCCGGTTTGAGGAGCTCTCCATACGCATCACGCTGCCGGAGGTCATCGCGGACACGGCGCTTTTTCAGAAGCTGATGCGGGAGCACAGCGAGCTTTCGGAGTTAAACGACATCGCCGTCGCCTACCGCAGGCTGCTCGAGGACATCGACGCCGCCCGGGAGATGCTGGACGACCCGGACATGGCGGAGCTGGCCAAAGAGGAGCTGCCCGGGCTGCAGGCCGAGCTTGAGCGCCAGACCCAGTTAGCCCGCATCGCGCTTTTGCCCCACGATCCGGACGACCACCGCAACGCGGTGCTGGAGGTCCGCGCCGGCGCCGGCGGCGACGAGGCCGGGCTGTTCGCGGCGCAGCTTCTGCGCATGTACACCCACTACGCCGACTCCCGCGGCTGGAAGACCGAGCTCATCGAGGACGGCTCCACCGAGCTGGGCGGCGTGAAGGAGAGCGTCATACTGATCTCCGGCAAGAACGTGTTCCAGCGGCTCAAGTTCGAGTCCGGCGTGCACCGGGTGCAGCGCGTGCCGGTGACCGAGTCCTCCGGGCGCATCCACACCTCCACCGCCACCGTGGCCGTGCTGCCCGAGGCGGAGGACGTGGAGGTGGAGATCAACCCCAACGACCTGCGCATCGACACCTACCGGGCCTCCGGCGCGGGCGGCCAGCACATCAACCGCACCGACTCCGCCGTGCGTATCACCCACATCCCCACCGGGCTGGTGGTCACCTCGCAGGACCAGCGCAGCCAGATCCAGAACCGGGAGAAGGCCATGCGCGTGCTGAAATCCCGGCTGTACGACATGCAGCGGGAGCAGCAGGCCGGCGAGTACGCCGACCGCCGCCGCACCCAGGTGGGCACCGGCGACCGCTCGGAGCGCATCCGCACCTACAACTTCCCGCAGGGCCGCGTCACCGACCACCGCATCGGGCTTACGCTCTACAAGATCGACGAGATCATCGATGGCCACTTGGACGAGATCATCGACGCCCTGATCCTGGCCGAACAGACCGCGCTTCTCAACGAGGAAAAGTGATATGAATACAGTCCGGCGCGCCGAGGGGCGCGACATTCCCGCCATACTGGACCTGCTCATACAGGTGAACATGGTCCACCACAACGGCCGGCCTGACCTGTTCAAGGGCCCGACCACCAAGTACACCGAAGCCGAGCTCGAGCAGATCCTGCAAAACGACGACACGCCGGTGTTCGTCTGCGTGGACGAAAGCGACCGGGTGCTGGGCCACGGCTTCTGCGTGCTCCAGCACTTCGGCGGACAGCTGATGGAGGAAGTGGACACCCTCTACGTCGACGACATCTGCGTGGACGAGGCCGCCCGCGGCCGTCGCGTGGGCGCGGCCATCTACCGCCACATCGTCGACTACGCCCGTTCCCTCGGCTGCCACAACGTCACGCTGAACGTGTGGACCTGCAACCCCGGCGCGATGAAATTCTATGAAAAACTGGGCCTGAAGCCCTACAAGGTGGGCATGGAGCAGATACTATGACAGCCTTTGATACCGAACTTCTTCCCGTCACCCCCGAAGCCCTCGCCCGCGCGGGGGCGTTGATTCGTTCGGGCGCGCTGGTGGCCTTTCCCACCGAGACGGTCTACGGCCTGGGCGCGAACGCGCTGGACGCCGACGCCGTGAAGCGCATCTTCGAGGCCAAGGGCCGCCCCGGCGACAACCCGCTGATCGTGCACATCAGCGCCGTCGAACAGCTCAGGCCCTTGATATCCGTCGAGCCGTCCCCCATGGCCCGCGCCCTGATGGACGCCTGCTGGCCGGGGCCCATGACGCTGATCTTCCCGAAGTCGGAGATCGTGCCCCCGGCGGTGACGGCGGGGCTCGACACCGTGGCCGTCCGCTTCCCCGCGCACCCCGCGGCCCGGGCGCTGATCGACGTCGCGCGGCGGCCCGTCGCCGCCCCCAGCGCCAACCGCTCCGGACGCCCCAGCCCCACCACCGCGGCGCACGTGCTGGCGGACATGGACGGGCGCATCCCGATGATACTGGACGGCGGCCCCTGCGCGGTGGGCCTGGAGTCCACCGTGATCGACATGACCGGCGACGTGCCCCGCATACTGCGGCCCGGCGGCGTCACCCCGGAGATGATCGAGGCGGTGTGCGGCGCGGCCCGGGTGGACGAGGCCGTGATGCGCCCGCTCAGGGAGGGCGAGCGCCCCCGCTCCCCCGGCATGAAGTACCGCCACTACGCCCCCCGGGGCAGCCTGACCGTGGTGCAGGGCGATGAAGCCGCGGTCATCGCGCGCATCAAACAGCTCTACGACGCCGCCGAGGGCACGCCCCTCATACTGGCGCTGGAGGGCCACCTCCCCGCCTACGGCGACCGCCGCGCGCTGTCCCTCGGCGCGGACGCCGCCGGGATGGCCCGCGCCCTGTTCGACGCCCTCCGGCAGGCCGATGACCTCGGCGCGGACGCGCTGTTCTCCGAGGCCGTGCCCGCCGACGGCCTTGGCCTCGCCGTCATGAACCGGCTGGGACGGGCCGCCGCGTTCCACATCATAGAAGCATAATCATAACCCTTGACATCACCCCCCGTATTCATGCTATACTATTTACGGAGGGGGGTGTTTATTGTGCCCGAATTGAGCCGTTTTGACGGTATATCCGTCTACATGTACTCTGAACCCAACAGTCCTCACAAATTACCTCATATCCATGCGGTATATCAGGGACAGGAAGTCGTTGTTTCATTGGACGGAAACATTCTTGAGGGCGACTTGCCCTCCAAAAAGCTACGCATGCTTCTGGTCTGGATGGACTTGAGGCAAAAGGATTTGAATGAGAACTGGTCTCTGCTGTCTGCCGGCAAGCGATTCTTTAAGGTCGAACCGCTTCGGTAAAGGAGGGGGTATCATGATTTACCCAAAGGCGATAGAAGTCGAGCCCATGCCCGACTACAAGATCAAGGTCGGATTTGACAATGGTGAAAAACGTCTGTTTGATGTGAAGCCCTACATCCGGGGCGAATGGTTCTCGGAATTGCTGAAACCGGAGGTCTTCAACGCCGTCAGGGTCGACGGGCTGTCCGTGGCCTGGCCAGACGGGCAGGACATCGCGCCGGATTGCCTGTATGTCAACGGCATTGCCATCTGAATAACCCCCATGAATAATCCGGACGGGGAGGCGTCACCGCGCGCCTCCCCGTCCGGTTTCCTGTTCCTCCGCCAGCCGCTCGACGAGCTGCCGTATGCGCTCCCGCGCCTCGGTCTGCTGCATGAAGCGGTCCTCCCGGCTCTCGGGCGCATCGCCCATGATGGCCACGAACTGGCTGACCTTGAGGCCCAGCGCGTCCTGCATATCCCGGTCGGAGCCGTTGGGCGACACGAGGTAGTAGCACAGCAGGCTGTCCTGCTGGCCGATGCGGTGGGCGCGGTCTTCGGCCTGCGAGTGCACCGCCGGGGACCAGTCCAGCTCCCCGAACACCACGCAGGTCGCCCGCTGCAAATTGAGGCCGCTGGCCGAGCGCAGGGAGATGCACAGAAGGTCGGTCTTCCCCGCCATGAACGCCGCCGCGGCCTCATCCTTCTGCTTATCGGTCTCCCGCCCGGTGATGAATTTCGGGCGGCACCCCTTCAATTCCCTCTTGTAAATGTCCATCACCGCGTGGTGGTGGGCCATCAGCAGCACCTTTTCCCCGGCCTCCACCAGCGCCTTGACGAACGCGCACACGAACGGCGCCTTGGCGATGCCCGTGGCCTGACGCTGCTGCTGGGAGATGGCGTCCTCGATGATGGCCCGCCGGGACGGGTCGTCCGTGGCGCGCAGCAATCTCAGGTTCTCCGCCACGGGCTTCATGAGCTCGCGGTAGACGGCGTCGTCCCAGTCGATCTCCTGCACCAGCCGCCGCTTGGCGGGCAGCTCCTTCAGCACGTCGGACTTCAATCGCCTCAGCATCAGCCCCTCGCGCCGCAGGTGCTCCCCCAGCAGCTCCGGCTTGGCCACCACGGCGGTGTTGTAGCCGTAGCACCACTCGCGGGAGAAGCTCTCCCAGTCGCCGAGGAAGTGGAAGTCGATGATGTTGACCACGTTCCAGATCTCACCGCCCTGGTTGTAGATCGGCGTGCCCGACAGCCCGATGCAGTTCTCGCACGCCTCCGACAGCAGCGACGCCGCCGAATACTTGCTCGTGCCGTTGCGCCGGAGCTCCTGCATCTCGTCGAAGATCACGGTCTTGAAACCCATCCCCGGCAGCACGTCCTTCCACCCGCGCAACAGCAGGTAGTGTATGATGTACACGTCCGCCTCCGGCAGCGCGTAGGGCTTTAATCCCCTGATGACGTGCACCCGCAGCCGCCCGTCGGGCGACAGGAAGCGCTCCACCTCCCGCTGCCAGTTGCGGATCAGGTGGGGCGGCACCACGAGGATCGCGGGGTACGCCGCCGTGGTGGCCAGAAACGCCAGCGCCTGCACGGTCTTGCCCAGGCCCATCTCGTCCGCCAGCAGGCAGCGCCGGGTGGACAGCATGAACCCCAGCCCCTGCTTCTGGAAGGGCAGCAGCTCGCCGGAGAAGGTCTCTTTGGGCGGTGTGGCGGTCTCGGGCATGCTGAGGGCCTGCTCCCGCCGCACGGCGTACTCCCGGGCCTCCTCCAGCGCGCGCTCCCAGCGCGCCCGGTCGGACGCCTTCACCGCAAGCGGGTAGCGCAGCATCAGCCAGTTCAGATCGCCGATGATGCGCCGGTGGGCCGTGAACCGCGCCACCCCCCGCCCCCGGCCGTCGCAGCCGGGAAACAGCCGCTTCGCCAGTTCCGTCACGCAGGGCTCGCCCTTGATGGTCCAGCACTTCGACTGGTGGTTGTAGGACAGCGTGCCGTAGGTGCGCGACCCCTCGGGCACGTCCCGCAGGTACGCGGGAAAGTCGGGCGCGGCGGCGAAATCGGCGTAATCGCCATAGTCGTCCATCACGATGGCGCCCTCGCCGGTGTATTCGTACTCCTCCGTCACGGCAGCGCCACCCCCCACAGTCGATTCAGCGATATTATGTAGACGGGCTTGCCGTCGATGCGCTCCGGCAGCCGCGTCACCCGCTGGGTCACCACGATCACCGCGTCCAGCGCGTCCGACTCAAGGTAGCGGGCAAGCTGCTCCCGAAGCTGGGCGGACGCGGGCCGGCCCTTCTTGACCTCGATGCCGATCCTCCCCACCCTGAAGTCGATGCGGCGGCGCGGGCCGAGGCGGTATTCGTGATCGTATTCCAGCCCCGCCTCCGTCAGCGCCCGGGCCACGGCGGCGTGGATGTCGTACTCCTCCGGCTGAGCCGGCATGCGCACGGCGGCGATGGCGTTCACAATGCGGGCAATCATGGCAGCTCCATCTCGTGGGTCATGGGAACGAACCCGTATTTCTCGTACAGCGGACGCCCCGCGTCCGTGGCCTCCAGGCCGATGCAGCAAATGCCCCGCGCCCGGGCGTCCGCCACCAGCAGGTCGAGCATCCGCGCGGCGATGCCCTGCCGACGGTATTCGGGGCGCACGTACATGTTCATGACGTAAGCCTTCCGGCCGGTGGGATTGTGGCAGGTGGGCATGACGCGGAAGTAGCTCACGCCGCCCGCGCCCACGAAGTCCTCCCCGTCGAAGGCCAGAAAGCCCGTGTGGGTGCCGTCCCGAAGCGCGCGCAGGTAGTAGTCCCGGGACTGGGCCTCGACCTCCGACAGGTCCGCCGCGGAGCACCTCGATGCGGGTTGTGACCAGCAGGTCGATCTGATCGAGGGAGGCCCTCCTGTATTCGATGTTCATATTAGCCTCCTCAGCGCCTCCGGCAGCGGCGATTCACATTCAATGGTCTCCCCCGTGACGGGGTGCGTGAGCCGGAGGTAGGTCGAGTGCAGCGCAAACCGCCCGGGCAGGCGCGGGTCCTCTTTGCCGTAGAGGAAGTCCCCGACGACCGGGTGCCCCAGGTGCGCCAGGTGCACCCGGATCTGGTGGGTGCGGCCCGTCTCCAGCCGCAGGCGCACCAGCGAGCAGCCGTCGCAGGCCTGCTCCACGCGGTAACGGGTCACGGCGGGCCGGCCGTTTTCACGATCCACCACCCGGCGCACGGTGGCCGCGGCCTCCTTGGCGATGGGTGCGTCGATCACCCCTTCGCCCGCCATCCTTCCCTCCGCCACCGCCAGGTACTCCCGCACGAAGGCGTCGGTGTGGAGCTGCCTTTGCAGCACCTGCGCGGCGTGGGCGTGCTTCGCCGCCGCCATCAGGCCGCTGGTGCCCCTGTCCAGCCGGTTCAGCGGGCGAAACACCATACCGGGGTAGCGGCAGGCGAGCCGGTTCTCAAGCGTCATGCCCTCCTGCTTCGGCGAGCACTGGCACGCCAGCGGCGCGGGCTTGTCGAGTATGAGTATGTCCTGATCCTCGTACACCACGTCCACCGGCGTCGGGTCGGGGGCGACGCCGAACCGTTCGGGCTCGTCCAGCCGCACCGCCACCACGTCGCCGGGGCGCAAAAGGTCGTTCGCGCGGGCCGCCGCGCCGTTGACCGTCAGCCCGCCCTGCGCCTTGAGGGATGCGTACTGATGATACGACACGCCCATGTCGCCCCGGACGAAGTACTTCACCTTCCGCCCGGCGTCCTTCTCGCCCGCGGTGCGCTCAAGCGTCCTCATGCGCAAAATCACCCTCTATCATTATAACAGGCCTGTCAAATCGCGCATAAACGCCGCGCGAACGGGGCACAATGATCCCAGGAGGTGAGCGAAATGAGTCCCAAGGAGTTGCAGTACATCGAGGACGCGCTGGGGCACGAGCAGTTTTTGAAGACCCAGTGCCAGGAGGCGCAGCAAAAGCTGACCGATGCGGACCTCAAGAACTGCGTCGGCCAGATGCTCTGCAAGCATCAGGAGATCTTCGACAGCTTCTTCCAGCTGGTGTGAGGATCGTCAAAAACGAGGAAGGAGTGAAACGGCATGAATGATCAGATGATCATGGAAAACCTGCTCTTGACCACCAAGGGCGTCTGCGACCTGTACATGCACGGCACCATCGAGTCCGCCACCGGCAACGTGCAGCGGACCTTCGACAGCGCCCTGAGCGACAGCCTGTGCATGCAGGGCGACATCTATCAGAAGATGGCCGCCAAGGGCTGGTATCCCGCCCAGCAGGCCCAGCAGCAGCAGATCGACCAGGTGCGCCAGAAGTACGCTGGGAAATAAACCCCAAAATGATTGTCGGGGCCATCCGTTGGATGTCCCCGACCCGCGCAACCGCTCGCTCTGCTCGCCGGTTCGCTAATCATTGTACATACAAACAGGGGGCTGTCTCAAAACGCATAATCATTCAGATGTGTGCATGCCGTAGGGGCGGCGATGCGCCGCCCGCCCATGAAGTACGTTGCATTTCGTACTCGGGC
>CADASI010000088.1 GCA_902790525.1 uncultured Eubacteriales bacterium
ACTTTGCCGCATACATTACTTCGGAAAACCCTGTAAAACAAGGTTTCTTTCCGAGGCAATGCTTGCGAAAACAGGGTTTTTCGAAGTTGCCTTGAGGGGGTTCGAGCGCCCGGAAAACAGTCCAGTGGGCTGTTTTCAGCGAGAACGGGCCGGTAGGCCCCCGGAACGGTGGACCGCCGCAGGCGGGACGGAATAGGTCGTTCCCCTCACGCGGCATCCTGCGCGGCGTAAAAGCGGTTCATTGCCTTGCTTAAAGCGTCGAGGTCGTAGAAGGCGGCATAATCCTCGCCGTCGGTGAGGGGGATGTCGACGGGCACGCCGTCGTCGATGGTCTCGCCCCGGGCGTTGATGAGCCGGCCCATGGCGCTGGAGAACTGGTAGACGAACCCCTCGGGCGCGGCGTGCTTCTCCACCGCGCAGGTGCCGCCGCCGGAGGTCTCGCCCAGCATGGCCATGCCCCGGTCCTTCATCAGCGCGGGCAGCAGGTTGCCGCAGGAGAAGGAATACCGGCTGGTCAGCGCGCCGAAGCGGAAGTCGTAGCGCACCGCGGCGTCCTTCTCGTCGAAGACCCCGTCGAAATTGCGGTCCACCCGGTAGCGCTGGGTCTCGACGCGCCCGGTCAGCAGGTTCTCGGTGGAGAAGTCGGAGGCGTCCGCGATCAGCGACATCACCGCCACCACCATGTCCGCGCTGCCGCCCCGGTTGCAGGACACGTCCAGCACCACGTTTTTGATCTCCGGGTTCTCCGCCGCCCGGTTCAGCCCGTCGATCACATACGCCATCTGATCGTTCACGGGCCTCGGACCGCCGCTTTCGTAGAAGTCCCGCCAGCCGTCGAAGTCGTACATGAAGGAGTCGAACCAGATCACGGCGGTGTCGCCCTTCTCGGCGTAGTGGCCGTTGCCGTAGGCCCTGCGGCGCTTCTGCTGCATGACCTTGATGTTCGTGCCGTCGCGCTTCATGCGCGCCCGCACCGCCCGGTCCGGGGCAGCGCTGGCGGCGGCGGCGTCATAATCCGCGGCGAAGGCGGCGAACGCCGGCTTTTCGGCGTACCATTCGGCATAGTCGAAGCCGGTGTGCCCGCCGTCGTCCAGCAGCACGCCGAGCATCCGGGAGCCCAGGGCGTACTCTCCCAGTTTTTCGGACTTTAATAGCGCCCGGCAGCGGCGGGAATCGTCGCTGTAATCCCGAAGCGCGCCGTCCAGCCCCTTCTCCCTGAGCAGATCGTTGAGCGGGGCCCGCCCGGGATAGCCGTAGAAGGTGTCCACGGTGAAGCACAGTTCGTCGTAGGCGAAGGCGGCCGCGTCCGGGGCGCGCTCCGCCCGGGCGTAGATGGGATCGGCGTAGTCCGCATCCCGCCGCCAGGCCGGGTCCATGCGGTTGTCGTCGTTGACGTACACGTTTTCCCCGTTGAAGCTCACGTAGATGTAGGACAGGTTGGCGAACAGGTCCGACAGCGTGTTTAGCGGCAGGAACACGTCCTCCGCCTCGCCGTGGACGGGGATGCGGTACTTCGCAAAGTCCAATACCACCGGCTTCGGGTCGGCGCAGGCAAGCCCCTCCGGGCGCACGAACGCCGGGGCGTCCAGGTACTGGTTGTCCATGCCCGGCGCGCGCATCGCCATCAGGTTGGTAAAGCGTGGAAAATCGGCGCAGGTCAGCGTGCTGGCGTTGACGTCCAGCACGGCCACGGTCCCGTCCGGCGCGGTGAAGGCATACACCCCGTCCGCCACGACCTCCACCGGCATGTCCACGCCCAGCACCAGGCGGTAGTATTCCGAAAGCCCCAGACAGGCCACGTCCGGCATATCGTCGTAATACCGAAGCGCCACCGCCTCGTCCGTCAGCTTTTCCCGGAACACCGGCGCCTCCGCGACCCTGAACCCCTCCGCCATCCCCGCGGCCATTCCCATGATTATTATCAGAACAAACGTAATAATTCGTTTCAACATTTTTCTAATCCCTAATCCCTAATCCCTCTCTCCCCCGATTATACAGAATTCCCCCCGCCGACGCAACCCCCGGTTCATATCGCCGCGCGGCTCACGCATGAATGACAGAACACTGTTCCCGATACCACGAACCCAACGTAGGGACGCCCCATGGGGCGTCCGCGGACGCGCCGTGGCGCGTCCGGAGGTCATGGCCATGCAGAGCAACGCAGGCGCAAGCGCGCCCCGGGCGCACACCGTCACGCTGAACGACCGAAAGCGGCTGAGCATCACGGGGGTGGAGGACGTGGACTGCTTCAACGAGCAGATCGTGGTGCTGCAAACCCCGCTGGGTACGCTGACCGTCACCGGCTCGGGGCTGAACGTCTCCCAGCTGAACGTGGAGGACGGCCGGGTGTCGGTGGCGGGCGAGGTGGACGCCCTGGAGTACACCGGCGGCAAGCGCAGGGGCGGCGTGCTGGGCCGCCTGTTTAAGTGACATGCTGTTTGAGACCATCGGCCAGCCCAGGATATTTCTGTGGATGCTGGCCGCGGGCATGCTGATCGGGGCGTGGTACGCGCTGCTTAAAGGGCTTCGGCGGCTGATCCGGGCCGGGGTGTGGCTGTCGCTCATGTGCGACGCGCTGTTCGGCCTGGGCGCGGCGGCGCTTTTCTGCGTGGCGCTGTACGCCGCCAACTACGGCGCGATGCGGCTCTACGCGGCGCTGGCGGCGCTACTGGGGTTTATGGTGTTCATGCTGGGGGCCTGTCCGCCGGGGGATCGGGCGCTTTATGCCCTAAAATGTACAGCCAATCGTATTTTTGTCAAAATCCGTCGATATCGTTGGATTAATGTCATTTTTAAATGACAGGAAAAGGCGGCGGGATGTCGAAAGTTAATGCGTTGGAATATCTCTGTTACGAAGGACTGAATCCCTGGATTCGGGAGGGCTTCAGAATGCGACACAGGACGACGCCGAAATTCTGGCTGTTTATGATCGTCACGATGCTGATTGTGTTCAGCGTCAGCTTCGGCGTGCTCCAGCATCGCTACAACGACGGCGAGCGCCAGCTGGCCCGCATCCGCAACTATCGGGACGAGCTGGACCTGCATGTGCGCGATTTGAACGAGGAGCTGGAATACGTCCAGACCGACGCCTACATCATCCGCGCCGCCCGGGACCAGCTCGGGCTCATCATGCCCAGCGAGGTGCGGTACGTGAGCGGCGCGAACTAAAACCCATGAGCGCAGTCCCCCCGAAGGGGGCGTGAATAAGGAGGAATACGATGAGCGAGAATTTTGAGAACGAGCTTGACATGATGGAACTCACCGACGAAGACCTTG
This sequence comes from uncultured Eubacteriales bacterium, assembly GCA_902790525.1. Lineage (GTDB taxonomy): Bacteria > Bacillota > Clostridia > Christensenellales > Aristaeellaceae > UBA2862. The sequence continues at coordinate 3,277 of CADASI010000088.1, forward strand.
AGGCCGTTGCCGGCGGTAAGAAGATCGTTGCCACGGGCTCCGTCAAGGTGCGCAAGGGCCCCGGCCTGCAGTACGGCCTGCTGGGCTACCTGCAGAAGGGCGACTTTTTGACCTACGACGGCCACTCCGAGAAGGACGACCGCGGCGTGCGCTGGTACAGGGTGAAGTACCAGGGCGGCTTCGGCTGGGTCAGCTCCCGGTACAGCACCAAGAAGTGATCCCGCACCTTGATCCCCCGCGCTGCGGGGGATTCTTTATGCCCCGGCAAAGCGCGGGCGTCAGTCGGAGGGTTCCCGGAGGGCGTCGTCGCGGACCATGGCCGCCGTGATGAAGAACGCGATGATGCCGCTGATGGCGAGGCCAATCAGGTAGCACCCCACCGAGGGCAGCGCGCCCCGGGGCCCCTCCGTCATGACGAACGCGCCCAGCAGGCCGGAGGGTCCCCAGGTGGTCGAGGCCACCTCCATCAGCATGACGAACGCGCCGCCGAAGCCCGCGCCCAGCCCCGCCGTGAGAAAGGGCCGGCCCAGGGGCAGCGTCACGCCGTAGATCAGCGGCTCCCCCACGCCGAGTATGGCCGCGGGCATCGCGCCGTTGATGACGCCGCACAGCCGGTGATTGCCCACGCGCCGGGCCTTTGCGGCGATGGCCAGCGCCGCGCCGATCTGCCCCGCCCCCGCCATGGCGAGCGCCGGGTACAGGGTCACATAGCCGAAGGTCTCAAGCTGCACCGCGTACAGGGCGATCAGCCCGTGGTGCATGCCCATGGCCACCATCGGCAGAAACAGCGACGCGCCCAGAAAGCCCGCCAGCATGCGCACCAGGGGGCTCTGGTTCATCGCCACCGCGCCCACCAGCCTGCAAAGTCCGGCGGACGCGATGCCGATGACCGGCATGATGATCAGCACATAGGGCACGAGGGTGGCGATCACGGTCAAAAGCGGCGTGAACACCGTGTCCAGCGCCTCGGGCATGCGCTTTCGCAACGCGGTCTCCAGCCTGCACATGATCCACACCCCGATCAGCGCGGCGATCAGCCCGCCGCGCCCGGCCTTCAGTATGGCGTTCAGGGGCTGGGCGTCGTTGTAGAGCCCGATGGCCTTGGAGATGGCGTTCACGTTTTCGAGGGTGGTGAACATGCCGATCATGCCGCCCAGCACCGGCGTGCCGCCGAAGACCTCCGCGGCCCGGTAGCCCGCCCAGGCGGACAGGTAGGTCATGAAGGCTGCGTTGATGCCCGTCAACAGCTGATACGTCACCGACAGGGCGGGATTGTCCGCGTAGCCCGGCGCGAGCTGCGCGATCAGCGCCGCGACGCCCGCGCACAGCCCGGAGACGATGATCCCGGGGATCAGGGGCGCGAAGATCCGCCCGAACAGCCGCATCACGCGCCGGAAGCGGCCGTCGGAGGTCTCCTGGACCGTTGCTGCCGCCGTCGCGGGGTTCTCGCCGCTGTGTATGCCCATCTCCCTGAGCGCGTCCATGCACCGGCGGCTCTTCCCCGGGCCGACCACGACCTCCACGTAGTTTGCCTGCCTGTGAAACACGGCCAGCACGCCCGGCAGCGCCTTGAGCGCGTCCGCGTGGATGGCCGCGTCGTCCCGCACGGTGATGCGCAGGCGCGTCATGCAGTTGACGGCGGAGGCGATGTTCTCCGCCCCGCCCACCTGTTCCACGATGCCCTTCGACAGTTCCTCGACAGTCATAGCCGAACCTCCGTATACTATAAAAAAGCCCCGGCGGGTCCTTGCCGACCGGGGCTGTTCGGGAGAGGGATTTACTTCACCAGCGCGAAGAAGCCCTCGATGTCGTTGGTCTCGCACTCGCCCTTGGCCATCCAGAAGTCCGCCATATCCTGGCTGATGGCGAAGATGCTGCGCTCGGTGGCGGGGTCGTTGAGCACGGCGTTCTCGGCGCGGCCGAAGAATTCGAGGCCCTCCTTGTCGGCGGCGACGTCCTCGGCGGTGACCTCCTCAAAGCCGGCGGCCATCAGCGCGCAGGCCTCGTCGGGGTTCTCGTTCATGAAGTCCACGGCCCTGTACCAGCACTCCGCCACGGCCTCGACGATCTCGGGGTGTTCCTCGGCCAGCTTGCTGTTGACGACCAGCGAGTCCATGATGGTCTCCGGGTAGTCCGCGCTGGTCACCAGGGCGTGCGCCCCCTCGATCGCCAGCGCTTCCGAAAGCTCCGGCTCCCACATGATGGCCGCGTCCACGGAGCCGCTCATGAAGGCCAGGCCGGCCTCGGTGGTGTCGCCCATGTCCATCACGTTGATGTCCGCCTCCGTGAGGCTGCTGCCGTTCTCCAGCGCCGTCAGGAAGAAGTAGTAGGAGGACGCCGACTTGTCCAGCGCCAGGGTGCGGCCCTTCAGGTCGTCCAGCGTGGCGATGTCGGCGGTGGCCACCAGGCCGTCCGCGCCGCGGGAGGCGTCCATGGCCAGCACGTAGCGGCTGGTCGCGCCGTTGGCGTACATCTTGATGTTCGGGTCCTGCGCGGTGGCCAGGAAGTCGATGTTGCCGGTGGTGATCAGCGCCGCGTAGGTGGATTCGTCCTCGATGACCTGTATGTCCATGTCCAGCCCGGCCTCCTCAAAGTAGCCGTTGGCCTGCGCGATGAACATCGGCGCGTAGCCCGTCCAGGTGCAAAACGCCATGGTGACCTTGGTCAGCCCTTCCGCGGAGGCGGCGGTCGTCAGCAGCATGGCCGCCAGCAGCATTGCCAGAATAATCCTCATCGTGTGCTTCATGATCTCATTTCCTTTCGTTATTGTCAGCGGTATTGACCGCAGGGTCACTTGTCCATCGCCGCGTCGCTGCTCTCCTGCCAGAGCATCTCCATGATGTGGGACTTGATCTGCTGGAACTCCGCCATCACCAGGCAGTGGTGGTTGCGGGGCTCGGGCAACTCGACGGTCAGTATCTCGCGGATGCGCCCGGGGCGGCGGCTCATCACGTAGATGCGGTCGCCCAGCAGCACGGCCTCGTCGATGTCGTGGGTGATGAACAGTATGGTGGTGTTGGTGCGCCGGCTGATGTCCGCCAGCAGTTCCTGCATCACCACGCGTGTCTGGGCGTCCAGCGCGCCGAAGGGCTCGTCCATCAGCAGGATCTCCGGCTCGTTGGCCAGCGTGCGGGCGATGGCCACGCGCTGCTTCATGCCGCCGGAGAGCTGCTTGGGCAGGGCGCTCTCAAAGCCCTTGAGGCCCACCAGCTCGATGTACTTGGCGGCGATGTCCCGCCGCTCTGCCGCCGGGAGCTTCTTCATCTTCAGGCCGAACTCCACGTTCTTCTGGACCGTCAGCCACGGAAACAGGCTGTAGCCCTGGAACACCATGCCCCGGTCCGCGCCGGGTCCCGAGACCTGCCGGCCGTCCAGCAGCACGCTGCCGGAGGTGGCGCGCTCCAGCCCGCCGATGATGTTGATCAATGTCGTCTTGCCGCAGCCCGACGGGCCGACGATCATCACAAATTCCGACTTCCGGATCTCCAGGCTGACGTCGGAGAGGGCCTCGACCTTTCGGTTCCCGCTGTCGAACACCTTGTTCAGGCCCTCGACCCGCAGCATCACATCGTCTCTCATGCGCGCCTCACTTCCCGTCCGCCAGGCGCTCGTACCAGGGCGCCACGAGGCGCGTCAGTATCCGGAACACCCAGTCCGTGATCAGGCCGATCAGCCCGATCAGTATAAGCCCCGCGAATATGGTGTCCGTCGCCAGGTAGCGCTGGGACTTCAATATCATGTAGCCCAGGCCGTTGTTGGCCGCCACCATCTCCGCCACCACCAGGTAGGTCCACGCCCAGCCGATGGTCAGCCGAAGGTCGTCCATCAGCCCCGGCAGCGAGGCGGGGAGTATGACCTCCCGGTACACCTGGAATTTGGACGCGCCCAGCGTGCGGGCGGCGTTGATCATGTTGCGGTCCACGCCGGAGACGGTGTCGCACACCATCAATACCAGCTGGAAGAACGTGCCCAGGAAGATGATGGTGTACTTCTGGTTTTCGCCGATGCCCAGGTACAGAAGCGTCAGCGGCACCAGCGCCACCACCGGCAGGTACCGGGCAAATTCGATGATGGGCTGCACGAAGGCCGAGAACTTCTTCGAGTTGGCCATCAGCATGCCCATGGGCAGCGCCGCCACCACCGACCAGAACCAGCCGATCATCACCCGGGAGATGGATTCCCGGCAGTTGGCCCACAGCGTGCCGTCCCTGGCCATGGCGAAGATCTTGGCCACCACCGCGGTGGGGGTGGGCAGGAAGATCTCGCTCACGCTGCCGCTGTACGAGGTAAGGCACCACAAAAGGATGATCAGCACAAAGCAGATCAGGGAGAGCAGCCGGGTCATGTCGATTCGCTTGTTGTTCATACATCCATATCTCTTGATCATTGATTTATCATGTTAATATGGTATAACAAACCCCATGAAAAATCAAGTTTAATTTATATGAAGCGCGGCAAAAAACCCGCTTGAAATGGCGGGCGATATCTGTTATTATGATATTGTAAACTGTCGCGCAGGAGAGATGCACATGACCCTCACCGGCTACTACTTCGCCACTACCGGCACCTACGCCTTCTACGACGGCGATCAGGGGGTCTGCCGCATCGTGGAAGCGCCCCTCCAGCCGATCCGCATCTACCACGACAAGGCGATGTGGACCGTCAGCCGGGGCGGCATGCGCATACTGGACCCCGGCACCGGGGAGGAGGTCGCCCAGATCCACCGCTTGAGCGGCCGCCGGTTCGTGATCGCAACAGAGGGCGCCGCGGTGACGGGCCGGGTGATCCGCAGGCTGTTGCGCAGCTTCATCGTCTACACCGACCTGGACGACGAGGAGGTGGGGCGCATGGAGTACCGCGTGGACCGCTCGAAGTCCCGCGGCCTCTCCCCGCAGCGCTATGTGGCCACGGTGCGCGGCGGCGACGCGCTGTCCATGGCGATGCTGGCCGCGCCCTTTCTGGAGATCAAGGGCATCGGGGTCGGCTGACGGCGGGGGAGGTGCGCATCCGTGAAGACCGTACTGTGTTTTCTGTGCTTTTCGCTGTTGGGGTGGATAAGCCTGTTCCTGGGCCTGCGCGACGTCCGCCGCCACAGGGCCCGGATGGCGCGGGAGACCCTCCGGACGGAGGGCGTCGTCACGGGCTACGAGACGAAGCCCATGAGCTGGGGCCGGGGCGCGGCGACCACGGCCTACTATCCCGTCGTGTCCTTCACCGTCTCCGGCCACGCCTACGCGGCGACCGCCGACGATTACTTCCTCCCGCCGCTGCTCGAGGGCGACCCCGAGCGGCCGCCGGAGGGCAGCGCCGTGACGCTGTACTGCGACCCCGATAATCCCATGCGCTTTCATCTCGAACAGGCGCAGGAAGTGCGCGGCGAGGGGATGATCCGCATCGGCAAATACATCATCGCCTTTGCGCTGGTGGTGAGCGTGTTTTGCGCGGTGGTGATGAAGTGGTAGAACCGGCCTGCGGCGCCCCTTGACCCGGCCGCGATGTCATGATAGAATGGTAACGGCAAGGTAAAATGTGAAAGGAGGTCCCCACCATGGCGATCATGGACGGTTGCGAATCCAAGCACAAGACGCCCACCCTGGAGGAGCGCGTGTGCCCCACCTGCGGCGCGAGCGTGGAGGTGTTCACCCGCCGGGGGCGTGTCATTGAGGACGCCGCCTGCGAATGCGGCTATGTTTTCAAGGCCGAGGAGCAGCTGGAAGCCCAGCAGCGCAAAGCCCCCGAGGCGTGAGCGCTCACGCCTCGGCATACCCCGGAAGCGCCCGGGCCTGCTCGACCAGTTCCCGGATTGGCGTGTCCATCGCCCCGGCGGGCAGCCCGGCGTTGATGATTCGGTCGCCCTCGCGCATCAGCGCGAGGGCCTCTTTGACGGCGCTGTCCGGGATGGGCATGAACGGCGGCACGCTGACCACCCGCGTGGCGAGCTGCCGGGCCAGGTGGCAGTCCACGTCGTTTTCGTACAGTATCCCGGCGCAGAAGGGCACGTTGTCCTTTTGCAGCCTGCGGAACACCGGCACGCCGCTGCCCCCGCCGCAGAGCACGAAGGTCCTTGGTTCGCCCTCGGGCCGGGGCAGCTCGATGGACCCGAACAGCGGGTCGTAGCTGCCCTGCTCGATGCCGTAGAGCCTGCGGATGTTGTCGGCGTCGAACACCGTCTCCGGCGGGCCGAAGGAGGCGACGTGGTCCCCCTGCACGCACAGGATTTTATCGGAGATTTTCTGGGCGAGGTCGATCTCGTGAAGCGACATGATCACCGTGATGCCCTTCTGCTTGGCCATGGTGCGCAGTATGCTCAGAAGCTGCAATTTGTGCCGGATGTCCAGGAAGGACGTGGGCTCGTCCAGTATGATGATCTCCGGCTGCTGGCAGATGGCGCGGGCCAGCAGCACGCGCTGGCGCTGGCCGTCGGAGATGGCGTTGAAGTCGCGGTTGGCGATCTCGGTGACCTTCACCGCCTCCATGGCGGCGCGCACCTGCACCTCGTCCGATTCGGACAGTATGCCCAGACGCCCGGTGTAGGGGTAGCGGCCGGTGGCCACGATGTCGCGGCAGGTCATGAGCTCCGGCTTCATGCGCTCGGTGAGCACCACGGCCATGCGGGTGGACAGGTCTTTGTAGGAGAGGCTCTTCAAGTCGTCGTCCTGGATGTACACGTGGCCGCCGAGGGTCTTGAGCTGCCGGGTGATGCTCTTTAAGATCGTCGATTTGCCCGAGCCGTTGGGCCCGATCAGCGTGACGATCTCGCCCTTTTCGATGCCGATGTCGATGTCGTTGATCAGCGGCCTGCCGTCGTAGCCCACGGTGAGGCGCTGCGTCCTGAAATAGAACTGTTCCATGCGCTCACCTCCCTTTCTGACGCTTGAGCATCATCATGATCACCACCGGCGCGCCGAACACGCTGGTGACGGTGGAGATGTTCAGCTCCACGGGGGCGAAGGCCGTGCGCGCGATCAGGTCGCAGGCCATGCAGAACACCGCGCCGCCCAGGAAGGTGGCAGGGATCACCACCAGCGGCCTGGCGGTGTTCAGCGCCCGCTTGATGAGGTGGGGCACCGCGATGCCCACGAAGGAGATGGGCCCCGCGAAGGCCGTCACCGTGGCGGAGAGCACGCTGGACAAAAGGATCAGCGCGATGCGGAAGCGCTTGATGTTCACGCCCATGGACTGGGCGTAGGCCTCGCCCAGCTGGTAGGCCCCGATGGGCTTGGACAGCATGAACACCGCCGCGCCGGTGACGCCCACCACCACGGCGGCCACGGCCACGTTGTCCCAGCTCATGCCGGAGAAGCTGCCCAGCGACCAGCCGCGCAGGTTCACGATGTCCGACTCCTCGGCGAAGGTCACGATGAAGTCCGTCACCGCCGAGCAGATGTAGCCGATCATGATGCCGCCGACCAGCAGTATCGCCATGTGTTTGAGCCGCCGGGACATCAGCAGTATGAAGCCCACCGACATCATCGAGCCCGCGAAGGCCGCCACGATCAGCGCCATCGACGACACCGCGCCCAGCCGGCTCAGAAAGAAGATCATGGTGATGGCCACCACCATCTTCGCGCCCGAGGAGATGCCCAGCACGAACGGGCCTGCGATGGGGTTCCCGAAGAAGTTTTGCAGCAGAAAGCCCGACAGCGACAGCGCCCCGCCCAGTATCGCCGCCATGAATATGCGCGGCATGCGGATCTTCCAGATGATGGAGTGCTGGACCGAATCCTGCCCCCGCCCCACCAGTATGCGCATCAGCTCGCCGAAGGGGATCTGCACGCTGCCGATCACGATATTGAGTATCGTGATGCCTATGAGCGCCGCCAGCAGCAGCACAAACACCAGCGTGTAGCGGCTTCGGCGACGAAGGTTTTCGGTATGATCCAAGTGTGAAACACCGTCCTTTCTGAATTAGGAATTAGGAAAGAGGAATTAGGAATTATAAAATGCTGGGGACACGGCGCGGTGAGCTGTGCAGCAGCCGGTAACTCAATTTCTATCTCCTAATTCCTAATTCCTAATTTACATGTACGCACTTTTACATCCATAATACCACATATTATGCCGTCATACAACACCGCAAATCTTGAAAATATACAGAAAACGTGGTATGCTATTGCCAGATATGAGGGGGGCGATGGGATGGTTAAGCGGTTTTTGGCGCTCTCGGTGGCGCTTGTGCTGATCTGCATGGGGGCGCTGGCGGAGACGGCCCCGGACGGCTTCACCTTTTCCGGCGGCAGCGGCAGGGTGACGATCTCCTGCCCGGCCATCTGGGAGTCTGAGGGCCGGACCATGGCGCGGATCGTGTTCTCCAGCCCGAACTACCCGACGCTGCAATCGGAGGGCGTGGCCTACGCCGCGACCCACGAGGGCAAGACCTCGATCTTTGAGATCCCGGTGACATTAAATCAGGACATGGAGGTCGTGGGCACCACCACGGCCATGTCCCAGCCCCACGACGTGACCTATACCATCCGCGTCAGCGTGGGGGAGGCGGCGCCGACCGTCGAGGCGGCGCAGGCCGAGGCTCCCGCGCCGGTGTCGGACAAGGCCCCCGTCGAGGGGCTTGAATGGGTGCGCCGCATGCCGCTGACCTACGCCGAGGGCTTCTCGGTGGACTACTATGCGGGCGATTACGTGCTGATCGACATCGTGGACGGCGACCGCATACTGCTGCTGCCCGACGGCGCGGAGGCCCCGGACAACCTGCCCGCGGACGTGCTGGCGATCCATCGGCCGAAGAACATCTACCTGGCGGCCACCTCCGCCATGGCGCTGTTTGCGCGGCTGGACGCGCTGGGGTGCGTGGGGGCGTCGTCGCTGGAGGCGGAGGACTGGAGCGTCGAGGCGGCGCGCGCGGCCATGGAGGCCGGCGAGATGGCCTTCGCCGGCAAGTACTCCGAGCCGGACTACGAGCTGCTCATACAGCTGGGCTGCGACCTGGCCGTCGAGTCCACCATGATCTTCCACACCCCCAAGGTCAAGGAGATGCTGGAGAGCCTGGGCATCCCCGTGATCGTGGACCGCTCCAGCTACGAGCCCCACCCGCTGGGCCGCACGGAGTGGATCAAGCTCTACGGCGCGCTGGTGGGCCGGGAGGACGCCGCGGAGGCGTTCTTCGCCGAAAAGGAGGCGCTGATCAGCCAGTACGCCGACTATCCCAACAGCGAGAAGACCGTCGCCTTCTTCTACATGAGCTCCGACGGCTCCGTGGTGGTGCGCAACGCCACCGACTACGTGCCCCGGATGATCGAGATCGCCGGGGGCCGCTACGCCCTGTCCGACATCGTCGATCCCGACAGCAGCCGCTCCTCCGTGTCCACCACCATGGAGCAGTTCTACGCCGCCGCCGTGGACGCCGATTACCTCATTTATAATACCTCCATCGCCAGCCCGCTGAACAGCCTGGCCGACCTGTTCGCGCTGTCCCCGCTGTTTGCCGACTTCAAGGCCGTCCGGGAGGGCAACGTCTGGTGCGCCGGCAAGAACCTCTACCAGGAGACCGACGACGTGGGCGAGCTCATCGCCGACATCCACAACATGATCGCCGGGGAAGGGGAGATGCGGTTTTTGACGAGGGTGGAATAGAGAGTGGAGAGTGAAGAGTGGAGAGTGGAGAGTGGAGAGTGGAGAGTGGAGAGTGGAGAGTGGAGAGTGGAGAGTGGAGAGTGGAGAGTGGAGAGTGCATCGTTGTTGTGTCAGCACATCGGTAAGTGTTTTGTGTCAGGACATCGGTAAGTCAGTGGTAGGTAGGGGTAAGGCATGGAGGCGGGGGAAACGCCAGGGCCCAAAGCCCTGAGGAGCGTAGCGACGAAGGGCTTTGGGCCCTGGCGGCGCGACGCCCATCCCCCCACCACGGAAGGAATCGGCCTTGATTCCGGGATGCCGGGAACCAGAGTGCCTGAAC
>CADASI010000089.1 GCA_902790525.1 uncultured Eubacteriales bacterium
GGTTCTTGGTGCGGTGGATGCCCCGCCAGGTGTTGACGCAGTTCTCCATGTAGTACACGAAGCCGAAGTACAGCGGCGGGTTGTTCTGGATGATGTCCAAAAGCGCGTCCAGCCCGTCGTTGTCCAGCGGCTGCAGGCCCAGTATCTCCCCCCGGGCGATGTGGAAGGAGAAATTGTCCAGTATATTGATGCCGTCCGCGCGATAGGTCACGCGCTCCAGCCGAAGCACCTCCTGTTTCATGCCCCGCCTTCGCCTCCCGCCGCGCGCTTCTCCTCCGTCATCGCGGGGATGGTCAGCTCCACCGTGGTCTCCTCGCCCTCCACGGAGTACACGTGCATGCCGTACTCCTCGCCGAAGATCAGGTGGATGCGGTTGTTCACGTTGGTCAGGGCGATGCCGCCCTGCGCCTCGTGGGTCATGTCCCGAAGCTCCTCCTCCTTGGAGCCCAGCCGCCCGTTCAGCCGCCGGAGCGCCTCGCGGTCCATGCCGACGCCGTCGTCCCTGACGCTGATCAGCAGCCGGCGCTGGCTGCGGCTGATCTCAATGTCGATGTGCCCCTCCCCCAGCTTGAGCTCGATGCCGTGGATGATGCTGTTTTCCAGTATGGGCTGGAGGGTCAGCTTGGGGATCAGGCAGCTCAACAGCTCCCGCTCGTCCTCGGGATCGATGTGCACGCGCATCCGCAGGCGGCTGCCGAAGCGGTACTGCTGTATCTTGAAGTAGGTGCGGCAGTTCTCCAGCTCCTCCTCCACCGTCACCAGGTTCTCCACCTTGCTGATGGTGTAGCGGAAGAAGGCGGCCAGGGCCTCGGTCATGTCCGCCAAGCTGTCCAGCCCGGCGATCAGCGCCTCGCTGCGAATGCCCTCCAATGTGTTGTAGAGAAAATGGGGGTTTATCTGGTTTTGCAGCGCCCGGTACTGGGCCTGCCGCTTGGACAGGTCCAGGTTGCGCATGCTGGCCATGGCGCCGTCGATCACGGCGATGAAGCGGTCGACCTCCGGGGACACCGCCGAGGTCAGCTCCCGCAGCTCGTGCACCGAGATGTAGCCCTCGATGAAACGGCGCACGGTGTCCCGACAGCGGCAGTAGGGCCGGTAGATCCAGTAGTAGGCCAGCGCGGGCAGGCCCGCGCCGGTGACGATCACCAGCGCCCAGCCCCAAAAGCCGAAGCGCCCGGGAAAGCGCCCCGTCAGGTAGGCAAACAGCGCCAGCAGCACCGCCCAGGCAGACGCGATCAGGCAGAACACCGCGACGCGGCGCGACAGATAGTGCTTGTCATCCTTCATGATATGCCTCAACCGTAGAGCTTCCGGTAGGTCCCCGGCTTCACGCCCACGCTCTTTTCAAAGATGCGGGTGAAGTGCTTGATGTCGTTGTAGCCCACCCGGCGGCAGATTTCCGCCACCGGGGCATTGCTCTCCCGGAGCAGCTCCCGGGCCTCCTCGATGCGGACGTTCATCAGGTAGTGCGCGAAGCCCTCGTCCATCTCCTTCTTGAACAGCACGCTCAGGTAGGCCGGGTTGAGGCCAACGTGCAGGCTGACCTCCTCCAGGGTGATCTGCTCGTCGAAGTGCGCCCGGATGTACTCGCACGCCTGGCGCACGGGGCGCGTCACGTTCTCGCGCTCCAGCTCGCACATGCGCTCCATGCACACCCGCGAGGTCTCCGACAGCACGTCGAACAGCGCCGCCACCGACCTGCTGGAATCGCAGGCGCGGTAGAAGGCGTCCCGCGCCTCCTTCCTGTCCGGGAGGTCCAGCCGCGTGAACATCAGGTTACCGGCCTCGTACACGATCTCCAGTATCTCCCAGCCGTGAACGCCCTGGCACTCGCCCACGCTCTGCCTGAGCTTTGCGATGGCCTGGGCGACGCCGGCGGCGTCGGACTCGTCGATGGCGCGGTTCAGCTGCCGGAAGCAGTCGTCCGACAGCCGCTTCACCTGGGGCGTCTGGCCGGAAACGGGCTTTTCCAGCACTTTGCCGGTGCCGTCGATCAGCCGCTCCGCCACCACGCGCCGCGCCTCGGCCAGCGATTCCACCAGGTCGCGGGGGCTGTCGCAGCGCGTCCCCAGGGCGATCGAGAAGCCGACGTCCCCGTACAGGTTGCTCCAGGCCTGCATGCGGCCCAGGAGCTCCCGCAGGGTGTTGCGCAGGGGCCTGAGGGCCTCCGCCTCGCAGCAGCACACCGCGTACAGAAACGTCTCCTGGGGCAGGCACACCGCGTCGATGCAGAACTGCCCGAGCGCCTCCTGCAACTGCGCCTGGGCCTTCTCCCGCACGGCGGTGATGATCACCCCGTCCTCCAGCGACGGCGGGATGTCCAGCTTGAGCACCAGCGCCTGGAACACCCCCCGGCCGCAGGCGAAGTGGTACTTCTCCTCCAGCACGGCCCGGTCCGCCCGGGGCGGGTTCACCGACAACAGGTCGGAGATCAGCGCGCTCCGCAGGCGGTGGATGGACTCCATGCGCTCCACCGAGGCGTCCATGGCGGCGCGGTTCTGCCGCTCGGACCGTATCATGCCCGCCAGCCGCTCCACCGCCTCGTTGAGCGCCTTCTTGTTGATCGGCTTGAGCAGGTAGTCGTTGACGCCGTCCTTGAGCGCCCGCTGGGCGTACTCGAAGCTGGCATAGCCGCTGATGATGATGATCTTGATCTTCGGCGACTGCTTCCTGACCTGCTCGATCAGCTCCAGCCCGCTGCAGCCGGGCATGCGGATGTCGGTGATCAGCATGTCCGCGGCGGCGGACTTCACCAGCGCCATCGCCTCCAGGCCGTTCATGGCGACGCCGACCACCTCCACGCCCAGCCGCGCCCACTCGCCCAGGGCGATGATCAGCCGACAGATGCGCTCCTCGTCGTCCGCGATCACTACTCTAATCATGGTTTGCTCCATACTGTGAGGTCATGTGGTGAATGAGGAATTAGGAGATAGGAGTTAGGAGTTAGAGTGTGTTTCTAAAATGCCTGAAGCGCATTTTCGGCGTCTTTGACTGCATTTCTGCGTTGCTTTCCCTTGACTTAGTCCCACTAAGCCTGCGGGACTCTAGAAATTGGGGTGACGACCTCTCAGTCACAGCCGCCTGTGAACGCAACCCCCTTGCCTCCCCTCCCGGGGGAGGTGCCGAACGCAGTGAGGCGGAGAGGTCGTAACCCAATTCCTCATTCCTAATTCCTCATTCCTAATTCCTCATTCCTAATTCCTCATTCCTAATTCCTAATTCCTAATTCCTAATTCCTAACTCTTTGATTATACCCCCAACCTTGCGCGATGTCAAAAATCGCCGGGATGCCGTTCGGGCATCCGGCGATTTTTAATCATATTACTTTTCCGGCGCCGGCGGGTACTCGTTGCACAGCAGGCGATAGGGAGGCTCGTCCTCCTCGATGGTGGGGAAGCGCCCGGCCGGCGGGTCGAAGTGGTTGTCGGTGTTGTCGTCGTTGCACTGGCTGACCTCGCCGATGAGCACCGCGCCGGTGCCGGGCTCGACGTTGAAGTCGTGGTACAGCCGCTGGGTGATGGTCAGGCTCATGCCGGGCTCCAGCTTCACCTGGGTACCGGCGGGCACCACCCGGGTCTCGCCGTCCACATGGATGGTGACGTCGCTTTCGCGGTCCACGGTCTCGTCCTCATGGGCATTGAACACGCGGATGAGCAGGTTGCCGCCGCCGCGGTTGATGATGTCCTCCATCTTGTACCAGTGGAAGTGGTTCAGCGAATACTGGCCGTCCCGCAGGTACAGCAGCTTCTCCGCATAGGGCTTGGGATACTTTTCCCGATCCTGCTGGTTGCCGTTGCGGATGGTGATGAGGGAGAAGCCCACGTCGTCGAACTTGCCCAGGCCGAAATCGGTGATGTCCCAGCCCAGCATGTTGTCGCGCACCTCGTCCCACTCGTGGCCCTTGGTCTTCCACTCCTCCGGCGTAAAGCCGCAGAACTTCGGCAGGGAGAAGCGATAGTCGTTGATCATGCGCTCCATCTCCCGGAGCGCGGCGTTGATTTCGGAACGCTTCATGGCTTTGAAAACCTCCTTGCTGACAAGGCCGGACGGAACCCGTCCGGCCTTGTCCCTATGGTTGGAAACTTGCGATCAGCCCACATTCTCGGCGGTCAGCACGCTGACGCCAGTGTCGGTCACAGCGCCGCCCAGATCCTCGCCGTTGAGGACCTTGATGGCCGCCTGCACGCCCAGCTTGCCCATCACGTCGGGGTTCTGGGCCATGGTGCAGTACAGATAGCCGTCGGCGATCAGGCCGCGCAGGGTGTCGGACTTATCGAAGCCAACGCCCACGACCTGGTCGTTGCCGGAGGCCTTGATGGCGTTGCCGGTGCCGGTGGCCGCGCCCTCGTTGGCGCCGAAGATGCCCACGACGCCCTCGGTCAGGTAGTTCTCAGCGATGGTCTGGGCCTTGGCGGCGTCGCCCTCGCAGTACTGGGTCTCCAGGATGTCGAAGCCCTTGCCGTCCAGCGCCTCGCGGAAGCCCTCCTCGCGCATCAGCGTGGAATTGGTGGAGGTGTTGATGTTCACGATGCCGATGCTGCCCTCGGTGATGCCCTTCTCTTCCAGCGCCTTGAGCATCTGCTCGCCGGCGGTGTAGCCCGCGGCCTTGTTGTCGGTGGAGAAGGTGGCCTCGGCCTCGACGTTGGCGGGGCTGTCGACGTAGATCAGCTTCATGCCGGACTGCACGGCCTCGTTCAAGGCGCCGGACACGGCATCCTGGCTGTTGGCCGCCACGATCAGGGCGTCATAGCCGCCCGCGACCGCGTTGTTGATGCACTCGATCTGCTTGGCGTCGTCCTTCACATCGGGGGACATGAAATCCACGCTCACGCCGTCGGCATTCGCTTCCGCCTCGGCGCCTTCCTTCAGGGAAACCCAGTGCTGGTCGACAGAGTCCATGGTGATCAGGGCGATCTTGTAGGGCTTGTCGGCGGTGACGGTCTCGGCAAACACGGGCATCGCAATCATGCACGCCAGCATTGCCACGCAGCACAGAATGGCCAAAACCTTGCTCTTCATAGTCAGGAACCTCCCTAAATTTGATTATCTATAAAGCCTGTCAGGCTTTACGATCCGTATCAGGACTTTTTCTTGAAGCCCTTCTTGTCGTTGGTGCGCATCACCACATCCAGCAGCACGGCCATCACCACGATCACGCCGATGACGATGCGCTGTATGCCGACCTGCGCGTGCACCATGTTCAGGCCGTTCTCCAGTATCTGCCACACGCCCGCGCCGGCGAAGGTGCCCAGCAGTATGCCGGAGCCGCCCAGCGGCGACACGCCGCCGATGACGCCCGCGGCCACGCCGTACATCTCATAGGTGTTGCCGGCGTCCATGTTGCCCATGCCGGCCTGCGCGGCCAGTATCAGGCCCACCACCACGGAGCAGAACGCGCTGACCAGGTAGGCCTTGGTGGTGGTGAGTATCACGTCCACGCCCGACAGCCGCGCCGCGTCCACATTGGAGCCGATGGCGTAGATGTGGCGGCCCGTGCGGGTCTTGGCCAGCAGGAAGAAGAACACCAGGAAGATCACCAGCGCGATCCAGAAGGTGTTGAACACCCCGGCGAACTTGCCGTAGTAGAAGAAGTTCTGGAAGGCGTCGCCGGCCTCCTTGCCGATGCCGGAGGCGATGTTGTCGGTGTTGCGGTTGCCGTTGACGATGTAGCCGATGCCGCGCGCCACGAACATGGTGCCCAGGGTGGCGATGAAGGGGGGCAGCTTGAACTTGCCCACCAGGAAGCCGTTCACCACGCCCACGATCAGGCCGCAGAGTATGGTCAGCAGTATCGCCAGGAAGGGGTTCATGCCCCGGGTCATCAGCGTGGCGGAGGTCATGGCGCTCATGCCCACCACGGAGCCGATGGACAGGTCGATGTTACCGGTGATCATCACGAAGCTCTGCCCGATGCCGATCAGCAGGTACTTGGACATGGACCGCAACAGGTTCTGGATGTTCATGATGGAGAACACCTTGGGGTTCATGATGCCGAAGGCCACATAGATGACGATGAGGCCGATAAAGGCGGTCAGCACGGACCCCGCGCCCTTGATTGCCAACAGCCGTCCAAACGCTCCCTTTTTCTTCATAGGTTAAACCTCCTCGCCTTCCATGGCCATTTTGTTCTCAAAGGAAGTGGCGAGCCTCAGTATCTCCTCCTGGGTCGCCTCGCCCCCCTTGAGCTCGCCCGTGATCCGGCCGTCGCACATCACGATGATGCGGTCCGCCACGCCCATGACCTCCGGCATTTCGGAGGAGACGAACATCACCGCGATGCCCTGCTGCTTGAGCTGGTTCATCAGGTGGTAGATCTCCACCTTCGCGCCGACGTCGATGCCGCGGGTGGGCTCGTCGAAGATCACGACCCTGGAATTCCGGGCCAGCCACTTCGCCACGACCACCTTCTGCTGGTTGCCGCCGGAGAGCGTGGCGGCGTCCACCTCCAGGTTCGGGGTCTTGATGGCCAGCTCCCGGACCGCCTTGTCGCACATGTCGTTCTCGGTCTTCTTGTTGATGATGCCGGATTTGCCGCCGATGACGTCCAGGTTCGGCAGCGCGATGTTCTGCCGGATGCTCAGCTTGGTGCACAGGCCGTCCTTCTTGCGGTCCTCCGGGGCCAGCACCACGCCGGCGCGTATGGCGTCCATCGGGCCGTTGATGGTGATCTCCTTCCCGTCCAGGAAGAGCTGGCCGCTCTGCTTGGGATCGACGCCGAATATCGCGCGGGTGGTCTCCGTACGCCCCGCGCCCATGAGCCCCGCGATGCCGACGATCTCGCCGGCGTACAGCGAAAAGTTGATGTCCCGCACCAGCCTGCCCGCGTTGAGGTTTTTGACCTCGAACACCTTCTCGCCCCGGGGGCAGACCACCTTCGGGAACTTCTCCTTGATCTCGCGGCCCACCATGTTGGCGATGATCTCGTCCATGGTGAAGTCCGCGTAATTGCCCTGGGTGATGAACCGGCCGTCGCGCATGATGGTCACACGGTCCGCGATGTGCGCCAGCTCCTCCAGACGGTGGGAGATGTACACGATGCCGCAGCCCTGATTCTTCAGCCGGTGGATGATCTGGAACAGCTCCTCGATCTCGCGGGAGGTCAGCGCCGAGGTGGGCTCGTCCATGATCAGTATCTTCGCGTTGATGGACAGCGCCTTGGCAATCTCGATCATCTGCTGCTTGGACACCGGCAGATCCCCCACCACCTGGCGGGGGTCGATGTCCACGCCCAGCTCGTCCAGGTACTTGCGAGCCTCCTTCTCCATCTTCGCGTTGTTCAGCACAAAGCCGGACTTCATCTCCCGGCCCAGGTACATGTTCTGGCACACCGTCAGGTCGCGGCACATGTTCAGCTCCTGGTGGATGATGGCCACGCCCGCCTCCCGGGCCATGTTGGGCGTCAGGGTTTTGTAATCCTTTCCGAATATGTTCAGGCTGCCGTGATCCAGCGTGTAGACCCCGCTCAGTATCTTCACCAGCGTGGATTTGCCCGCGCCGTTTTCCCCCAGCAGGGCCATGACCTCGCCGGCCTCCAGCTCAAAGTGTACGTCGTCCAGCGCCTTGACACCAGGAAATTCCTTCGTTATATGTTCCATGGAGACGATCTTCTCGCCCATTCTATCACCCGTCTTTCCTGATGAATGTCGCACATGTTCAGCGTATATATTATAGCACAGCTGTCAATAAAGTTAAAGGGGGGTAAATTATAGAATAGGGGTGGTTGTTTTTTGACCCGCCGCGGATCATGATTGACAACCCCATCCGGGCATAATATAATGATGGTAGAAAAGCAAACGGATCTTTCGACGCAGCACAGGAGGTATGCACATGGGATATCAATATGACGTTGCGGTGCTCGGCGGCGGTCCGGGCGGCTACGAATGCGCGATACGCTGCGCGCAGTACGGATTGAAGACGGTGCTGATCGAGGCGCGCGAGCTGGGCGGCACCTGCCTGAACCGGGGCTGCATCCCCACCAAGGCGCTGCTGCACGGCGCGGAGGTCTACGCCGAGGCCAGGGCCGGCGGCGACCTCGGCCTGATACTGGACGGCCTGACGCTCCGCTACGACAGGCTGGCGGCCTACAAGGACCAGAAGGTCAGGAAGCTGGTAAGCGGCATCGAGGCGCTGGAGAAGGCCCACGGCGTCGAGGTCGTGCGCGGCTTCGGCAGGCTGACCGGCCACCACGAGATGGACGTGGCCGGGCGCAAACTCACCTACGATAAGCTGATACTGGCCATGGGCAGCGCCCCGGCGAAGCCGCCCGTGCCCGGCATGGGCACGGCCCACACCAGCGACGACGTGCTCTCCGCCACGCAGCTGCCCAGCGGCGCGATCATCATCGGCGGCGGCGTGATCGGCATGGAGTTCGCCACGCTGTTCTCGGCGCTGGGCAAGAAGGTCACCATTATCGAGATGATGCCGGAGATACTGCCCGGCTGCATCCCGGAGATCACCGCCAAGCTCAAGGCCGCCATGAAGAAGCGGGGCGTGGAGTTCATACTCGGCGCGAAGGTGGTGGAGGTCGTCAAGGGGCGCACCGTGCGCTTTGAGAAGGACGGCAAGGTGGACGAGCGCACCTCCGCCACGGTCATCGTGTGCGCGGGCCGCAAGCCCATGACCCGGGACTGCGGATTGGAGTCCATCGGCCTCGAGACCGACCGGCGGGGGTACATCGCGGTGGACGACCGCATGCGCACCGCCGTCGAGGGCGTGTACGCCATCGGAGACATCACCGGCAGGATACAGCTCGCCCACGTGGCCAGCGCCCAGGGCATGGTGGCCGCCGCCAACTGCGCGGGCCGGGACAAGACCATGCGCTACGACCGGGTGCCGGCGTGCATCTACACCGCCCCCGAAATCGCCTGGGTGGGCCTGTCCGAGGAGGCCGCGGAGGCCCAGGGCTTCGAGGTCGCGTCGAGCGGCTTCAACGTGGCCGCCAACGGCCGGAGCATGGTGATGAACGAGTCCGCGGGCCTCATCAAGCTGGTGTTTGAGAAGGACAGCGGCAGGGTGCTCGGCTGCGCGATCATGGCGCCCCGGGCCACGGACATGATCGCGGAGATCACGGCGGTCATGTCGCTGGGCGGCACGGTGGGACAGCTCGCGGAGGTCATCCACCCCCATCCCACGGTGTCCGAGATCGTGAAGGAGGCGGCGCACGACGCCGAGGGGATGTGCGTCAACGCCATGCCGAGGAAATAGCCAAAAACAGCGCAAGGGCGTCCGGCGGACGCCCTTCAGGCTGTTGACAAAGTCAACAGCCTGACAGATTGCTGAGAAACCTGCAAGGCAAGGAAGACAGCCCTGCAAATGAGGGCGCTTACACAGACGTAAGTAACCGAATTTGCAGGGCAGTCTGACACAGCAAGCGGAAATCCCAACCGCGCATGCGGTTTGTTCATGGGATTTCCGCGTTTGCAGGCTTTGTCAGCGATCTAAAGGGCGTCCGGCGGACGCCCTTGTGTTGGGTTTGCGGATTACGGATTGTACACGCGGTGGATCTTCACGACCTTGCCGGACTGCACGGTCACCGTCGTGTTGTACTCGTCGAAGTACACGTCCTCCGAGCTCTGGATGGTCTTGACGACCGCCTCCACGCCGTCCGCGGTGACGGGTTTGTCGTCGCCGTTCCAGCCGTCGACGAGGCTCAGGGCGTCGTCGAGGGGCAGGGTCACGTCGCCCAGCGCGGTCCAGGTCGGGTAGTCGTCGAGGCCCGCGACCGTCCAATAGTCGTCCCCGTCGTTCTTGGTCAGGTCATAGCCGTCCTCGACCAGGCCGCCGTTGATCTGCACGTCGCCGTACTCGTCCGTCGCCACAGATTCGATCTTGAGCGTCTCGTCGTCGATCAGTATGCTGTCGCCGACGGCCAGCCCCTTGACGTCCGCGTCGCTGTAATGGTCCACGGCGTAGAGCGTGAGCGCGATCTCGCCGTTGGTCAGTTCCTCCGGGTCAAATTCGGCGGGGTATTCGCCGTCGGGGAGGTTGTCAAGATCGATCTGGACGGGAATGGGCTTCACAACCTTGGCGCCTTCGGCCAGAGCCGCAACGCCGGTCAGGCAGAAAACCGCGGTCAGTATCAGTGCAAGGATTTTCTTCATGGTTCATGCCTCCTTGTTGGTTAATCCATATCTATTGTACCAGAGAACATGCCTGTTCATCGAGGCAATTCTGTGACAAAGGGTTGACATTTTTGTATATTGACATCATCCGGGCGCGTCCCGACTTGTAACGGTAACAGTCGAAAACTATAATGCCATGTGCCGAGTGGCCATGAAAGATTCCTTCGGAGAATACGCTATGAACAAATGCTCGCGATATTTCGACTGGCACCTGCCGGGCCAGCGCATACTGAAGACCTGCGTGGCGGTGACCCTGTGCCTGATATTCTACATGCTCAGGGGCTATCGGGGGGAGACGATGCCCGCGGAGGCGGCGATCACCGCCGTCATCTGCATGCAGCCCTTCGTGCACCGCACCACCGAAAACGGATTGAACCGCTTTATGGGTACGATCATCGGCGCGGTGTGGGGCTTTCTGTTCCTGCTTTTGATGATGACCTTCCCCGCCATCGGCAAGAACCGCCTCGTGCTCTACCTACTGATGGGCCTGGGCACGCTCGTCACGATGCACACCGCGGTGCTGATCCGCCGGGCGGACACCTCCGGGCTGGCGGCCATCGTGTTCATCTGCGTGGTGATCGCCTATCCGGACATCGAAGACCCGCTGGACCAGGCGTTTCACCGCATACTGGGCGTGATGGTGGGCACGACCGTCGCCACCGTGGTCAACGCCGTGAGCCTGCCGCGCGTCAGGCGGCGCAACCGGGTGTTCTTCGTGCCGACGATGAACCTGACCACCGACCAGTTTGCCCAGCTCTCGCCGCCGGTGCTGTTCCGGCTGGAGCGGCTGTTCCAGGACGGGGCCGCCATCTGCCTGATGTCCAAGCACGCCCCGGCCTTTCACACCTCCCAGCTCGCCCATGTGAAGTACACCGCGCCGATGATCGTGATGGACGGCGCGGCCATCTACGACGCCAACGAAAACGTGTACCTGGCGACCACCAACATAAGCCCCGCCTCCTGCCGCTGGCTGATGAAGCGGCTGGAGAATATTAGCTACTTCGTCTACACGGTGCACCGGGACCGCAACTGCATCTACCACCACGGCGAGATGACGGACCTGGAGCGCACGGTCTATAAGCAGTTGAAGCGCTCCCCCTACCGCTACTACCTGGACGACGACCACTTCTCGCTGTCGGACGTGGTGTACTTCAAGATCGTCACCACCGGCGACGAGGCCGACCGCATACAGCGCGAGCTGGAGCCGATGCTCGAAAAAATGAAGCTGCGCTCCATCGTCCGGCCCCAGGCGGGACTGGAAGAGGGATGCAGCCTCTACTTCTATGCGCTTCACGCGGACATGCAGCACGCCCGGGCGCACCTGATGCGCCTGATGCAGCAGGAAAACCCCGACCTCGAGATGCACGAGATCATCGAGGAGCGGGCCTACCTCACCGAGCACGACGCCATCCGATTGCTCAAAAGGCTCAAGAACGCCTACGAGCCGACGGTGCTCTCCACGTGGATAAAAGCCATCGGCAAGAGATGATCACACGATGTCGAACTTCTCCACATGGCTGAACGCGGCGCTTCCGCCCTCGGCGAAGAAGCGTATGCCCGTCGCCTTTTCCGGGTCGGGATAGACGTTGCCGGTCATGGTGTGCCGGCCGCCGTCGATGAACGCCTCCAGGGAACTCACGTCCAGGAACAGGTTAAATTCGACGCTGTCCCGGGGGCCCAGTTCGCAGACCCGGCGGTCGACGTCCGCCTCGCGCCCGGTCAGTCGGACCCCGGCGTCGGTGCGGTCGAACACCACAAGCCCCGCCGCGCGGTCGTAGTACAGCAGCGTCTCGTGGGTGCCGTCGCAGAACAGCTTCACCCCCGCCCGCGCCGCGTCGCCGGGCGTCAGCGTGAAGCGCAGCTCGATCACGTTCCCCGATATGCCGGGCAGGCTGACGCAATCGTCCCTGACCTCGACCCTTTCGACGCGCGCCGGGTTGCGGCGGCAGGCCTCGATCTCGCGGACGGGCCTCTGGATCAGCCGGTCCCCCGCCACCGACAGCTCCCGCGGCAGCGTGTAGGTGCCCGCCCACTCCTCGTCGCGGGAGGGGTAGCTGCGGTCCCACATCTCCTTCCAGGCGATCATGATCACCCGCCCGTCCGGCATGCGCAGGGTCTGGGCGGCGTAGAAGTCAAAGCCGCTGTCCACCTCGCCGATGGTCTGCACGTCGAAGCGGCCGGTGTCAAAGTCCATGTGGCCCAGCATGAACAGCACGGAGTGTATGTTCTGGTAGAGGTGGCCGTCCCGGGGCAGGTTTTGCGGGCTGGTGAGCAGCACCTCCGCGCCGGTATCGGTCACGAAGTAGTCCGGGCACTCGTAGACGCCGTCGAGCTTATAGAACGCCTCGCTGAACCCCTTCTGCGGGTAGAGCAGGTGCCCCACGTAGGACCAGCGGTACAGGTCGTCGCTCTTGAGCAGGCACAGGTTGCCCCAGCCCTCCTTCTTGTGCGTCGGGTCAGGCTGGCGGGGGTTGGTGACCTCCCGCTGCCGCGCCGGGGCGGGCTCGACGCGCCGCCCGCCGTCCAGGTAGCGTATGCCCGCGATGAGGTAGTAGGCGTCGCCGTGCCGGAGGATGCGGGGGTCCCGGAAGTCCTCCTCGTAGATCTCAGGCGACAGCATCTCCGCCGTCAGGATCGGGTTGTCCGGGTCCTTCACAAAGCGGTCGCCGTCCTCCGACACCGCCATGCACTGGCGCTGCATCATGGGCTGGGCGGCGGTGTACATCAGGTACAGCCTGCCGTCCTTCTCCACCGTGGAGCCGGAGCAGCAGCCGCAGACCAGCTCGTAGGGCTGATCGGGGCAGAGCGCCACGGGCCGCTGATCCCAGTGGATGAAGTCCTCCGTGGTCACGTGGTCCCAGTGCATGGGCCCCCACTCCGGCTTGTGCGGGTAGTGCTGAAAGAACAGGTGGGCCTTCCCCCTGTAGAATATCGTTCCGTTCGGATCGTTCGCCCAGCCAAAGGGCACGGAAACATGATAGTGCGGACGGTAGCTTGCCATGGTACTTCTCCTTCGGCGCGCGGGGCGCGGCTGTTATGGTACTATTATACAATGCGGCGGGGCCGCGGGAAAGGCAAATCGCCCCCTCGGCGAAACTTAATTTCCATTTTACACACTTTTTGGCACTTTTTGTGCCGGAGCACGTCTCACCATTCAGTGAATACAAGGAGGTTTTTCCATGAAGAGATTATTTGCGCTCATGCTGACCGTCGCCCTGTTGATGACGGGCACCGCCCTGGCGGCCGCCTATCACAGGGACGCGCTGACCTTCGACTACGACAAGAAGGCCTTCAACATCACCATGGACGATCACACCGACACCGAGGACCTGGTCATACTGACCGCGAAGAACAAAGCCTGGGGCGACGCCTACGTGCGCATCCACCTGCGCCGGCTGGACGCGGGCGAGGCGTTCCCCACGCTGGCGGACTTTAAGGACATGCCCGAGGAGGTCACCCAGGGCGAATGGAGCGGCTTTGAGGATGTGCTCATGTACACCGTGGACGACGACGCCCTCACGGAGAGCTATTACATCGCCCCCGTGACCCTCGGCGCCGATGCCCCCGCCCTGCTGACCGTGCGCATCGGCGTGGAAAAGCTGGACGACGAGGAGACCTCCATGAAGCGCGACGACATGATCAGCGCGGTGGTGGATTCCCTGATCGTCGGCGCCGCGGTGCAGACCACCGGCAGCGTGCACATCCGCAAGGGGCCCGGGCTGGATCAGGAGGAGCTGGGCGCCGTCGAAAAGGGCACGACCCTCAAATACCTGGGCGCGACCGAGACCGACGAGCGCGGCGTCGACTGGTATAAGGTGGCGTACGAAGATACGGAGGCGTGGGTCTCCTCGAAGTATTCGGGCGTCATGGAGTGATTTTAGAGTGTGTTTCTAAATGCCGGGAGATGCAGTTTCGAGTGGATTTGACTGCATTTCAAGGCGATTTCCCGCAGGCTTAGTGGGACTAAGTCAAGGGGCTTAGTGGGACTAAGTCAAGGGAAAGCAACGCAGAAATGCAGTCAAAGACGACGAAAATGCGCTTCAGGCATTTTAGAAACACACTCTAATCACAGCCTTCGCCGGAAAAAACTGGATATAATCCGGGAAAGATGGTATACTGGAATCAGCCTGGCAGGAGGTGATCCAGATGAATCATGTGATTCATTATGATCTTTACAATGATGATATTCCGGTTGCCGGGTTCACTGTGCGCAATTCTGTCATCACTGATTTCACATCGCAAAAGCCGGAATTGCTGCCGATGCAGATTCGGTCTGCCACCGCTGATGGCTTCGCCTCCTGGGTTCGTGAACGCTCTATCGATTTAAGCAGCATAAAGCACCGAAACCTGATGAACGAATTGGTCGGAAGCCGGGATAAATTAACGCTTGCACTCAGAACGCACATGTTCAGTATCTCCGACACATTCACCTGCTTTGCAGATGGGGAATTCGTTCCCAGACTTCAGCTCTGCAGGCCGGAGGATCAGAATACAGTCAGCGATTATATCCTGATTTCCAGCGACACAAGCCTTCGTCAATTGAGCGTGGCCACTCCCAACGCTTCTACGGACGGCAGCTTCACCAAGACGTGGAGATATGAAGAAGGGGATTGGTGGCTCTACAAAATCCAAACCAGCGCCGCCACAGAAGCCGAAGTGACCATAAGCCGCGTTCTCCGAAACTGTAAGTGGGATGCCGCAGAGTATGATTATGTCGGAAGATATCGAAAAAGGGTTCGTTCTCGCAGCTTTATAAAGCCCAAAGAGTTTTTTGAGCCATACGATTCATTCCGCTTCTTCTTTGATGACGCAAGCGATGAAGATGAAGTGATCTACGGGAATATCTCTTCGCTCGGCGCAGAGTATGAGAAAGCATGGCGAAGGATTCTTTTGGCCGATTCACTGTTTTACAACACAGACCGGCACATGAGAAATTTCGGCGTTATACGTTCTTCAGTTACCGGCAAGGTGCTTCGCCTGGCCCCCAACTTCGATAACAATCAAGCCTACCTTGCCAATCCCAGCGGCGCGTATTCCTCCGGTTTGTTGAAGCTGTATATGAAAGACGCCGACAGCTATGACCTCGATAATTTGAGAACACTGAGCGAAGCGCTCAGCAAATATCCCTATCTCAATCAGGCATACAAAGCAAGTCTCCCCTATCTCTGATAGGGGAGATATTTATCGCATTGCGGTCAGCTCACTTGTTGATCACGAAGATCTCCGGCGCGGGCCAGTCGCCGTGGTGGGTGGCGACGAAATCGGTAACTGTGATTGCGCCTGCCTCGCTGAGCTGTTCGACGGTCTTGAGGGGGTACTTGCCGCCGTAGTAGTTTTTCAGGGTCGCATTGTACGGCGCGGCATCCTGCCAAGCATAGTTCTCAACCGAAGAATCAAATGTGAACTCATTGTAAGCCGCTGCGGTCTCGTCGAAGGCATCTACCATGTCCTTGAGATCGATGTCATCGCCAACTTCTCCCGTACTATCGAGGTATTTGCCAACAGGTTTGAGATATGTATAGCCATCCCCTGTATCCGGTAGTTCATTGACAATTTCAAAGTAATGATTGCCGGTGAGCGTTCCGGATTTATACATTCCGGCGAACGCGCCCGCATTCGTCGTTCCATCCACCAGGCCCGTCGCGTAGCTGTTGGAGATTTCCCCCTCGGAAGATCCCACAAGGCCGCCCGCCGTCGCGCCTTTGGCCGAGCAGGTGGAATAGCTGTTGCTGATCGCCGCCGTGCCTGCGTCGCCGATCAGGCCGCCGGCGCTGCCGCTGGCCGTACACGCCGATCAGTCCACCGGCATTTTGACCCTTGACGATCAGCGCCGCTGCGGACTTGGTCACGTTGGTATTGTTGCTCATCACGCCGATCAGGCCGCCCGCGTTGCCGGTGGAGACGACCGTCGCCGGATCTTCTCTCCTGCCGTCTTCGCCTTCGGTCTTTTTCACAGCCGCCTTTATTGCCTCTTCAAAGTCCGCGGTATTCCGCGCCACCACATTGGTGACGGTCGTCTGGCTCAACGACCCCGCCAGCGCGCCGGCGTTTGCGTTGTCACCGGTTGCCATGATATCAAGATTAATCAACTCCAAATTAGAAACCTTGCTGTCCGCTATCAGTGTGCCGAAGAGTCCGGCATTTCCGGTACAATTGACTGTGATCCCCTCGATATTGTGGTTATTGCCATCGTATGTCAGGGCATATGTCGGACTGACGGGCATAAATGTGTTATCCTTGCTCCCTGTCGAATTACTATTATCATAGATTTTCACTGCTGTTTCGGCTGTACCACCAACAGCAGTTTTAAAATTTGCGTGTGCAATAAATGTGCTATCAAGGCTCGAAATATTATCATCCAGGTTTTCCAGATGACGGATATTGCCAATCAATGCTGTGGGTTTTTGTTCACTACCCCATGCCATGTTCTCCACATCAGCAAACAGGCTGTTGGTGGTGATCTCAGCGCTATACGCGATGTTGGACAGATCATCATTGTTAAAAGCCACTGCCCGAACAGTGATATCCTCACCAGGGATAAACTCTCCCTGTCTTGCAAAAAATTCCCCCCCGTTTGTTAGTTTATTTAGGTCTGAGAAATGCAAGCCTTCTTTGGTAATATCATCAAGGATGATTAAATATGTATAGGCATCTTCAGCTACTCCTTCTACCCTATTCGGCTCGCTGGCTGTAGCAATCACGAACGAAGCTTTGGCATAATCACTATCCTCACCATCTCCATGTTTGTTTCGGCTGGAGATAATAAGCTTCAGTGAAGCGACAGTTCCTCCCGTATTTGTATTCTTCACCTTTACATACAGCTTTTCCGCATTTATAACTTCAATTTCCGGCGGTTTAATATCAAAGTTACCGGTTTTTTTGATTAATTCCTCCCCGCCGAACCATCCTATGATTGGGTTATGGCTCATTCTATCGTTTCGCTTGCCATCACTGCCAAGGTCCAATATACTCGTGTACTCTTCAACTGTTCCACCAAACCTTCCACTGGGCGTCCAGTAGAATACGTCCAGTATCCTTGCGGGATTGGTCTGATAGGAAATGACATACCTGCCCCCG
>CADASI010000090.1 GCA_902790525.1 uncultured Eubacteriales bacterium
CCGCGGGCGGCTTCGGCGGCGGCCGCGGCGGCTTCGGCGGTCGCAAGGGCCCGGACCTTCAGCCCTCGGTGGAGAAGGAGCGCGTGTCCAACTACGATCCCAACAAGAAGCAGTACGTGCGCCAGAACGACCCCGAGCGCAACCGCAACACCGGCCGCGCGGCCCAGAAGCAGCGCGGCGGCGCGAGCAACCTCAACAACTACGACGACGAGTTTGTGAGGAATCGCAAGAAGCAGAAGAAGGCGGCCCAGAAGACCTTCATCGAGCCCACCCGGATCGACAAGGCCTACATGACCGCCGAGACGATCACCGTGCGCGACCTGTCCGAGCGCATCGGCAAGCCCGCGGGCGAGATCATCAAGAAGCTGATGATGCTGGGCATCATCGCCACCATCAACAACGAGCTGGACTACGACACCGCCGTATTGGTGTGCACCGAGTTCGGCATCGAGCTGGAGATGAAGCTCCAGGAGACCGCCGAGGACGCGCTGGAGAACGAGAACGTCGAGGACGCCGAGGCGGATCTGGTCACCCGGCCGCCGGTCGTGACCATCATGGGCCACGTCGACCACGGCAAGACCTCGCTATTGGACTACATCCGCAAGAGCCGCGTCACCGCGGGCGAGGCGGGCGGCATCACCCAGCACATCGGCGCGTATACCGTCGAGCTGGACGGCCGCAAGATCACCTTCCTGGATACCCCCGGCCACGAGGCGTTCACCTCCATGCGCCTGCGCGGCGCCCAGGCCACGGACATCGCCGTACTGGTGGTGGCCGCGGACGACGGCGTCATGCCGCAGACCATCGAGGCCATCAACCACGCCAAGTCCGCCGGCGTACAGATCATCGTCGCCATCAACAAGATGGACAAGCCCACCGCCAACCCGGAGCACGTCAAGCAGCAGCTGACGGAGTACGACCTGGTGACCACCGAGTGGGGCGGCTCCACCGAGATGGTGCCCGTTTCCGCCGTCACCGGCGAGGGCGTGGACGATCTGCTGGAGACCATACTGCTCACCGCCGACGTCGAGGACTACCGCGCCAACCCGAACCGCAAGGCCCGCGGCATCATCATCGAGGCCAAGCTGGACAAGGGCCGCGGCCCCGTGGCCACGGTGCTGGTGAAGAACGGCACGCTGAACGTGGGCGACGCCATCGTCGCCGGCACGGCCTACGGCCGCGTGCGCGCCATGGTCAACGACGTGGGCGAGCGCGTGAAGAGCGCCGGACCCTCCGAGCCCGTCGAGGTCATCGGCTTCAACGACGTGCCCGACGCCGGCGACCAGATCACCGCCGTCGACGACGAGAAGCTCTCCCGCCAGGTCGCCGAGGAGCGCAAGGACAAGCTGCGCGCCGCCCTCATCAAGACCCAGACCAAGACCACCCTGGACGATCTATTCAGCCAGATCTCCGCGGGCGAGATCAAGGACCTCAACATCATCATCAAGGCAGACGTCCAGGGCTCCGTGGAGGCCGTGCGCCAGAGCCTGGAGAAGCTGTCCAACGACGAGGTGCGCGTGCGCTGCATCCACGGCGCGGTGGGCGCGATCAACGAGTCCGATACGCTGCTGGCCTCCACGGCCAACGCCATCATCATCGGCTTCAACGTCCGCCCGGACAGCAACGCCCGCGACATGGCCGAGCGCGAGAAGATTGACATAAGGCTCTACCGCGTGATCTATCAGGCCATCGAGGACGTCGAGAACGCCATGAAGGGCATGCTGGCCCCGAAGTTCAAGGAGGTCCTGCTGGGCCACGCCGGTCCTGCTGGGCCACGCCCAGGTGCGCCAGACCTTCCGCGTCTCCGGCGTCGGCACCATCGCCGGCTCCTACGTCACCGACGGCAAGATCGCCCGCAACGCCCAGATCCGGCTTTTGCGCGACAACGTCGTCATCCACGAGGGCAAGATCGACTCCCTCAAGCGCTTCAAGGACGACGCCAAGGAGGTCAATACCGGCTATGAGTGCGGCATTGGCATCGAGAATTACAATGACATCAAGGAAGGCGACGTCATCGAGTGCTTCGTGATGGAGGAGATCGAGCGGTAACCCCGGTTTGAATAACCATGCGGCGGGCGTTTCCCAGACGGAACGCCCGCTGTGAAGTGATTATGGAAAGTGGAGGCAACCTATGGCATCATTTGACCGCATCGACCGCATCTCCCAGGAGTGCCACAAGGCCATCGACCGGATCATCCGCGACGAGCTGAACGATCCGCGCATCGGCGGCACCTGGTCCATCGTGCGGTGCGAGGTGACCCGCGATTTGCGCTACTGCAAGGTGCGGGTGAGCATACTGGAGCAGGAGAAGCGCAAGGACATGATGGCCGCGCTGAAAAAGGCGGCGGGCTTCGTGCGGCGCGAGCTGGGCCGCAACGTGGACCTGCGCTACGTGCCGGAGGTGCTGTTCGAGCTGGACACCAACATCGAGTACGCGGCCCACATCAACCAGCTCCTGAAGGAGACACAGAAGCATGACGAAGCGCGTGACGATTGAGGCGCTGGCCGACTGGCTCAGAGACCGCGACGACGTGGCGCTGCTGGGGCACGTAAGCCCCGACGGCGACGCCGTGGGCTCGACCCTGGGGCTGTGGCACGCGCTTGTGGCCATGGGCAAGCGCTCAGTGGTGTGCCTGCCCGGGGGCGTGCCGAAGCTGTACGCCCACCTGCCGGGGGCGGAGGCGGCGGTCGATACGGACGCGCCGCTGCCCTTTGCGCCGCAGGCCGCCCTCGCCGTGGACGTGTCCGACCCGCCCCGCCTGGGCGAGGCGGGCATAAGGGTGTTCGAGGCGTGCCCCCATCGGGCGGTGCTGGATCACCACGGCACCAACGAGGGCTTCGGAGAGCTGATGCTGCTGGACGGCAAGGCCGCCGCCGCGGGCGAGATGGCCGTGGCGCTGATCGAAGCCATGGGCGTCAGGCTGTCGAGGGAGATGGCGGAGTGCCTGTTCGTGGCGATCTCCACCGACTGCGGGCACTTCAACTACACCAACACGCGGGTGGAGACCTTTGAGGCGGCGGCCAGGTGCGTCGCGGCGGGCATCGACATCGAGGCCATCACCTCCCGGCTGTACCGGACCCGCTCCTTCGGACGGACGAAGCTGCTGGGGCTGGTGCTGGCGGGCCTGCGGGTGTCCGAGGACGGCCGCATGGCCTGGGCGAAGCTCACCGAGGCCATGCTCACACAGGCCGGGGCGCTGCCGGAGGACAACGAGGGCATCGTCAACTACCTGCTGGAGATCGAGGGCGTACAGTTCGCCGTGCTGGCCAACGAGCGCGGCAGTCAGACCAAGCTGTCCCTGCGCTCCAAGCCGCCCCTGGACGTGTCCACCGCGGTGGCCGTGCCGCTGGGTGGCGGCGGGCACGCCTGCGCCGCCGGGGCCACGGTGGACGCGGACCCGGAAGAGGCGATCCGCCGGGCTCTGGTGCTCGCCGAGGTCGCGCTCAGGGGGGATACGCAGGGGGAGCGCTGCTCCCCCTGACCCCCTCGCTTAGGGGATTGAATCCCCTGAGGACCCCCGGTCGCGCTGCTGACGCAGCGCCTGGGGAACGATAAATTTAGCCTTGCGCCGCAAAGCGGCGCAATAAACGGGATTCTTAAGGGTCAATGACCCTTAAGCGGGGGTCCGGGGGCAGCGCCCCCGGCGTAACCCCTTCATGAGTGTACATGAACGGATTCTTGATCGTGAACAAGCCCACGGGCCGGACGTCGTCGGACGCGGTGGTATTCGTGCGCAAGCGCCTGCCGCGGGGCACGGCGGTGGGCCACGGGGGCACGCTGGACCCGGAGGCGTCGGGGGTGCTGCCGGTGTGCGTGGGCAGCGCCACGCGGCTGTTCGACTACATCATCGACAAGCAGAAGACCTACGTGGCACGGCTGAAGCTGGGCGTCGAGACGGACACCCAGGACGCCACGGGGCGGGTGGTCGGCACGATGCCCGTCGAGGCGGGTGAAAAAGAGGTGCGCGCCGTACTGCCGGACTTCATCGGGGAGATCGAACAGATCCCGCCGATGTACTCGGCGTTGAAGCGCGACGGGCAGCGGCTCTACAAGCTGGCCCGCAGGGGCGAGACGGTGGCGCTTGAGCCCCGCAAGTGCCGGGTGGACGACATCGAATACCTGGGATACGAGGGCGACGACACCCACCTTCTGCGGATCAAATGCGGCAAGGGCGTGTACATCCGCACGCTGTGCCACGACATCGGCCGGGCGCTGGGCTGCGGGGGGCACATGCTGACCCTCGAGCGCACCGCCGCGGGCATCTTTCGCATCGAGGACGCACTGACGCTTGAGGAAATCGACGCGCTGGAGCGCGAGGGCAAGCTGGAATCGGCGCTGCTGCCGCTGGATCAACCGCTCGAACACCTGCCCATGGTGCGGGTGGGGGATCAGTGCCGCCACGCGGTCAAAAACGGCAATCCGCTCAAGGCCCGCTGGCTGGACGCGCCGGTTCCGGCGTGCGACGCCGTGCGGGTGTACCTGAACGACGCCTTCGCCGGCATCGGCCAGCCCCAGCCGGACGGCAGCGTGAAATTCAAGGCCATGCTATACAGGGAGGACAACCCATGAGGATTATCTACGATGAAATTGCCTTTCTGGAGGACGCCAGCGTCGCGGCGCTGGGCATGTTCGACGGCGTGCACATCGGCCACCAGGAGCTGATTCGCAACGCGGTGACGCTGGCGAAGTCCATGAATGCCCGCAGCGTGGTGTGCACCTTCGACCGGCACCCGCTGTCGGTATTGAGGCCGGACCGCGCGCCGAAGCCCCTTCTGACCCTCCAGCAGAACCTTTTGAAGTTCGAGCGCCTGGGGGCCGACTACGCGCTGGTGAAGGCGTTCACCCCGGAGTTTGCCGCCACACAGCCCGAGGACTACCTCCGGCAGCTGGTCGAGCGCATGCGCGTGAAGGCCATCGTGGTGGGCGAGAACTACACCTTCGGCGCGCAGGGCCGCGGCAACGCAGAGCTGATCCGCAAAATGGCGGGCGAGCTCAACTACCGCGCCCTCGTGGTGGCCCCGGTGATGGACGGCAGCGTCATGGCGTCCTCCACCTACGTGCGGGCGCTGCTGGCCGTGGGGGAGACCGCGCACGCGCATCGGCTGATGGATATACCCGTCAACCGGGGATGAAAACGCTTTTAAGTTTCTGAAAAATCCCCTGTTTCGCCGTTTACAAAACTGTGGGCCTGTGCTACAATACATTTTGTGGCAGAATGATATTTGACCACACGCCGCCTGCCCGGTTTGCCGAAGACTCCGACGGCCTACCTGGCTTGCGGGCAAATGAAAGAGGAGGAATACCCCATGACCAAGCAGGAAATCATCACCACCTACGGTCGCCACGAGGGCGACACCGGCTCCCCCGAGGTGCAGATCGCGCTGCTGACCGAGCGCATCAACCACCTCAACGAGCACCTCAAGGTGCACAAGAAGGACCACCACTCCCGTCGCGGCCTGCTGCTGATGGTCGGCCAGCGCCGCGGTCTGCTGGACTATCTCAAGAGCACCGACATCGAAGCCTACCGCGCGCTGATCGCCAAGCTGGGCCTGCGCAAGTAAGGCACCCCCGAGTATCAAGATGTTTCGCGCCGCCGCTTCGGCTTGCCGAGCGGCGGCGTCGTTCGGATTGTTGATGGATGGAGTCAG
Organism: uncultured Eubacteriales bacterium; assembly: GCA_902790525.1. Classification (GTDB taxonomy): domain Bacteria; phylum Bacillota; class Clostridia; order Christensenellales; family Aristaeellaceae; genus UBA2862. Next base: position 5,650 of record CADASI010000090.1, read on the forward strand.
TCAATGATCCCATGCGGTGTGCGGACGCCAGGATGCGGGATTGCCCGCAGGCGCGCGTCTGCACATCGTGAACCTCTCATTTCACAGTGATAAAAATATGTCAAGATAGAGAAACCCAAGGAGGGTAATGCAATGTTCAAGAGCTATTCCATGGAACTGGGCGGGCGGACGCTCACCCTCGAGTTTGGCAAGTATGCCGAGCAGGCCAGCGGCGCGACCTTTGTGCGCTACGGCGAGACCTGCGTGCTGGTCACCGCGACGGTGGCCGATACCCCGCGTCCGGGCATTGATTTCTTCCCGCTGAGCGTGGACTTTGAAGAGAAGCTGTATTCCGTGGGCCACATCCCCGGCTCCTGGAACCGTCGCGAGGGCCGTCCGGCGGAAAAGGCCATCCTGACCAGCCGCCTGATCGACCGCCCGCTGCGCCCGCTGTTCCCCAAGGGCATGCGCCACGACGTGGCCGTCATCGCCACCGTGATGTCCGTGGACCAGGACAACATCCCCGACATCCCCGCCATGATCGGCGCCTCCGCGGCGCTGTCCGTCAGCCAGATCCCGTGGGCCGGCCCCATCGGCGCGGTGAACATCGGCTATGTGAACGAGGAATATGTCGTGAATCCCACCGTGGCCCAGCGGGCCGAGAGCCTGCTGAACCTGACAGTCGCCGGCACCTCCGAGGCCGTTTTGATGGTCGAGGCGGGCGCGAAGGAGGTCTCCGAGGAGATCATGCTGGGCGCGATACTGTTTGCCCACGAGGAGATCAAGAAGATCGTGGCCTTCATCGCCGACATCCAGGCCGAGATCGGCAAGGAGAAGAAGGAATTCCCGCTGCAGCTGCCCGGCGAGGACGTCAAGGCCGCCGTGCGCGAGTACGCGCTTGACAAGGTGGAGTGGATGTTCGAGACCTTCGAGCGCGCCGAGCGCAACGCCCGCGAGGAGCAGGTGAAGGCTGAGGTCGCGGAGCACTTCGCCGAGCAGTTCGAGGGCCGCGAGCAGGAGGTCGCCGACGCGCTGTACGGCGTGCAGAAGGAAGTCATGCGCCGCCACATCATCGACAAGGGCGTGCGCCCCGACGGCCGCAAGCTCACCGAGGTGCGCCCGATCTGGTGCGAGGTCGGCGTGCTGCCGCGCCCCCACGGCTCCGGCGTGTTCACCCGCGGCCAGACCCAGGTCATGACCGTGGCCACCCTGGCCCCGATGTCCGAACAGCAGATCATCGACGGCATCGGCACCGAGGACCGCAAGCGCTACATGCACCACTACAACTTCCCGGGCTACTCCACCGGCGAGGCCAAGCCCGCCCGCTCCCCGGGGCGCCGCGAGATCGGCCACGGCGCGCTGGCTGAGCGCGCGCTGCTGCCGATGATCCCCTCCGTGGAGGAGTTCCCGTACTGCCTGCGGCTGGTAAGCGAGGTCATGTCCTCCAACGGCTCCACCTCCCAGGCCTCCGTGTGCGGCTCCACCCTCGCCCTCATGGACGCGGGCGTGCCGATCAAGCGCCCCGTGGCCGGCGTGGCCATGGGCCTCATCAAGGACGTGGAGAACACCGGCAAGGTGGCCGTGCTGACCGACATCCAGGGCCTCGAGGACTTCCTGGGCGACATGGACTTCAAGGTGGCCGGCACCGCGCAGGGCATCACCGCCATACAGATGGACATCAAGATCAAGGGCATCGACGAGCAGATCCTGCGCCAGGCGCTGGCCCAGGCCTACGACGGTCGCATGCACATCCTGGGCAAGATGCTCGAGGTGCTGCCCGCGCCGCGCGAGGAGCTTTCCAAGCACGCGCCCAAGATCGTCCACTTCATGATCAACCCCGAGAAGATCGGCGAGGTCGTCGGCCCCCGCGGCAAGACCATCAACAAGATCATCGAGGAGACCGGCGTTAAGATCGACATCGAGGACGACGGTAGCGTGTTCATCGCCACCGAGGACTCCGAGGCCGCCAAGAAGGCCCGCCGCATCATCGAGGGCATCGCCAAGGACCTGCAGGTGGGCGACGTGTTCACCGGCAAGGTCGTGCGCATCATGTCCTTCGGCGCGTTCGTCGAGTACGCGCCCGGCAAGGACGGCATGATCCACATCTCCAAGCTGGACAACAAGCGCGTGGAGAAGGTGGAGGACGTGGTGAACATCGGCGACGAGCTGGAGGTCCGCGTGGGCGAGATCGACAGCCAGGGCCGCGTGAACCTGGTCCGCAACGACATCGTGTACGACGACGACTCCATGCCCGTGCGCCGTCCCCCGCGCCGCGACGGCGACCGCGGCGGCCGCGGCTTCGGCGACCGTCCCCGCGGCGACCGTCCGCCGAGGCGTCGTGACTGAAAACGACTGATCACTGATGAAATGGGCATACTTCGGGTATGTCCATTTCGTGTTCATTTCCAAAGGAGCAAAGCTATGACCTTTGACCAAATCACCCTCCCGAATGGGCTTAGGATCATCGGGGAGAGGATCGAACACTTCCGCTCGGTGTCGGTGGGCCTGTGGCTGGGGGCGGGTTCCCAGTACGAGCTGCCGGGGGAGGCGGGGCTCTCCCACTTCCTGGAGCACATGGTGTTCAAGGGCACGAAAAAGCGCACCGCCCGGCAGATCGCCGAGGAAATGGACGCCGTGGGCGGGCAGCTCAACGCCTTCACGGCCAAGGAGTGCACCTGCTTCTACGCCAAGGTGGTGGACGAGCACCTGCCCCTGGCGATGGACGTGCTTGCCGACCTGGTCACCGCGCCGGTGTTCGACCCCGGGGAGCTGGAGAAGGAGAAGGGCGTGGTGATCGAGGAGATCAACATGGCCGAGGACACCCCGGAGGACGTGGTGTTCGAGCTTCTGATGCTGGCCCACTACGGCGACCAGCCGCTGTCCCGGCCCATACTGGGCACGGCGGAGTGCATACAGGCGTACCGCAGCGACGACCTGCGGGCCTACTGGAGCCGCATGTACCGCCCCCAGAACGCCGTGCTGGCGCTGGCGGGCAACTACGACTGGGAGCGCGTGAAGGATATGGCGCTTCATCTGCTGGGCGACTGGCAGAGCGAGGGCCTGGAGCGCCGCGCTTACGCCACGCAGCCCGCGAAGCCGGCCCTGCTTGTGCGGGAGAAGGACATCGAGCAGACCCACATCTGCCTGGGCTATCCCGGCGTGGCCACCGGCGATGACCGGGGCTTTGAGCTGTCCATATTCAACAGCGCCTTCGGCGGGGCCATGTCCTCCAGGCTCTTCCAGAAGATTCGCGAGGACAGCGGCATGGCCTACAGCGTCTACAGCTATCCCAACGCCTACACCGACACCGGCATGCTGGCCGTGTACGCCGCCACCAGCCCCGAGGCCGCCAACGCCGTGATCGACATGATCCGCGCCGAGGCCGCGTCCATCGCCGAGACCGGCATGACCCGGGAGGAGTTTCAGATGGCCCGGGAGCAGATGAAGGCCGGGTACATCATGGGGCTGGAGTCCACCTCCGCGCGGATGCAGGCCAACGGGCGGCGGCTGTTGCTGATGAACATGACCCGCACCGAGACGGAGACCATCGACCGCATCAACGCCATCGACTTCGACACCACCAACGCCCTCATGCGCGATCTGCTCACCGCGCCCTGCTCCGTGGCGCTGGTGGGGAAGGGCGTCAGGGAGATCGCAGATAAGATATGAGAGAACAGAGTGCAGAGTGCAGTTTTGGAGGAAATCCTGCGGATTTCTTTTGATTGGAAGGGACGACCTCTTCCGCCCCTGCGGGGCACCTTCCCCTGAAGGGGAAGGCTTTTGGACGGCGTAACCCCAAGCCTTCCCCTTCAGACGAAAGAGGTCGTCCCCGTCCTCAACTGAAAAAACAAATCCCGAAGGGATTTGAACCAAAACTGCACTCTCCACTCTCCACTCTCCACTCTGCACTCTGAGAAACATCACAGGAGGTATCCCATGGGCTTCAGGGATTTGATGAACAACTACTACTACGGCAAGCAGGGCAAAGCGGACATGACCGTGGCCGACCTGCCGGCGAACCGCAGGCAGCTCTTCGGCACGGTGCTCAAGGTGCGCTGGACGCAGATGATCGGGGTGAACCTCTTGTACCTGATCTTCTGGATCCCCGCCATCATCTGGACGATTATGAACCTGATGCTTTTAAACAGCGCGCAGGTCACCGACGCCGGGGCGTTTACCCGCGCCGACGTGCTCAGCGTGATCTCCACGTGGCTGATGATCATGATCCCGTGCATCGCCATCACCGGTCCGTTCAACGCCGGGGTGACCTACGTGCTGCGCAACTGGGCGCGGGACCAGCACAGCTTCATCCTCAGTGACTTTAAGGATGCCGTCAAGGGCAACTGGAAGCAGGCGCTGCCGGTGAGCCTGATCAGCGGCTTGATGCCGTTTGTGGTGTTCATGGCGGTGCAGTTCTACGGGGAGATGGCGAAGTCCTCGCCGCTGTTCATGATCCCCATCGCGCTGGTGATACTGATGGGCGCCGTGTGGTCCATGGCCACCATGCTGATGTACGTCATGATGGTCACCTACACACTTCGGCTTCGCGACATCATCCGCAATTCCGTACTGCTGACCGTCGGCAAGCTGCCGTATGCGGTGCTGTTCAAGCTGCTCACGCTGCTTCTGCCGATACTGGGGCTGGTCGTGTCCGAGATCGCCCCGGCCTCCATGGGCTATGTGGTGCTGGCGCTGTGCATACTGTACGTGCTCATCATGCCCACGTTCAACAAGCTGGTGACTGTGTCCTACGCCAACTGGCTGTGCGAGACCTACATGAACCCCAAGATCGAGGGCGCGCAGACCAACATCGGCCTGCGGCCCGAGAACTGGGACGACACCGAGTACCGGCCCGAGGACGATGAATAGCCTGCGCCCTGAGCTTTTAGCCCCCGCGGGCGACATGGAGCGCCTGGAGACGGCGATGCGCTTCGGCGCGGACGCGGTGTATGTGGGCGGGCCGAGGCTGCAGCTGCGCGCGGGCAGCGTCGGCTTCTCAATGGACGACCTGGCCCGGGCGGCAGCGCGCGTCCACGGGGCGGGGAAGCGGCTCTACGTTACGGTCAACGCCTTTCCGACCAACGCCGAGGTGGCGGCGATCGGGGACTACGCCCAGGCATTGCGCGACGTGGGCGCGGACGCCGCCATCGTGGCGGACCTGGGGGCCATCGCCGCCATGCGCGCCGCCGCGCCGTCGCTGGACGTGCACGTGTCCACACAGGCCAACTGTCTGAATTACATGGCCGCTCGGGTCTATCACGACATGGGTGCGAAGCGCGTGGTGCTGGGCCGGGAGATGACGCTTGAGCAGATCGCGGAGCTGCGGGCGAAGACGCCGAATGACCTGGAGCTGGAGGCGTTCGTCCACGGCGCGATGTGCATGGCGTACTCGGGCCGCTGCATGATCAGCGCGTATCTTGCGGACCGCAGCGCCAACCGCGGGGCGTGCACGCAGTCCTGCCGCTGGCGCTATCATCTGATGGAGGAAAAGCGCCCCGGCGAGTTCTTCCCCGTGGAGGAGGACGACAGGGGCACGACGATACTGTCCTCCTTCGACCTCAACTGCCTCGACTTCCTGGACCGGATCGTGGATGCCGGGGTGACCTCCCTCAAGATCGAGGGGCGCATGAAGTCGCCCTACTACGTGGCCACGGTGGTGAACGCCTACCGGCGGCGCGTCGACGACATACTCACCGGCGCGGCGACGCCCGGGCGCATCGCCCTTTTGCAGCGGGAGCTGAACGCCGCCAGCCACCGCGCCTACGCCAGCGGCTTCTACTTCGGCGCGATGAGGAAGCACGCGCCGGAGGACGGCACCTACCTCCAGGACTGCGCCTTTGTGGGCGTGGTGCGGGACAGGCTGCCCGGGGGCCGCGTCCGCGTGGAGCAGCGCAACCGCATATCGGACGGGGACGTTATCGAGGTGCTGTCGCCCAACAGCCTCGGGGTCGGTTTTATCGCAAGGAACATGACAGACACCGGCGGCGACCCGCTAAAGGTCGTGGCCGTGCCCCAGACATTGTTCGACATGGACGCCCCGGAGTGGGTCGGGGCGGGGGACATACTGCGCGTGAGAATCAGAGATAGAAGGTGATCGGTGTGAAGCGTGCGTTGGTACTGTGCGGCGGGGGGTCCCGCGGGGCCTATGAGATCGGCGCGTGGGGCGCGCTAAGGGAGCTGGGCGTCCGGCTGGACGGGGTGTACGGCACCTCCATCGGCGCGCTGAACGCGGCGCTGGTGGCCCGGGGCGACCTCGAGGCGGCGCGGGACGTGTGGCTGAACATCTCCATCAAGAACATCATGGCGGTGGAGGACCCGGAGGACTTCGCCATCGGGCACATGGTCGCCAACAAGCGGGACGTGATCCCCTTCCTGATGGAAAACGCCAAGCACCTGCGCATGGACATCACGCCGCTTGAGCAGCTGGTGCGGCAGGAGTGCGACGAGCCGCGCATCCGCGCCCAGGGCATGGGGCTGGGGATCATGACCTTCAAGGTCCCCCAGATGCAGGGGTGTCCGATGTATCTGAGGGACATGAAGCCGGGCATGCTGCCGGACTGGGTGATCGCCTCGGCGTCGTGCTTTCCGATCTTCCCGGCGAAGGTGATCGACGGCCAGCGCTACATCGACGGCGGCTACTGCGACAACCTGCCGCTGGACATGGCGCTCGCGGACGGGGCCGACGAGGTGGTGGCCGTGGAGCTGCACCCCTACCTGACCCACCCGGAGTACGCGCGGCTGCCGTGGCTGAAGATCATCAAGCCCCAGCACAACCTCGGGGGCTTCCTGGACTTCAACCCGAAGCTGATGGCCCGCAACCTGCGCATGGGCTACCAGGACGCCATGAAGCGCTACGGGCGCTTCGACGGCTGGCTGTACACCTTCCGGCATGACCCGCTTCGACGCCGAGTTCATGCGCCGCGGCTCCCTGCGCACCGGCCAGCCGGTGAACGCGCCGCTGTTGAGCGCGCTCGAGGCGGAGACGGCCTTCGAGAAGCTCGCGTGGAAGGACGTGTGGCTGCGCGGGCTCGAGCTGTGCGCCGAGGTCATGGGCTACCGGGTGGACGCCATCTACGACGCGGAGGCGCTGATCAAACAGATCCGCCGCTTCTGCGACGGCATCCCCCTGCCAGATAAGCTGGACGACGCCGCCCTGCACGCGGCGTGGAAGCAGGGCCCGAGGCAGACCTTCGGCACCCTGACCCGCTGGCTGACCGCCCGCGGGGACCTCCCGAGGGAGCTGTGGCGCCGCCTGGGCGAGCTGCCGAGGGAGACCGCCGCGGCGATGTTCATGGACAGCGTCGACGCGACCGCGTGACATAATCCCCAAAAAACTGCATAATACTAATTTCAGTCTAAAAATCAACCATCCTGCGGTGGCTTTTCCGCCATGGCTTCGTTGTCGGCCCTTGACTTGCCGCCAGCAAGCCTGCGGACTTGCCATGACAAAAAATCCCCTCGCAGTCTGTCTAACTTTTAGACTGAAATTAGTATAATTGTCGCCAAAAATGCCGACGATAAGAACATATTCCACTGGAATGGAGGAATGGTTCTGAATCGTCGGTTTTTTTGTGCTCTGATACTTATGGTCCTTCTGGCCTGTCCCGCGCGGGCGGAATCCCGGGACTACGTGCGGCTTCACGTGGTGGCGGCGGACGACACCGCCCCGGCCCAGGCGCTGAAGCTCGAGGTGCGGGACGCGGTGCTCGATTGTGCCCGCGAATTGCTCAGGGACGTCGGGGACGCGGAGGCGGCCTGGCGGGTCGTCAACGATCACGTCGATGAACTGGAGGCCGCCGCCCGGCGGGTTGCCGGGGACGCGCGCTGCGAGGTCGGGGTGTTCCCCTTCCCGGAGCGCGTCTACGGCGGCACGCGGGTGCCTGCGGGGGACTACCGCGCCCTGCGCGTGGTGATCGGCGCGGGGCAGGGGCACAACTGGTGGTGCGTGCTGTACCCGTCGCTGTGCTATCCGGAGGCATGGGTGGAGGGCGACGGCGCGCTCTACTCCTCCGCGTGGCGGTGGCTCCAAGCGCTGTTCGGGGGTGATCGGAGGTGAAGCGGGCGATGATCGTAATGCTGATACTGATGCTGCTGATCGCGCCCGCGGCCCGGGCGGCGACGGTGCTGGACGTGGGCTCCAGCGGCGCGGACGTGAAGAAGGTGCAGCGCAAACTGATCGACTGGGGGTATCTCGACGGCACCGCGGACGGCAAATACGGCGCGAAGACCCAGGCGGCGGTGAAGGCGTTCCAGCGCAAGAACGGCCTGTCGGCGGACGGCCGCGTGGGGGCCAGGACCGCCGCGGCCATGGGCGTGACGCTGTCCGGCGGGGCGTCCTCCGGCGGCAGCACGGCGGCGTCGGCGTCCATCATCTCCGCCGACCACCGGCTATTGTCGAAGCTGGTGTACGCCGAGGCCCGGGGCGAGAGCTACAAGGGCCAGGTGGCGGTGGCGGCGGTGGTGTTGAACCGGGTGGCCAGCGCGTCCTTTCCCAACACCATCTCGGGCGTGATCTACCAGTCCGGGGCGTTCACCTGCGTGAGCAACGGCACCATCAACAATACCCCGGACGCCACGGCCATACGCGCCGCGCGGGACGCGCTCAACGGCTGGGACCCCACCGGCGGGTGCCTGTACTACTACAACCCGAAGAAGACCAACGACAAGTGGATTCGCACGCGGATGGTGAAGACCGTCATCGGCAACCACCGTTTCGCCGTGTAGGGAGGTGCGGGATATGCAGATCATAGGGGACATCCGCGACCGGGACTGGCAAAAGGCGGGGCTTGTGATGCTGTCGATGCTGCTCATAGCGGTGCTGGCCTTCGCCGTGGCGCAGACCCGGGCGCTCAACGCCGCCAACGCCCGCATCGACGCCATGGTGCAGAAGGCGTTTTACGAGACGTGCGAGCTCACCGAGGGCATGGCGGTCAATTTCCGCAAGCTGCTGGTGGCGGGGGAGCGGGGCCAGATGCAGGCGCTCTTGAACGAGACGGCATTGCAGACCCAGGGGGCCATGAGCGACCTGGCGCTTTTGCCGCTGGGGCAGGAGACGGTGTCGGCCACGCTCAAGTTCATCAACCAGGCGGGGGACTTCGCCCGGGCGCTGTCGGTGAAGCTGGGCAACGGCGGCACGCTGACCGAGCAGGACCACGAGACGCTCCGGACGCTGTCCGAGACGGCGGCGGGCTTCTCGGTGAGCCTGGCGCGGCTGCTGGACCGCTACGAGAAGGGCGAGGCCGTGTTCGACGGGGCGTCGGAGGCGGCGGGGCAGGAGAACCTCGCGCCGATCACCAGTCCCGCGGGGGAATACCCGGTGCTTCTGTACGACGGGCCCTTCTCCGACGGGCGCTCCGACGGCGACTTCAAGACCCTCCGGGGGCTTGCCGAGGTGGACGAGCCCACCGCCCGGCAGCGCCTGACGGCCTTCCTGGGCCAGCAGGTGCAGGACGTGCAGCTGACCGGGGAGGGCAGCGTGCCGGTGGACTGCTACGAATACAGCCTCCAGATGGGGGACTATCGCCTGAGCGCCGGGGTCACGAAGGCCGGGGGCGAGGTGCTCTACCTGCTGTGCGACTCGGACGTGGGGGACGTGAACATCACCCAGGACGCCGCCGTGGACGCCGCGCGGGCCTTCCTGCTGGCCCGGGGCTACGGGTCCATGGAGATGAGCTATATGAGCCTGTTCGACGGCATACTGACGGTGAACTTCGCCGCCGTGCAGGACGGCGTGGTGCTCTACCCCGACCTGGTGAAGGTGCAGGTGTCCATGCGCGACGGCGCGGTGATCGGCCTGGAGCCGGCGGGCTATCTGATGAACCACGTGCAGCGGGTGATCGAGATCCCGAAGATCACCGAGGAGGAGGCGCTTATGCGCATCGGCGGCGCGCTGACCGCCGAGGGCGCGCGGCTGTGCGTCATACCCGAAAACGACGCCGAATACCTGTGCTATGAGATCGCGGCCACCGACGGCGCGGGCAGCTTCCTGGTGTACATCGACGCCATGACCGGCGTGGAGCGGGAGCTGATGCAGGTGGTCACCGACGGCTCGGGTTCCTTTGTAATGTGATGGGGGCGCGCGATGATGACGACGATGACGGTTTCACCCCAGGCGTCGCATCCGCATACGATGGGACATGTGATGTATGCGGAGCGTGATAACATGATTTCCCGAGGCGACCTGTACAGCGCCTGCCTGGACCCCGTGGTGGGCTCGGAGCAGGGCGGCATCCGCCCCGTGCTGGTGATACAGAACGACGTGGGCAACCGCTACAGCCCCACCGTGATCGTGCTGGCCGTGACGGGCCAGCTCAACAAGGCGCGGCTGCCCACCCACGTGCCCATAGAGTGCGAGGGCACCGGGCTGGTCAAGGACAGCGTGGTGCTGGCCGAACAGATCCGCACCCTCGACAAGCGCAGGCTCCGGGAGCGCATCGGCACTCTCCGGCCCGAGGTCATGGCCCGCGTCAGCGAGGCGGTGAAGATTTCCCTGGGGTTTGCGACGGGGGGTTAGTGTTGAGAGGGAATAGGGAATAGGGATTAGGGATTAGGGAATAGGGATTAGGGATTAGGGATTAGGGGAGGGAACAGGGAACAGGGAACAGGGAACAGGAATAGCCGGGCACCGTAGGGACGCCCCATGGGGCGTCCGCGAACGCACCCCGTAGGGGCGCTTCCGCGCTTGCGCCTGCCCTCATCGCCCGTATGGAACATGTGTTTTAGCCTCGATCTCGTACCCCGCCCGTTCGAGCGCCTCCAGCGCCCTGTCGAGGTTCTCCGCCTTCACGAGGATGTAATCGGTATTATAGGTCGATGTGGCGAAAATGCCGATGCCGTTTTCCGCCAGCACAGCGGACAGCTTTGACAGTATGCCGATGAGAGAGAAGTCCAGCGGGCCCTGTATGCGGAAGGCGCGCCAACCGTCGTCACGGGCGAGCGCGTTCTCCGGCACATCCTGCGTCCTGCACACCAGCGACAGCTCCTCGTCGGTCTTTCCGATGAAGCAGAAATCGGCGCTCAGGTCGATATCCTGAACCGAGGCCGCTTTGCACACCGTCAGCGCGTGCGGCAATCTCTCCAGCTTCATGGGCTGAGCCCTCCTTTATTTGTGATACGGTTCGCCGGTGCGGATGCGCTCGGCGCGGTAGAGCTGCTCCAGCAGTATCACGCGCATGAGGCCGTGGGGAAAGGTGAGGTTGGAGAAGGACAGCCGCAGGTCGGCCCGGTGAAGCACCGCGTCGGACAGGCCGTTGGAGCCGCCGATGACGAACACGTTCCGCCGGCCGTCGCCGGAGAGATCGGCAAGCATCCGCGAGAGCTTCACGGAGTCCGGCGCGTCGGCCTGTATGCACAGGGCGATCACCCGGTCATTGGGGCGCACATGCCTAAGCAGCGCCTGGCCCTCCTTATCCATGATCTGCCGGATCTGGGCGTCGCTGGCCCTCTCCGGGGCGGGCAGGTCGTCCACCTGTACGATCTCGTATTTGCCGTAGCGGGACAGGCGCTTCAGGTATTCGGCGCAGCCCTGCTGCTGCCACTTTTCTTTGAGCTTGCCCACGCAGAGCACGGTCCCGTTCACGTTCACACCCCCATGAGCACCAGCACGCAGGTCGCCGCGAACACGACGCCCAGCGCGAGCAAAAGCGCACGCTCGCCGTTGCGCAGGGGCGCGCGGATGCGGGGCACCGCCTTTATGCCCAGCGCCCGGCGGCGGCGGTCCAGCGTGCGCAGCAGCAGAAACAGCATAAGCGCCACCAGCATCGCGTCGAGGGCCACGGAGGCCAGCATCGCCGCGTCGGGGGCGGCGGCGACGTCCGAGGCGGGCAGCAGGTACAGCGACAGCAGTATCAGCGCGTTGTACACCGTGTGGTACGCGATGCCGGCGTACAGCGAATCCAGCGCGAACACCAGAAACGCCGAGGTCGCCCCCACCAGCAGGTAGGCGGGCAGGCCGTAGATGTTGCCGTGCATCAGCGCGAATATCGCCGAGGACACCCAGACGGCCAGCCGCGTGCCCCGGCTCTCAAAGGCGGCGAAAACGAACCCGCGGCACAAAAGCTCCTCAAACATGGCGGGGATGGCCGCCGAGTGGAGTATGGCCAGCGTGAGCGCCCGGGAGGAGGCGATCTCCACCGACACCTCGGGCTCGCGCAGGCCGACGGCGTTCAAAAGCGCCGCCCACGCGCCGTCCAGCACGCTGGCCAGGTAGACGCTGAGCATCGCCGCGAGGATCACGGCCAGCGTGGCCAGCGGCGGCAGCGGGTTGAGGCGCATCGAGGCCGACAGCCCCGGCCGCCGCAGCGCGTACAGCGCGATGGGCAGCGCCACGAAGGGCAGGTAGTACATCGCGCTGAACAGGAACTCCCGGGCGGTCTGATCCGACAGCGGCATGCGGGAGATCAGCAGGCTGACGATCCACAGCCCCGCGATGGCCAGCAGCGACACGGCCGCGGCGGCGAGGATCGTCGGGCGCGGGCGCTCCACGAGCGCGCCCAGGGCGCTATCCCGATCCGACATGGCCTATACGTTGAAGCGGAACAGCGTCACGTCGCCGTCCTTCATCACGTAGTCCTTGCCCTCGGAGCGGATCAGGCCCTTCTCCTTGCAGGCGGCCATGCTGCCCTCGCGGACCAGGTCGTCATAGGGCACGATCTCCGCGCGGATGAAGCCCCGCTCGAAGTCGGTGTGGATCTTGCCCGCGGCCTGGGGGGCCTTGGTGCCGTTTTCGATGGTCCAGGCGCGCACCTCCTTGGGCCCGGCGGTGAGGTAGCTGATGAGCCCCAGCAGCCTGTAGCCCAGCACCACCAGCCGGTCCAGGCCGGATTCGCCGATGCCCATGTCGTCCAGGAACATCTGCTTCTCGTCCGGCTCCATCTGGGAGATGTCCTCCTCCACCTGGGCGCAGATCACCAGCACCTCCGCGCCCTCGGCGGCGGCGATTTCCTTCACCGGCCTGACCAGCGGGATGCTGTCCTCGTCCTTGCCGAGGTCCGACTCGCCGATGTTGGCGGCATAGATGACCTTCTTCATGGTCAGCAAAAACCAGTCGTGCACGGCGGCAAGCTGGTCGTCGTCCAGCGGCGCGGTGCGGGCGGGCCTGCCGGCGTTTAAGTGCTCCAGCACGATCTTGCCGGCCTCGGCCTCCACGGCGTACTTCTTCTCGCCCTTCTTGAGCATGGCGGCGGCCTTCTCTGCGCGCCGGGTGACGGTCTCGATGTCGGCAAGGATCAGCTCCGTGTTGATCACGTCGATGTCCCGGGCGGGGTCCACGCTGCCGTCCACATGGATCACGTTCTCGTCCTCAAAGCAGCGCACCACGTGCACGATGGCGTCCACCTCGCGGATGTGCGAGAGGAACTTGTTGCCCAGGCCCTCGCCGTGGCTCGCGCCCTTCACCAGGCCCGCGATGTCCACAAACTCCAGCGTGGCCGGGGTGTACTTCTCAGGGTGATACATCTCCGCCAGCACGTCCAGCCGCTTGTCCGGCACCGCCACGACGCCCGTGTTCGGCTCGATGGTGCAGAAGGGGTAGTTCGCCGCCTGCGCGCCCGCGCAGGTGATGGCGTTGAATAGCGTGCTCTTGCCCACGTTCGGCAGGCCCACGACGCCTAACTTCATATTTCCTCACATCTCCTTATTTTCAGGGGTTTTCGGGCTCGCGCCCAAACGGTTTACACCAATTCTACACCAATTTGACTTCACATGGCAAGGGATTTGGTCCCTGTACCGGTCAGCCGTTGGCCTCGAAAAGCTGTACACCACTGACCAGTGAATCGTCCGTCACATGGACGTACCGATCCATAGTAGTCTTGATGCTCGCGTGTCCAAGCAGCTTTTGCAATACCTTCGGAGGCATACCGCGCTCTATGGCTCGCGTCGCATATGTGTGCCGCAGGGCGTGCATACAAAACCGCTTGATGCCTGCTTCATCGCACAGCTTGTATAAGTGGGTATCATACGAGCTGTTCTTTGCGGGTTCACCGGTACGCCAATTGATGAAGACCAAATCCCGCATCCGAAGCTTGGCAAGCTGACCGGTTCGTCGATCCATATATTCCAGTTCCAATGAGAGAATCTCCGATTCTTCTCGGTTTTCCCTTTCAGCGTACAACTCCTGAAGAATCGCAATTGCTTTGCTGGTCAGGGGAATCGTCCGATAGCTTTGCTTGGTCTTTGTTGGCCCGGCGCGCCACATTTTATCTTTGTGGCGGTATTCCAGAGTCTTGTTGATGGTCAGAGTGCGTTTCTCGAAATCGACCACATCCCAGGTCAAGCCGATCAATTCACCCGTCCTCAGTCCTGTCTCAAGAATCAAGGCATACTGTCGATAGTTGTGGGATCGCTTTGCAGCTTCAAGAAATGCCTCCTGCTCATCAACCGTCAGGAAATGTATATCATCCACGGCACGCACCGGTTTGGCATAACGGACACCATTCATCGGATGCTTGAGAATCATATCATTCATCAATGCTGCCTTAAACATCGCACCCATAGTAATATATGCCTGTCGGATTGTACCGCCTGAGTAATCCTTTTCCATGCAATTCAGGACTGTCTTGCAATGCATAGGCTTCACATCTGTCAGGAGCATCCGGCCGATGGAAGGTTGAATACTATGAACAAATCGTTCGCGATAATTCCGGCGCGTATTGGGTGAAAGATCGCCTACGATGTTTTCAATCCAGTACTCAAACCATTCATTTACCGTAACCTCTGAGGACAGAGCTGTCTCACCATGCCTCTCGGCGTACTTGGCATCCTCCAGCCAATTGCGCGCTTCGGCAAGTGTCTTGAAATACCTTTCCTGACGTTTTCCTGTGTTGTCCAGGAATCTCGCTGAGTATAGACCATCCTTCCTTTGGCAGATACCCTTGCCAAGTTCTTTTCCTTTAAGGTTTTTCCCCATGATGAACTCCTTTCCCGCAAGAGAAAAAGAGCTCCTTGCAACAACTCTATTGTAACATGAAAGCGTCTTTTTCTCAATAGCGGGGATGTAATCAGATTACTAATTTATCGCTGATATACTGCTCAAATTCTTTACGCTTGACCAGCTTCTTGCTGCCGACGTATGCGTGAAAGCGACATGTTCCGCAGGATTGACTTTGCGGTTTTGAGCCGATCTGCTGACCAGTACAACTTCAAGGAATTCAATCGGAATTTCTCCCACTTCTACAGGGACGAGGACCAGAAGGAAATTGATGGTGCCCTCAAAAGAAAGAGAGAAACGGAAGTCCATCTGGACGCGATCCGGGGCTGTATCTTTGGCGGGGCTGTTGGCGACGCCCTGGGCTATTCGGTGGAATTCCTTCAGGAAGCGCAGATCTTCAAAGAATACGGAGAGAATGGCATCACCGCGTATACAAAGGACCCGATCAGTGGGAAAGCTCTGATATCCGATGATACGCAGATGTCCCTGTTCACAGCGAACGGCCTGCTGGTTGGCGATACCAGAGGCGCGATGCGCGGCATTCAGACCTGGCCCAGAGGTTATGTCATGAAGGCCTATAAGGACTGGCTGAAAACGCAGGAATCCTCCCTGCAGGAAGTCAGCAAGTATGAGCGCTACACGGAAGCAGGAGGTTTTTCCTGGTTGCTGGATGTGCCGGAGCTGTATGCCAGAAGAGCCCCGGGCACGACATGCCTGTCCGCCCTGCAGGATGGCAAGGAATATGAGGATTACATAAAAGCGAAACGGAATCACAGCAAGGGCTGTGGCGGTATTATGCGCGTGGCCCCGTTGGCGGTCAACTATCAGCTCCATGATATTAAACAACTGGATATGGAGGGGGCTCAGCTGGCCGCTATCACGCATGGGCATTCCCTGGGCTATATGCCTGCCGCTGTGCTCGTTCATGTGATCAACCGAATCGTTTTCCCGTCCGAAGGGAAAACGATGTCTCTGAAGGCTATTGTGCTGGAAGCCAGAGACACGGTTTCATCACTTTTTAAAAGAGATTCGCACCTCCGGGAGCTCGTTGATATCATCGACCGGGCTATCATGCTGTCCGAGAATGATGCCACAGATGATTTGGACAATATCCATCAGTTGGGCGAAGGCTGGGTCGCGGAGGAAACCCTGGGCATTGCACTCTATTGTGCGCTGAGACATCAGGACGATTTCTCCGCAGGCGTTATTGCCGCCGTCAATCACAGTGGCGACAGCGATTCAACCGGCGCGGTGACAGGCAATATCCTCGGCGCATTGCTGGGATATGATTCCATCGACGATCAATGGAAAAAAGGACTGGAGCTTGCAGATGTCATCCTGGAGATCGCTGATGACGTTTGCCATGGATGCCAGATGGATGAATACAGCCACTACGTTGATCCTGAATGGGTCTCGAAGTATATGCACATGCATCGTCCGGTTCGGAAACAGCCTGTTGTTTTCTTTTGGAAAGACGATGAAGAGAATGGCTGCTTCTCCAACTGGTACAGGAGAAAGTTCAGCATCGATGACTTTGAGTACCTGTTTGTGGAGCAGTATATGATGGCGCAGAAAGCAAGGCTGTTCCACGATTCCGAGCGATATACTGCGATTCTGCGGTCAACGCAGCCCTGGGAGTGCAAGAATCTCGGAAAGCAGGTGAAGCCGTTCGATTCCAACGCATGGAATGCGGTGAAATATGACGTCGTCAAAACGGCCAACAGGGCCAAATTTGAGCAGAACCCGGACCTGAAGTCTAAACTCCTGGATACCGGGGATGCCATTCTTGCTGAAGCAAGTCCAAAGGATGGCATATGGGGAATCGGTCTGGATGCTGTCACTGCTGCTGAAACCAATCCTTCTGAATGGCCCGGTCAGAATTTCCTTGGGAGAATCTTAATGGAGCTCCGTTCGGAGTATGCCGGAAAAAAGGTGGAGGCTGCAAAAACCGTTCTGCGAATGGTGCGGGGAGATATTACGAAAATCTCCGATGTGGATGCGATCGTAAACGCGGCAAACCAGTCTTTGCTCGGCGGCGGTGGCGTTGATGGCGCGATTCATCGCGCTGCGGGGCCGAAGCTGCTGGAGGAGTGCAGATCACTTCATGGCTGCAATACCGGCGAGGCCAAGCTGACGGGAGCATACAACCTGCCCTGCAAATTTGTAATTCATACTGTTGGTCCGGTTTGGAACGGTGGAAAACATCATGAAGCAGAACTACTGGGTGATTGCTATCGGAATTCGCTGCAGGCAGCAATCGACCACAAGATCCGCAGTGTCGCTTTCCCCTCTATCTCCACAGGAGTTTATAGCTATCCGGTGGAAGAGGCCGCAAAGGTGGCAGTTATGACAGTCAACAAGTTCATCGAGGAACATCCTGGCCAGTTGGATCTGGTTGAATGGGTTTTATTCGAAGAACATACATATGGCACCTATGAAAATGTGCTTAATCAGCTTCAGGTATCCAAGATTGTTCATTCGCACAGGCTGGATGAGGTCAACAGAGCGCTGAGGGACGGGTTAATCTAAAGATAGGATGGCGCAGATTGGTAGGTACCTGTTTTAGGGGAAGCAAGGGAGTAATACATATGAAAACGCTATCTATCCAGAGCAGGTCATGGAAACCTTTATGTAGGATGACCGTAATCATTTTCGATAAGTTCAAATAGTTGGGCTAGTGTCATAGACCGGGGAAGATGCATTCCTCGGTCATCCTTTCTCTACATCACATTGCTGCCGCATTGTTTCGGATGATTGCGCAACACATCTGTAATAAACCGAACATAACTTTAAATTTGTTCCGGAGGGCCCATATGTGTTGCAACAGAACGCATGTTCGATTATAATATATCCATCAGTCCCCCCGACCAGGGGACCAGCCCCGTTAGTGGTTGACAGGACGCTGGGATCAGCAGAAGGGAGAGGGAAATGTATGATGTGACCCGCGAGGAATTGGTGGCCGCTGTCGAAGCGGAAGACCGGGAGTGGCTTTCGACGGATGATATCCACCCCTATAAGTCCCGTGTGCCTCAAACCAAGGGTAACACGGTTTCTTTTCCAAAGATTACGAAATTCAACACCTATCTCCTGAACCATTATGGCGCGGAGATTGTTGAGGAGATCAATGGGCTGCTGTACGACGGTGAGCTTGCCGCGATCTGTGGCGTTGATGGATTCTACAGCCAGCAGCTGACGCATGATCGATGCAGGATTGACCCACGGATGACTTTCTGGCGAGTGAACAAGTATGAGTTCACTGCCGATCTTGTCGTGTACCTGAAGGCAAACGCGTACAATGATGATTACTCCGGCCTCCAGTCTTTTACCCTTTATGTGTCGCTGGATTTCTGCATCGATGATCGAATGACCTATAAATTCGACAGAGTCAGCCTTAAGCAGCCGGAACGGGATAGGATAAAGCTGGACGATTACCTGATTCCTGTTCTGGGTATGCGAGAGGTCAACGCCGCTGCTGAAGACTTGCTGTTCGAGTATATGCCGGAGGCGCTGCACGATTATAAGCTGCTCGACCCCTTCAAACTGGCCAAGAAGATGGGCTTCACCACAAAACCAAGAGCGTACTCTACTGGTTTGACAGCGAAGTCAAAGTAACCCCCAGGGACGGGGACGATAAGACACCTCCCATTGTGGTAAAGATTCCGGCAGGCACCATCCTGATCAACGAGAACGCTGTACACAGAGACCGTGCTCGGCTAAACGTGTACCACGAGTGCTTCCACGATGAGTACCACTGGCTGTTCTACAGGTTGCAGGAGATGCACAACAACGATCTGCGGAAGATCAAACGGACTCGAAAGCCGAAGAACCAGGGTAAACTATTTTATATGTGGCGGCGAGAATAATGAATAAACTAAACCGCAACCGATACCAAATAGTTTATCCTCCTTGCAATAAAATATAGGAGGAATGATTCGTGACGCTCGATTACACAGTCATTGGCAGCCGCATCCGCAGGCTGCGCAAGCAGAAACTGCTGACGCAGGAGGAGCTGGCCGAGAGAGCCGATGTTTCACCTGTCTATATCCGGTATATAGAGAAGGCCAAACGTACAGCAAAGCTGGATACTTATGTGCGCATCGCTAACGCGCTCGGGTGCACGATGGATGATCTGCTACAGGGCTATCAGACCTGTGACGACCAGTACGAGAACCCTGATGAACTGATCGTGTTGCTGGCGGACTGTACCCAAAAGGAGCTGCAGCAGATCATGGCGATGGTGACGCAGCTGAAGCATGTGTTGCGCTCATGACTATGGTACTTCAATGAGGGCAGGAAATACAGAAACTAACTGTATCACTTCATAATCATGTGCACCCAAATGCACGGATACGCGCAGTGAGCTGAATTGATAGACAAAACCGACGATTTGTCACGCTTTGATAGCGATTAATGGGGCAATTGTCGGTGGCTAAACCAAGTGAAGCGCGAAATATGGGATATGAATGCTTTGAGGGGTGATTTCCGGACAGTTTATGTGGTAAAATAAGGGCAGCTGAAAGGAGGCTGATTCCATGAGAACGATTCGAGTGACAGGCAAAGGCAACCTGAAGGTGAAGCCCGACACGACCCGCCTGATGATAACCCTCAATGGGGTCTACCCGGAATATGCAGAGACGATCAACAGATCGACCGCAGAGACCGAAGCGCTGCGGGAGTTGCTGGTGGAGGTAGGCTTTAAAAGCTCTGCAATGAAGACTCTCTCCTTTGATGTTGATACCGAGTTTGAGAATTACCGGGATGAGAACAATGACTACAAGAGGCGGTTCATTGGCTACAAGTTTACGCACACTCTCAAAGTGGACTTTCCTTCTGACAATGAGCTTCTTGGGAAGACGCTGTTCACGCTGAGCCGGTCTAACCTGGCTCCTGAGTTCCGCATCAGCTATACTATAGCTGACCCGGAGGCCGTCAAGAACGAGATGATAGGCAAGGCCGTAGAGGATGCTATGAAGAAGGCAGAGGTGCTGGCCAAGGCAGCACGGCTTACCCTTGGAAGCATCCAGACGGTGGACTATTCGTGGGGCGAGATCAACATGGAAGTGCGTCCGATGGACGACATGCTAATGAGTCCTTGCGCTGGTCCTTGTGAGATGGATATAGAGCCGGATGATATTGATATGTCGGACACGGTGACTGTGGTGTGGGAGATCACTTGACTGAGAAAGAGGGAATGCAGCAATGAAGAAGATCATTCTTGCCGTCCTGGTCCTGTGCATACTGCTGTCTGTAGCAGCCTTCGGTGAGGCCGGATACCAGCAGATCACCCAGGAGGAGGCGGCGCGGATCATCAAGGAGGAGACTGGCTATATCACTTGAGTTTCCGTACAATGCAAGCGAAAACAGCCAACCGAGTGCAGAGGGAATAGAGACCGGCCCGGGGAAGAAGGAAGGCATAGTAAATAAGCCGCC